>JAKBAU010000009.1 GCA_021808875.1 Pseudomonadota bacterium | reverse complement strand
ATCGTCGCGCCGCTGCCGCCGCTCGCGTCATGGCCTTGCCGTCACGGTCATCCGTCGCTTACAGTCGTTCGCCCAATGGTGGGTGGGACTGAACTACGCCCCGCACACAAAAATTCGGATACTTCCCGGATCGACCCTTCGACCGGAACGCCGATCGGCTGGAGGGCCGATCAATACACCATCCAGTATCAGGCCGGCTTGTTCACGCCCGGGACGACCAATCCGCCGGCCGATCTGGAGATGGCGGTGCTGCGTCTGGTCACTGCCCGCTTCAAGGCACGGGCGCGCGATCCGTTCCTGCGCAGCCAAGGCGAGCCTGGCGTTGGCCAGGAGCAGTACTGGATCGGCGCCTTGCCCGGCCAGTCCGGACCGTTCCCGCCGGACATCGCGGCGGTCTTGGAAAAATACCGGGTTCCGGTGGCAGGCTGAGCATGGACTTCGATGTTGTCATCAGCGGCGACCGCCGTGTCGTCGCCCGATTCGCCGAATGGCCGGCAGAACTGCACGACGCTCTGCTTGCCAGAATTCGCACCTTGACGGAAGAACTTGAAACACGGGTGCGCGCCTTGGCGCCTGAGCGGACCGGCAAGCTGCGCAGCGAGATCGTCTCACGCATCTACGACGACCCGCAGCGGATCAAGGGCGTCGTCACCCTGGATGGCGACCTGCCGAGTTCCGAATACGCCAAGGCGGCGGCTTTGGAATACGGCGCCCCAGGCCGGCGCGGGCGGTTCAAGGTGCGCGCCTACAGCCGCACGATCAGCCAAGCCTTCGGCCGGGATATCTCACCGACCCGCATCGATGTCGGCGCCTACTCACGCGTCGCAAACCTCGATGCCCAGCTCTACCTCCGCGCCGGCCTTGGCGGCATGGAGACGCGTGCAACGACGGAACTGGCGGCGGCGATGGATCAGCGGATCCGAGAATGAAGCCTGACTTGAAAAGGGGTCATTTCGCCATGTTTAAGCTTTCTACTTCCTCACCGCCGCCATCGAGGATGGCCGCATTCTCGAAGAGGCATCGGATGACTTTGGAGTTCAGATCGGCGCTCCGTTGCGTGCCGTTCTGATTGAACAACGCCGCATCGGGAAGGACTGCGGCAACGGTAATTTCGGCACCGACACCCATCGCCGCAGTCAGTATTTCGTTGATACGTTGACTCGTCTGCTGGGTCGGCCCTGGCGTTCGATAGTTCTGAAATCTACGAGCGACATCGACGGCTTCACCGACATAACGCCGTTCCTTTCCGGCCATCCGGATAGTGAACCGATAGATCGCAGGCGAGTGGGGTGCCACCGGGAAGACTAGTTTGCCATTTCCATCGGTGGCAATGGCTCCTAGCGTCGTCCAACTCATCCTCAGATGCATCTCAACCGGCTCGGACAGCGGGATAGGCACAAAGGGCGCGCTCTCGGCTTTCGGCGTCGGGCGCATAGTGGGAATACCATCGCGCCTGAACACGACCTTTTCGGAGGCAATTGAAAGCTCTTCGGTCCGCCAGCCAGCCTCGAGCCAAACTGACGCCCGAATACCTTGCTGGTCATTTGCCCACCAGGCCGGGTGCTTGCGAGCACTATCGGGCAAAGTGAAGCCGAGGAGTTTCTCGATCTCGGGGAACGTCGTCCGCCACGTTTCATCAGTTCGGCTGGCCAGATGGCGACCCAGCGGCGCGTATTTCGACATGATGCCTCCGGCGTTCCTGATCGCGTGAGAGCGTACCAAGTGTGGGATCGACGTCAACATGACCCGAGAAACGATTATTTCCGCTTTGTTCGATTTGGCGCTAACGGCGGCCACCTTCAACACCAGCGGCCGACGGCTGCAACTGTGGAGCAAGGTGTCATCGTTCCCGGCGTTGTTCATCCAGTCGACCGGCACCCACTACCCACCGCGTGAGACGCGCGGCTTGCCGCCGAAGCGGACGATCAGCGCCGAACTCTGGGTCTACACCGACGTCGGCAAGGACCCGAATGCCAATCCCGAAGCGGCGCTGAACGACATCGTCGACGCCATCGAGGTGGCGTTGGCGCCAAACCTGCTCACCGGTGTCCAGACCTTGGGAGGGCTAGTGTTACACTGTTGGATTGAAGGCGAGGTCGAGCAGTTCCCCGGCGTTCTGGATGGCATCGCGAAGGCCATCATCCCGGTGAAGATTCTGGTGCCGTGAGGGAGGCGGTTACTCGTAGTGATAGCGGCAGGCGATTACGGCCAAGGCATCGTCTTCCACGGTGTAGACAAGCCGATGAGTGTCATCGATGCGCCGAGACCAAAAGCCGGAGAGGTTTTCCCGCAAGGGCTCTGGTTTGCCGATCCCCTCGAACGGGTGCCGTAACGCGTCCTGGATCAGGAGATTGATCCGTTTCAGCGTCTTCCGGTCCTGACCTTGCCACCAGACGTAGTCTGCCCATGCGGCGGCAGTCCAAAGCAGCCGTTCAGGCATCGATCAGATCATTCGGCTTCGTCTTGCCAGCGCGCAACTGCTTGATCGAATTCGCTAAATGTGCGGCATTGGCCGGGGTCTTAAGCAGGTGGACGGTCTCCTGCCAACTGGTGAACGTGTCCAGCGACATGACCACCGCATCCGGCGCGTCCCGGCGTGTGATCACAGTTATATCCGCATCATCGACCGCTTGGTCGATGACCTGCTTCAGGTGGTTACGAGCCTCGGAGAAGCTGATCGTGCGCATAGCGACTTGTCCTACATCTTGCACAAGTCTAGCCCATTGGTGGTGGCAAGAGCAAGCAGATTGAGAGCGCCCGGATAAGCGGACCGGCTGCTGTTCCTCTCGTCGACGCCCCCCTTACAACCCTCGGAGACCACAATGCCCCTGGAGCAATACAGCTTCGGTGCCGGAGCGCTGTTCCTGGTGCGCACCGACATCACCGCACCAACGCCGACCCGTGTCGGCACGCTGCAGGATGTCAGTGTCGATATGTCGTTCGACGCCAAGGAATTGACCGGCCAATACCAGGCGCCGGTCGCGGTCGCCCGCGGTAAGATGAAAATCACCGGCAAGGCCAAGTTCGCCAAGATCAACGCCCGTGCGCTCAACGACGCGTTCTTCGGCCAGACGCTCGCCACCGGTGAACAGGTCCAGGTGGTCGACGAAGGCGGCTCCGTCGGCACGGCGATCCCGGCCAGCCCATATCAGGTCGTGGTGGCGAACGGCGCGCAGATGTCGGCCGGCAATCCGGGCCTCGATCTCGGGGTGTTCAATGCCGCCACCGGCATTCAGCTGACCCGCGTCGCCTCGGCGCCGATTGCAGGGCAATACGCCTGCGACATGACGACTGGCACCTACACGTTCAGCGCCACCGACCAGACCGCCGGGGTGAAGGTCGTCATCTCCTACGCCTATTTCGAGACGACGAGCGGTGCCCGCATCATTGCCTACAACCAGTTGATGGGATCGTCCCCAATCTTCCGGCTCAATCTCGGCAATAGTTTCCAGGGCAACAAGCTGGCGCTGAGCCTCTACCAGTGCATCCCGACCAAGACGACCTGGGAGTTCAAGAACGAGGATTGCACCATCCCGGACTTCGAATTCTCCGCCTTCGCCGACAGCTTCGGCCGGGTATTCGACTGGTCGAGCGACCAGGCATGAGGCAGCGATGACGGACCTCGAGCAAGCCCACCTCACCGAACTGATCTGCCTCGCCCGCGGGCGCGGGGCATCGGACACCGAGATCGCTGCCGCCTTGCGCGCGGAAGCGGACCATCTCGACCAATCGGCGCAAGCGCCATCAACCGACCCCATCCAACAGGACAGCAAACATGGCTGACGATCGCACCATCACCCTGGGCGGCCAGGATTTCCCGATTGCTCCACTGACGCTGGGCGCCATGCGCCAGGCCGGACCCGCCTTCACGCGTATCGGCATCGACAGCTCAGAAGGCATGGGCGCGCAGGCCACGATCATCTACCTCGCCATGCATGCCGCTAACGCCGCGGTGACCCCGGCGGACGTCGATGCCATCGTCGGTGTCACCTTCCCCGAACTGAAGGCGGCGGTGGAGAAGGTGGCGCTGCTGATGGGCGTCGAGATGCGGAAGATCGAGCCGGGGGAAGCCCCGCCGGCGCAGCCGGCAACCACCATGACACCGGCGATAGCGCCGGCACCCTGAGCGATCTCGACTGGACAGAGGTCTACGGCAGCCTGATGACCGGCTGTGGCTACACGCCCGCCGAGATCGATGCGCTGCCTTTCCCCGCCTACCTCGACCTCCTCGCATATTGGCGCCGGAACCCACCCTCCCATCTGCTGCTGAAGTGGTTCGTCGGCCACCGGATGTGATCGTTGGGGGAAATTCCGGCAGATGACAGCCGCGCCTAATGGTCGTTCGGCTAGAAAATTTGTCACTTCGCCCATTCCGAACAGCAATCTACCAGTTCAGGGCCTTTCCCCAAGCCTTCGCGAGAAGCATTCCTTCCTCCGCGCGCTGGACTGATGACTTTCCGACATCGGAGTACGGATGGCTGACGCGCAGAGTCAAAATGGAAGTAGCGTCGAAGTGACCTGGTTTGGCCGCACCAATCTCGAAATTTTTCAAGCCGACCAAAGGACCCAACAATCGCGCAGGGCGTTCGCCAAGCACAACGATCAGCTTAGGCATCTGTGTGCGGATTTGGAGCGCAAGGTATTCGGCGCAGGCTGCACTGTAGCCCGGGTGGTCTACGGGGTGTGCCAAAGCCGCGCGATCTGTGCGTAGCCCAAGGTAAGCGTTGGTGTAAAAGCCCAGCCATCCGGGGATCCTCGCATGATCGAGACGCTGGCGAAGCCAGCGCCATGTAGGCGGGTTTTCGTGCAGGTTCAGCCGTTGGAAGCTCTCCAACGTACCAAAGTCGTTGCCAAGAAACATGATGCCCCCAGTGGGGAATGCATAGGGACTCGGCTGACGCAAAGTCGTCGGTCCGACATCACGCCAGAGGCCATCCCCACCTGGGAAGAATCCCTGGCCCACCAATGTTCGCGGAAACCGCTCCAATCCTTCGGGATAGGCCCTACCGCCAAAGCGGCCTTCGGCTTCGAGGGCATTGAGGTGGTGACGCAGGTAATCCACCGACATCGCGAGAAACGCTTCCTTTCGGGCTCATATGATGCAGAGGCCAATAGTGCATGGCAATTCGCACAGAAGGCGTCCGATTTGACCGGATGACATTGCTCCCTGCTGTGTTGCCAAGTGGAGGAGACGTCCGCGCAACATTCCCCGCTTACGTCAGTCGTCGCAAGCCATGACCACCAACATCGCTGTCAGCATCAGTGCCGACGTCACCAGCCTGACCGCCAAGCTGGCGCTGGCGAAGGCGGACCTCTCGGCCACCACTGCCGAATTGCGCAACATGGCCGCCCAGATGCGGGCGGCTGGTGCCTCGGCATCCGAGGACCTCAAGGCGGGCCTCAGCCAGACTGCCTCAGCGGCGGCATTGGCACAGGCCAGCGTCGCCAGGCTGCGCAGCGAATTGCAGGCTGCGAAGGCGCCGATGGAGGGCGTGTCGGCCGCTGGCGAGCACCAGGCCGGTGTGTTCCGCGAGAAGCTGGTCATGGCGCACGAGGCGCTGACCGGCTCCTACAAGCGGATGGCCGGCTCGATGATGGTGCTGACCGAGCGCACCGGCAGCCTGGCCGGCGCCTTTGGCACGCTGCTCTCGCCCACCACGCTGATCGTGGCAGGCGTCGCAGCCGTCGCTGGGGCCTTCATCGAGATGCTCGGCGCCGCTGAGCGGTGGAGCGAAGCGTTCGGCCAGATCAAGGCGGCGATGGATGCCACCGGCCAAGGCTTCGACTACGGCCGCGACCGGATCGGGTCCTACATCGATCAGCTGCGCCAACTGCATGGCGTGACCACCACCACGGCGACCGAGATGGTGGCGGCCTTCGCCCAGCAGCGCGATATCGGCGTCGAATCCTATGTCGGCCTGGGCCAGGCTGCGGCTGGCTACGCGCGCGTGACGGGCACCGACGTCAAGAAGGCAAGCGAGGAGCTGATCACCGTCCTCCACGGTGGCTATGACAGCATCGCCAAGCTGGACCAGCGCTTCTCGTTTCTGTCGGTCACCCAGGCCAAGGCGATCCATGATTTCGAGGAGAACGGACAGAAGGCCCAGGCACTGGCGGTCGCGATCGAGGCGCTGCAGGCCAAGTTCGGACCGCTGATCAATGATGGCCTGACGCCGATGCAGAAGGCGAGCAACGACGTCAAATCCGCCTGGGATGATCTGACGCGGTCGATCAGCGAGTCCGCATGGGCGAACCGCTTCAACGCCAATCTGGCCAGCGTCATGAAGTCGATGGCCAGCTGGATCGACGGGCTGGGCGAGATCAAGCAGGAGACCAAGGACTACTACGCGCTCATCGGCGCCTTCCCGGAAGCGGCGGCCAATATCCGCCCGCCCGCTGCCGATACCGCGGCCACGCTCCCCTCCGTGGTGCCCCCGGACGCCATGTCGTCGACCACGACCAGCAGCGCCACCTCGAGCGCGGATGCCGAACACCTGCGAACCCTCCGCGAGATCCAGGACGAGAATTTCCGGCTCAAGGCCGATGACGCCGAGCGCGACCGCATCAAGCAGGAACTGGCCCGCGACGAGGAGGCGCTGAAGACCGCGACCGGTGGTGAGGCCGCGCTGATCCAGGACAACATCGCCCTGCTGCAACGTCAGCAGCGCGAGCTGAACAACCGCGTCGGCGCCGGCCAGTTGCAATCGCTGCGCGACGAGTTGGAACAGGAACTGGTGCAGCGCCGCTTGGTGGGCGAGCAGCAGAAGCAGTACGAGCTCAAGTTCTGGCAGGACCATCTGGCGCAGGTGCAGGCCGGATCGCGCGCCGAGCTCGACATCCGCAAGCAGATCGCCACCCTCCAGCACGACACGGACACCAAGTCCCTGTCCGATGAATGGGCCAACTTCTCTGAGACCATGCGCCTCAAGATCGAGGCGTCGAAGAGCAATGTCGGCCAGCAGTTGGCACTTGCGCAGCAATGGGTCGAGAAGGGCCGCTCGCTCTACGGCGACGACATCAAGGCCTACAAGGCGGCACTTGACGAGAAGACCCGTCTGCTCCAGCAGCAGATGCAGGACGATCAGAAAATCCGCCAGATCGCATTGGCGAGCCGGGCGGAGATCGCCAAGATCGATCTGGCCGGCGCCCCCGCTCCGAAGGGCAAGGAGGCCGGCAGCCTGGTGAACTGGCTGTTCGGCGATCTCGATGGCGAGGGGGCCAAGGCTGAACTCGACCGCCGGATGAATGCGCTGAAGCTGGAATTCCAGGCCAAGCAGGCCGAGTTCCAGGCGGTCACCGCCGATCCCAACAGCACGGCAGTGCAGATCGCCGAAGCGCAGGCCAAGCTGGCGGCGGTGCAGGAGCAGTATGCGGTCGACACTGCCAATCTGAACAAGCAGGCGGCACAACAGGTGACGCAGGCTTGGCAGAACGCCTTTGCCCCCATCGAACACGCGTTCACCTCGTCGATCGAAGGCATGCTGATGGGCACGCAGACCCTGCAGCAAGGGCTGAAACGCCTCGCTTTGTCGATGGTGGAAAGCCTGATGCAATCCGGCATCAAGCAGGCGTTCGGCTTCTTGGCGAGCCAGATCGCTGGGCTAGCCACGACGACAATGGCCTCGCAATCCGCGCAGACGGCGGCAGTGACGGCCGGGACTGCAGCGCGCAGTTCGGTGTCCAGCGCCGGGGCTGCGATGGACGCCGCCACCCAGAAGCAAGGCGTGCTCGGCCATGCCGCGTCCACAGCGGCCGCGGTCTATGATGATGTGGCGCAGATTCCCTATGTGGGCTGGCTCCTCGCACCACCTGCGGCGGCAGCAGCCTTTGCGGCTGTGGCGGCATTCGGCGGGATGATCCCCTCTGCGGCCGGCGGCTGGGCGAGCGTGCCGGCGGACGGTGCTCTGGCCGAACTGCATCGCAACGAGATGGTGCTGCCGGAGCGGATCGCTTCACCGTTGCGGAATTTCGCGGAAGGCGGAGCCTCGGCGTTCGTGCTACCGGCCGGCATTGCCGATGCGATGCAGCAGATGCGGGCACCGTCCTCGCCATCCGGGGCTGGTGGCAACGGCACCGGCACCAGCGCGAGTGGCGACGTCAATTTCCACTACGCACCGTCGATCAACGCCGGCAGCAACGTCGATCTCGAAGCACTGCTCCTGCGGCAGGGAACGACAATGCGGCGGTGGTTGTCCAACCAGATGCGCAATGGCGCCTTCCGGACCTGACCCATGGCTCTCATCAAATGCGCGGGCTTCGACTACCTGACACCGCTGGCACCGGCGTCTGTGCTGGCGAGCCTCGGCTTCACCAACGCCACCATCCTGCCCGGACAGGGGCGTGCCGGCGGCGGGGCGGCCAAGCTCGGGCAGATCAATCTGCCGGCCAACCTCGGCACCTTCTACTGCGGGTTCGCCATCGCCAACACGTCCGGCGTGTAGGTGCAGTTCAACGATTCCGTTAAAGGCCAGAACTTCCGGCTGGACATCAGCTCAGCTGGCGCCATCACCTGCACGCCGTGGAACTCCGCCGCCGCGTCCTCGGCACCGATGGCGCTGATCCCCGGTACGGTCTGGCAGTTCGTCGAGGTCTACGGGCTGATCGGCACCGGCAATGGCGCGGTGACCGTCAGGGTCAACGAGACGGTGGTGCTGTCGGTCGTCTCGGCGGTCACGTCCTGCAACGGCTCGACCGGCGTCGATCAGATCAGCTTTCCCTACAACGGCGCTGTCGTCGACGATTTCTACATCTGCGACAACAGCGGCTCGGCGCTGAACAGCTTCCTCGGCAATACTCGGGTGCCGGCGCAGACGCTGATCGGCGCCGGTGCATCAACACAGTGGACGCCAACGGGATCGGCCTCGGCCAACTGGCAGTTGGCGAGCAATCCCTACATGGACGATTCCTCCTACGTGTCGTGCAGTGCTGCGGGGAACATCGACCTCTACAGCCTGACGCCGGTTGCCAACGCGCCGCAGATCTTGGCGGTTCAGAGCGTCCTCGTGGCCCGGCAGGACGATTCCGGCCAGCGTCAGGTCCAGTCCGTCATTCAGTCTGGCACCGCACGCGCCACCGGCGCTGCCGCGAGCACCAATGCCTCCCATGCCGGGCACACCGACATCTTCACGGTCGATCCGAACACCGGCGGGAACTGGACCTATCAGAGCGTGGACGCTCTCCAAGTCGGTGCCGAACTGGTTCAGTGACATGGCCGCTCGGCTGGATTTCATCGCGGCGGAGGCTGCCGCGAAGGGCACGGCGCCTGCGCGCGTCAATCTCGCGCTGGCGGAACTCGTGTCCAGGGGCGCGCCCTCGGCGCGGCTTGCCACCGCCGCAGCCGAGCTTGTTGCCAAGGGTGTCGCCCCGCTGCGCGTCGCCTGCATCGCCATCGAACCACTGGTTGTCGTCGGGAGCGCGCCCGCTGTGAGCACCGAGAAATTCCCGCTGCCGCCGGGGCTGGCCTGGAGCGTTCATGTCGCGCCCAAGTTCAGGACGCGGGTTGCCAGCCACGTCTCCGGCCGCGAAATCCGAACGGCCTGGCAGCAATATGCGATCTACGATCTGACGCTGACCTTCGAAGTTCTGCGCGGCGACGCCAACCAGGAAATCCAGACCCTGATGGGCTTCTTCCTGGCGCGGCAGGGGCAATACGACACCTTCCTGCTCGATCTCGGCGCGGTGACACGCAACCTGGCCGACGACACCGTGACGCAGGGGCCGCTTGGCGTCGGGGATGGCACGACCACCGTGTTCACCCTGGTGCGCACCGTGGGCGAAGCGGTCGAGCCAGTGGGCTACGTCATCCCTGCCGATCTGATGAGCGTCTTCGTCGCCGGTGTTCTGCAGGACCCGGCGAGCTACGTCTTCGCGCCGCCGAACACGCTCACTTTTAACACGGCGCCTGCTGCCGGCAGCCAGATCACCGCGTCGTTCCGCTTCTACTTCATCTGCTGGTTCGCCGCCGACACCCAGGATTTCGAGGAGTTCATGGCCAATCTCTGGTCGCTGCACGAGCTCAAGCTCACCACGGTGCTGCCGTGAAATCGGCGCCGGTTGCGATCATCTCGGCGCTGCAGTCCAGCCGAGAACTCTCCTTCGCCGACTGCTTCACTATCACCCTCGCCGACGGCACCACCGTCCGCTTCACCAACGCCCAATTCAGCGTCGTCGTCCCGCAATCGGGTGCGCCGGCACTGGTCTTCGCCGCGGGCGACATTCTGATCGACGGGCTGAAGCTCAAACAGACCTGCGGCGTCGACATCGACGAGCGATCGATCGACATCGCCTTCAAACCGGCCTCGACCATCGCCGGGCTGCCGTGGCCGGTGGCGGTCCGGGAGGGTCGCTTTGACGGCGCCACCATCGAGCGGGCGCGCGCCATGCTGACCGGCCCGGGCGGGGCGGTGATCGGCGGCGGTCTGGTGGTGATGTTCCACGGGCTAGTGGCGACGGTCGACAATATCGGCCGGCTTTCCTGCCGCATGACCATCAAGTCGATGCTGAACAAGCTCGCCATCGATATGCCGCAGGAGATCTGGCAACCCGGCTGCCTGAACACGGTCTACGACGCCAAATGCACCCTGTCGAAAGCTGCGAACAGCGCCGCCGGCACGGTGGGTGCCAGCCCGACGCTGACCTTCATTCCCTGGTCCGGCTCAGCGCAGGACATCTACAGCCAGGGCGTCGTCACCTTCCAGAGTGGTGCCAATGTCGGCGTGTCGCGGACGGTGCGGAAGTCGACGTCCAGCGGCCTCACGCTGCAACGGCCGCTCGATTATCCGCCCGCCGCCGGCGACAGCTTCGTCGTCTACAAAGGCTGCGACAAAACCACGGCGACCTGCACTGGCCGGTTCAACAACCTGGCGAATTTTCGGGGCTATCCCTTCGTGCCGCCGCCCGAACTGGCGATGTACTGAGACCACCCATGACCGAACTGGAACAGCGTGCTGCTGTCGTGGCGGAAGCCCGACGCTGGATCGGCACGCCCTATCACCATCAGGCCGATATGCTGGGTGCTGGCGTCGACTGCGGCATGCTGCTGGTCCGCGTCTACGTCGACACAGGCGTCGTGCCTACCTTCGATCCGCGCCCATACCCGGTCCAGTGGCATCTGCATCGGGACGATGAGCGCTATCTCGGCTTCCTGACCGCCCGTGGGATCGAAGTGGAGACGCCAAGCCCGGGTGACATCGTCGTCTGGAAGATCGGGCGTGCCTTCGCGCATGGCGGCATCGTCACCGCGTGGCCGCTGGTGGTGCACGCCTATCAGCCCGAAGGCATTGTCGTGGAGTCCGATGTCGGCTTGCCGGGGCCGCTGTCGGAGAACCGGGCGCGCCGCTTCTTCAACCCGTGGGGCAAGCGATGAGTTGGCTGTTCGGGGGCGGCAAGAAGTCGGACGTCAAGCCGGACTACACCGATATCGCGATCAACACCTCGATCGCCACCTTGCCGGTGCCGCTGCTCTGGGGACGCGCGGCCTCCGGCATCAACCTGCTCTGGTATGGCAACTTCCGAGCAATCGCGCATTCGTCGAAGGCGGGCGGCAAGGGCGGCAGCAGCAAGACCGTCACCAGCTACACCTACCAGACCGGGCTGATCCTCGGCATCTGCGCCGGGCCGATCAATGGCTTCGGCAATGTCTGGAAGGGCAAGGACCAGTATGGCAGCCCGGGCGCACTCGGGCTGACCGCGTTCCTAGGGAGTTCGTCGCAGACAGCCTGGAGTTGGCTGTCATCGTTCAGCCCGTCCCAGGCGCTGAACTACCGCTACACCGCCTATCTGGCATCGGCGAGCTTTGACCTCGGCTCCAGTGACTCCCTGCCGAACCTGAAAGTGGAAACCTTCGGCGCGCTCTACGGCACCGGGATCAACAGTCGCGGCGATGCCGACATCCCGCTTGTCGCCCAGGACTATCTCATCGGCATTCACGGTGTTGGTCTTCCGGGATCCTGCATCGACGGGGCGTCGTGGTTCTCCGGTGCCAACGCCCAGACCACCGGCGATGCCTCCTGGCAGACCTATTGCCGGGCGCTGGGGTTGGATTTCTCGCCGTGTCTGGACTCGGTCGAGAAGGCCAATGACGTGCTCGCCCGCTGGTTCCAGATTACCAACACGGCCGCCGTGTGGTCGGGCGCGGTGCTGAAGGCGATCCCGTATGGCGACGCGCCGATCAGCGGCAACGGCTACGTGTTCACGCCGAATACCACCCCGATCTACGACCTAACGGACAGCGATTTCGTGCGGCCGACGGATGGCGACCCGGTGCAACTGGTCCGCTCCGACCCGAATGACGCCTACAATTGCTACCGGCTGCAGTTCGCCGACTGCACCGTCCTCTACAACGCCAACATCGTCGAAGCGCGTGACCAGGCCAGCATCGAGCAATTCGGCCTGCGGGTCGGCAGCCAGGTCTCGGCGCATGAGTTCACGCAACGATCAGTCGCCCAGGTCGCGGCGAATCTGATCTGCCAACGCTCGGTCAACATCCGCAACACCTACACCTTCCGGCTGTCCTGGGAGTATTTCCTGCTGGAGCCGATGGACCTCGTGACGCTGACCGATCCCGGCATGGGACTGGCGAAAGTTGCCGTGCGGATCACCTCCATCGAGGAGGACGAGGAGGGCATCCTCACCATCGTCGCTGAGGAGTTCCCCTCCGGCACCGCGACCGCCACGGCTTATCCGGCGCAGACAAACAGCAACGGGCTGACCATCAACCCGGCTGCCGTCCCGGCTCCGGTCAATCCACCGGTGATCTTCGAGCCGGCGGCGACGCTGACTGGTGGGGTGGCACAGGTATGGATCGCGGCGTCGGGTGGCACCAGCGGTGTCGCCGACCCCAACTGGGGTGGCTGCAATGTCTGGCTGTCCGTCGATGGCACCGATTACGAGATGGTGGGCAGCATCAACGGTCCAGCCCGGATGGGAGTGCTTACCGCGGCGTTGCCGTCCTCCTCCGGCACCAACCCAGACAACGCGCACACATTGGCGGTCGATCTCACCGAAAGCGCCGGCACGCTGTCATCCGGCTCCGCCGCCGATGCCGCCGCCTACCGAACGCTCTGCTGGTGCGACGGCGAGTTGCTGGCGTTCGAAACGGCGACGCTGACGGCGATTGGCAAATACAATCTCACCACGCTCTATCGCGGCCTCTACGGCACGGTGGCGAGATCGCACGCGGTAGGCGCCCAGTTCGCTCGGCTCGACCAGGCGGTGTTCCAATACAACCTGCCGCAGGCCTATGTCGGCCAGGCGATCTTCTTGAAGTTGCAATCCTTCAACGTCTGGGGCAGTGGCGTGCAGGACCTCTCGACCTGCACCGCCTATTCCTACACGCCGCAGGGCACCGGCTTCCCGCTGCTGAGTTCAGCGGGAACCTATGGCGGCATCACGGTGAACGCCGCTGGTCAGATCACCGCCGTGACCTCGGCGGTGGGCACCAACCCCTACGACATAGGCGGCTACGTGCCGGGCTTGCTGACAGCGGGCCAGGCACTGTTCCGCATCGAGATGGTGCGCTCGGTCACCCTGCCGGCCTGGCTGACCGGCAGCCGGGCCGCCTGTCAGACCGCGCCGACCAACGCTGTCACCCTGCCCCTGAAGCAGAACGGCACCGCGATCGGCAGCATCGCCTTTGCCGCCGGTGCCACCGTCGGCAGCTTCACGTTGCCCAACCAGATCACCCTGGCGCCGGGCGACATCTTGGAACTCGACGCGCCATCTCCGGCCGACAACACCTTCGCCGGGCCGAGCTACACCATTGCTGGAACGAGGTAATCCATGGCTGAGATCTTCTGGGACGGCTTCGACAAGTATGGTCTGCCCAACGCCGCCCTGAGCAGCTCGACGATGGGCGGCGAGTGGACCGGGTTGCCCGCCAATTTCGGCGGCCTGGTGGCCGGACGGTTCACCGGCAGCGTCGCCTTGCAGATTGGCTACGGCCAAACCGCGAGCCGGAGTCTGCCCGCGAACTATCCACGGCTCATTGGCGGCGTCGCCATCCAGAGCACGCTCTCGAACAACAGCGGCATCCTGTTCTCGGACGCGGGCACGACCCAATGCTCCATCGGCATCACTCCCCAGGGCAAGCTCGTGCCGTGGCAAGGCGGCCTCGGCGGCACGCAGATCGCCATCGCCTCGAATGCCATAACGGCCAATTCCTGGCACTATGTCGAATGGGACCTGACCTTCGCGGCCACCGGGGCCTACACGGTCTGGCTGGATGGCGCCCAGGTCTTCACCGGCACCGGCAACCTGAAGTCCAGCAGCAATGCCTCCGCGAACACGGTGGCACTCAGTGGTTACGCCTGCAACTTCGATGACATGTATCTGTTCGACAACACCGGCACGACCAACAATGCGGTGCGTGGCGATAGCCGAGTGGAGACGCTGTTCCCGACCGCCGATGCGTCCGTGTCGTTCACGCCCGGGCAGGGGGTGATCGGCGCCTACTACAACCTGGCAGGCTCATCGAGCAGCATCTCCGGCAACATCCTGTTCCTGCGCCGATACATCCCGAGCGTCGGGGGCACGCTCGCCAATGTCTGTGTGCTGCCGCAAGGCTCGGCGGCAAGTGCCAATTTCCGGCCCGTTGTCTATGCCGACAACGCGGGTTCGCCCGGCACCCTGCTGACCACTGGCGCCCAGGTCACGGGTGCCACGAGCGGCACCACCATCATCATGCCGCTGACCACGGCCCAGACGCTTGTTGCCGGAACGGCGGTGTGGCTCGGCTACATGTGCGACACCACGATCTCCATGTCCCGGCAGGACAACTCGAGCTACCCGACGAGCGCAGGCTATTCAGCGAGCGTCACCTATTCCAGCGGGGCACCTTCGACCGCGCCTTCCATGAGTTCCGGGCAGGTCAGCTTGCAGATCTGGGGCACGGTCACTGGCATTGCTTCGAACTTCTGCGAGATCAATCAGGCGCAAGCGGGTGGCGACCTCAGCTACGTCGCCTCGAACACCGTGGGCCAAGAGGACCGCTACAGCTTCCCCTCGCTGAGCTCGACGCCATCGAATATCGCCGGCGTCAAAGTCTCGGCGCTGGTGCGCAAATCTGACAGCGGGTCGCGGACAGTGTCGCTACAGCTCAAGTCGGGCGCCACCGAGGTGGCCGGCAGCGCGCAGGCACCGGGCACGTCCTACACCTACCTCAACGCCGATTTTGACAACGATCCAAACACGAGCGCCGCCTGGACGGCGAGTGGCGTCAACAGCCTGACTGCGGGCGCCAAGATCGCTTCATGACCAGCGCGAACGTCTCGCAGGCCACCGTCGAGGTCCTGCGGAGCGCGCAGCCATCCCTTCAGACGAGCCAGCTTGCCGTCGAGGTTCTCCGATCCGGGCCGATGACGCTCCGAACCGGGCAGGCCGCGGTCGAAGTGCTTCGTGGTGCCAATCCGCCGGTGCGGGTCGGTCAGGCGGTCGTCGAGGTCCTGCGCGGCACATCGACGCAGTCGTCCAGCGCCATCGTCGGTCAGATGGCGGTCGAGGTGTTGCGCGGCGGCGCTGTGCCGGCGCGCATCGGACAGGTGGCGATCGAGGCGATGTGGAGCACGTCGCCGCCGGTGCGTCTCGGCCAGGCTTCGCTCGAGGTCCTGCGCGGCATCACCGATCGCGCCTCCAGTGCCTGGTTGACGCAGTTGGCCGTCGAGGTGCTCCGCCAGGGGCCGTCCGGCGTCTTCCTGGGGCAAGTCGCGATCGAAATCTTGCGCGACGACGGCGGTGGCGCCGCCGCGGCACGGCCGGTTCTGTGGATCATCACATAGGAGATTCGTCTTGGCTCTGACCCTGGAATGGGCATGCGGCTTTGAGCAATTCGGGGCGCCCAGCGATCTCAACCAGATTGCCCAGCCGTGGAACGCCCAGGTCATCTACCCGCAGTTCATGAACATCTCGACAAACTCGGGTGTGCGCTCTCTCCAGGGTGTCGGCGTTACCGCCAAGGCGCTGAACCTCGGCTACTTCAGCGATAGCGGCGTGATCTGGTCGGTGCCGAATGTCGGCACGCGGTTCCTCGGCATGGGCTGGTATCTGGCGTCACTGCCTTCGGGCGAGGGCAACGTCTTTCTGTTCACGGCGACGCCGACCCATCCGAGCGCCCAAGGAACCGACGGGGTGCGGATCACGCTGGACAGCACCGGCACGGTCCGCATTCGCCAGAACTCAACCAATGCCGTCCTGGCGACTTCGGCGTCCTACGCGGTCAACGGCAACACGCAGTATTGGCTGTCGCTGTCATGCAATCCGAATTCCGGGTGGGTAACCCTGGCGTTGAACGGTGCCGTCATCGCCACGACCACGCTGGGTGTCAGCTTCCCGCTGCAATACATCACCTTCGGCTCGGCCGGCATCGGCGGCAGCGGTCAGAACGTCACCGTCGACGATCTCGTCTCCTACACCACCGATGGGTCAGACATCGCCTCGATCTTGGTGCCATCGCGTTCGGTCTGGACCAGCCTGCCCAACGCCGTCGGCGACAAGACCCAGTGGTCGCGTGTCGGTGGCGCGGAGGCGAATTGGGCGTCAGTCGATGGGCAGGCCTATCAGACCACGATCTACAACACGACCAGTCAGACAGGGGCCGTCGACTACTACAACATCACTGATCTCCCGGGCGTGCCGACCTTCATCGATGGCGTTGTCGTCACCGCGTGTGCCCGCAAGGAGGATTCCGGCACGCGCAGCCTCAAGCTGCATGCGCGGGTCAACGGCACCGATGATGTCTCCGCGGCGGTCGCGCTGACCACCGGGGCAGCCTTCTGGTACCTCTCGGCCACCTTCAACCAAGCGCCCGCGGGCGGCGCCTGGACGCCCTCTACCGTCAATCTGTGTCAGCTCGGCCTGGAAGCCACCTGATGCCGACCTCCGCCGATGTTGGGCAGATCGCCCTCGTTGTCAGCGGCGACGGTCCAGGACGGATCAGCGTCGAAGCCGGGGCCATAGCGCGCGTGGGCGACGGTGCTGGCATCGTCAGTGTCGACCAAGCCTGTGTCGCGACTGTCGCCGTGGGGTTGGGCGTTACCGACGTCGCCCAACTGCTGGCCGCCACCGTCGGCACCGGCGCGGGCGTGGCGGACATCGCTCAAGCCTGCATCACCGTGGTCGGCGGCTGATCCCGCAATCCGAAGGAACATCCATGCCGCGAGACACCATCATCGACGCCGCCACGGGCGGTGGGGCGATCAGCCTGCAGTTCTGGCTGCAGTCCGTGAACGCCGTCGCGCAGGAGGTCCTGCTCATCGGCGGCGCCATCCTGCTCACCCTCCGCATCGCCCTGGCCATCCGAGCGTGGCGGCGGCGATGGCCAAACATTCCAGCAGACCCCGACAACATCGACCAAGGGAGCACACCATGACGCCGCAGTTCTTCCTCGATCACATCGTTCGTCCCGCTCTGGCGGCGACCAATCTCGACGGGCCCGACGCAGAGCAATTGCTGCTTGGCACCGCTCTGCAGGAGAGCGCGCTGCGCAATTACCGCCAGGAAGGTGGTGGCCCAGCGCTCGGCTACTTCCAGATGGAGCCCCCGACGCACGACGATATCTGGAGCAATTTCCTGGCTGGCAGGAAAGACTTGGCGACGCGCCTGCGGGCGCTGTTGCCGGCGCGCGTGCAGCCGGGAGCTGACCAACTCATTCCCTATCCGCACTACGCGGCGGCGATGTGCCGGGTTCACTACCTGAGGGTGCCAGCGCCGATCCCGACCGATCTGGCCGGGCAAGCCGCCTACTACAAGGCCCACTACAACACGCCCGGGGGCGCTGCCACGACGGCCGAGTATCTCGCCAATTGGCAGTCCGCCATGGGCGTCGCCACCGCCTGACACCAACCATCCGGAAATTCCGGATCGTTGAACCCGCCGCCCGGGACCCACCCGAGGCGGCTTTTTCATGCCCACACAAGGAGTTCGCCGTGGACCAGACTTCTCTCCTGGCCCTTTGGGCCGCCGCTTGGCCGTTCATCACGGCCGTTATCGCCGCCGCGTCGACGCTGGATGCGACGCTGCCGCAACCGACGCCGGGATCGCACTGGCTGATCATCCGCAAGGTGATCTCGTTCTTGGCGATCAACGTCGGCAATGCCAGCAATGGCAAGCAGCCGGACCTCGTCACATGGATCGTGCGCATCGCCACGCCAGTGCTGCAGGCACAGGGCATTGCTCAGCCCGCCACGACCAATCCAGTCGAGCAGGTGGCTGCCTCGACGCCTACATCGGCAACCGCACCCACCACGGCAGCCGTCGCCCTAGCGCTTGGCCTGGTTGGAATGCTGGGCCTCTCGGCCTGCGCCAACCTCAGCGATCCCACCACCACCATCGTCAGCGTCGAAGCCGGCTATGGCGCAGCTCTGGCGGCCGAGAACGAATACCTGGCCTCCGGCAAGGCCGACCCCGCCGTGGTGACGACGCTGCACAACGCGCGAACCGCCGTCGCCCAGGTGCTCGATCCCATCGCGGCTGGGGCTGCCAAGGGGCAGGTCCCGACCAGCGACCAGGCCCTCGCCGCCCAAACGGCGCTGGCCGCCTTCCAGGCAGCCCTGCAGGCCAACGGCCTGACGCCGAAAACCACCACCACCGGGAGCAACTGACATGGACATCACCGTCATCGTCCAAATCCTCAGCGTCGCAGCCCAACTCCTGCCCGAGATCGAGCAGGTGCTGCCGGTGATCGCCAAGATCATCAACGGCCAGACGGCCACCGAGGCCGATGCTGCGGCAGTCTATGCTGCCATCCAGGCTTTGGAGGCGCAGGTGGCCAGCCGGGAGGCTGCTGCTTTGACGACGTGACCAGGCGCACACAACGAGACGAGGCGGCCGACCGGGGGAGCAATCCCTCGGTCGGCCGCTTTTTTCGTTGGTAGCCTCGTCCTGGGAGTGGTGGAAGCAAACCCCTCTTTACCCGCCACCTGACACGGGATAGAAGAAAACTTCTACTTTCACCTAAAATTTTATGGATCATGGCGATTCTTCTGGCTTGGCTCGGCAATACAGATCTGCGGGCATCAGAGGCGCCAGACACTGGCGAGCTCGGGCCTATCCTCGGCGCATTGACTGCGCGCCCCTTCGAATCTGTGCATCTGCTTTCTGACCATAATTCGAAGAAGACGCGGGCGTATATTGAGTGGCTTTCCGGTAAAATAGGCAGCGCCATTGAGGCGCATCAGGTGACGCTTACCTCTCCCACCAGCTTCGAAGAAATTTTCCGTGCCGCCGTTAACGTTGTTGATGAAATAAAACGAAAAGAAAGCGGGGCATCGCTAACATTCCATCTTAGTCCAGGCACTCCGGCCATGGCGGCCATTTGGCTTCTGCTCGCCAAGACTCGCTATCCGGCTCAGTTGATAGAAACGTCTCGGGAGCATGGAATCAAAGAGGTCAACATTCCCTTTGACCTTGCCGCAGAGTTCATTCCCTCGCCTGGTCGCCAAGCGGATGACGCACTTGCGCGCCTTATGCAGGGGCTGCCGCCAGATTCTCCTGCCTTCACAGCAATTATTCATCGCTGCGCCGCCATGAAACGCACAGTGGCGATGGCCCACCGCCTGGCCCTGCGGGATGTGCCGGTGCTGATTCAGGGTGAATCAGGAACGGGCAAAGAGCTGTTCGCGCGGGCAATTCATCAGGCTGGCGTCCGAAAAGGTCAGCCTTTTGTGCCCGTTAACTGCGGCGCCATCCCGCAAGAACTCGTCGATTCTGAGTTATTCGGGCATGAAAAGGGAGCGTTCACCGGGGCCACTGCTGCCCGTGCAGGCTATTTCGAGTCTGCCAACGGCGGCACGTTGTTCCTTGATGAGATCGGCGAATTACCCCTGGCTTCTCAAGTCCGTTTGCTCCGCGTGTTGCAGGAGCAAGAAGTCACACGTGTAGGTGCGACGAAGGGAAGAGCCATCAATGTGCGAATTGTCGCAGCAACCAATCGCGTGCTGCCCGAAGAGATCAGCGCGGGCCGTTTCCGAGAAGACCTCTTTCATCGGCTTGCTGTTGGGGTGCTGTTGTTGCCACCGCTCCGCGAGCGAGAAGGAGACCTCACCCTGCTCATTGATTCTATGATGCTCGCCATCAACGCAGAGGCCGCGACGCAGCCTGGATATCAGCATAAGAATTTGGACGTTTCCGCAAAAAACCTTCTCCTAAGGCACCCCTGGCCGGGTAACGTTAGGGAGCTACACAATGCACTATTGCGGGCAAGCATCTGGTCGACGGGCGAGACGATAACGGCGGAGGATGTGGCTACATCGTTGGCCGTAACCGTTCCCCTCAAAGGGGAGACGGTCCTCGGGCGCCCTCTGGATCAAGGGATTTCCCTGCCCGAACTCATTGGAGACGTTGCGCGCCACTACCTAGAGCGTGCCATGGGGATGACCCATGGCAACAAGTCGGAGGCAGCTCGCCTCCTGGGGCTAGGCAGCTACCAGACGCTAAGCAACTGGCTGCAAAAGTACGAGGCCGGGTAGTTGGCACGCTCCTTGCTGATGATGCTCAGACCGCAAGTTATTTTATGATCTACACCCAAACCCGCAAGCGTAAGACGGCAAGGCACCCCAAATGGCCCGCAACGAACGAGTAACCTGCAAAGAGCTGATCGAGCCCCGACTGGCGGCGCTCCATTGGTCGTGGCAGGAACAACTGCGCATCGGGACAGGTCGTGTGAACCTCACCGGCGACGCGATGTATGATGAAACGCAGTCGATCATTGCGGATTATCTGCTGCGCTATAAGGGGGTGCCTCTCGCCGTTTTGGAAGCGAAGTCCGAGACCGAAAGTGCGGCCGACGGTATGCAGCAAGCTTCCCGTTACGCCCGCAGGTTGGCGGTTAGGTTCTCGATTGCCTCGAATGGCAACGACTGGATATTGACCGACAACGACACCGGAGAGTTCGAGCCGTTGGGGGCGCCAACTTCTCCTGACGACTTGATCTCCCGCATGGGCGTTTCAATCGACTGGAGGCGCTGGGAAAATGCCTTTCAGGCAGGGTACCACCTAGATCAGGTATCCCGCAAAGCCGTTCGGCCCTACCAGGACATAGCGATCAACAAGGCGCTTTGGCAGTTTGCGCAGGGCGATGAACGTGTGCTGTTGCTAATGGCGACGGGCACCGGGAAGACCTTCACCATCTTCCAGTTGGTATGGAAGCTACTGAACGGTAAGGCGCTCAAGCGCGAGCATGTCCTGTTCCTGACCGACCGAAACAGCCTCAAGGATCAGGCTTACCGCGCTTTCAGTGCCTACTCGGCCGCAGAGCGGGTGCAGATTGACAAAGAGACCGTCGCCCAGGGACAGCACCTTGTGGGAAAAGTTTTCTTTGCCAATTACCAGAGCCTAGATGAAGAACTCGATGGCAAGAAGGTTTACGAGCATTACGATCAAGATTTCTTTGATCTTGTCGTCGTCGACGAGTGCTATCGTTCTGGATTTGGTGACTGGTTTGGGGTTCTCGAACATTTTGGCAGCGCGCTGCAGCTGGGCTTGACCGCGACACCGCGTGAGCTCGAGGAAGGTGCTCGCGCGCTGACGGACGAGGAAAAGCGCCGCGATACCCAGCATTACTTTGGCGACCCCGTTTTCACCTACAGCCTCAAGCAGGCCATCGAAGACGGCTATCTGGTGCCTTACCTGCTGGAAGAGCGGATCACCAACGTCGACCAGGATGGTTACACCGGTCCAGATGGCAGGCGCTACACAACAGCGAATTTTGAGCGCGACATCCGCATGCCGGATCGGACCAAGGCAATCGCCGAGGACCTATGGGAGGTGCTTGGCAAATATGATCTTCGTGACGAAAAGACGATCGTCTTCTGCGTGGACGACACCCATGCCGCCTTCATGGCGCAGGAGCTACGCCGCCTTTCGGGCAACGCTGACTATGCTGCCCGCATTACGCGGGCCGAGCGGAACAGCCATCAGCTCGAACGCAACTTTGCAGTCGTTGGCCCAAGCAATCCGCGCGTGGCCGTTTCGGTTGATCTGCTCACGACAGGCTTTGACGCCCCAGACGTGAAGAACGTGGTGTTCGTGCGGCCGTTGCGCAGCGCGATCCTGTACAAGCAGATGAAGGGCCGCGGCACTCGGCTGTGCGAGGACATCAATAAGCGATACTTCACCATCTTCGACTACTCGGGCGCCAGCCAGCTGGAGGATGCCGAGTTCGATGGGCACCCCGCCAATCGGCAGAAAGCCGTCTCCACCAGCAGCAAGTCTAAGGGGAAAAAGGACGACGATGCCACGCCCAAGCCTGTCGGCGACGGCGTGTCGGTGGTCATCTCCACCGAGAACCGTTACGTCTGCTTGGCCGACGGCCGCAAAGTGCCGTTCGAGGAATACACCGAACTATCCCGCGAGTTCATCCTGGACGTAAGCCACAAGGGGATGGATGAGCTGCTGCGCATCTGGATTGATAAGAGTAGCCGCAAGGAGCTCAGGGAAGCACTCCGGGATCGCGACATTTATCCCTCCGCCTTCAGGCACTTCCTCGATCTTCCGGATGCCGACGACGTCGATATCCTGGCCAAGATTGGGTTCCAATTGGCGCGCGTGCCCAACCGCGTCGACCGGGCGAACCGCTTGTGGGACGAAGACCAGATATGGCTGGTAAATCACCTCGGCGAGGCTGCCTTACCTGAAAGCCAGCGTTTCAAAACCCATATCTGGCAAACCGCGCTGGATCACTACGGACTGTTCGGGATCGATGATCTGGAGCAGGCCCGAACCTATGGCGCGCCGCAGTTCGCAGAACAATTCGGCAGCTTCACCACGCTGACAAACCGTTATGGCGGCCCGGCTCTGCTGAAGGCCGATCTCGAACTGGTCAAGCAGCACCTCTACATCCCCATGGCCGCGTGATGTTCGCAGGCCTGCGAAAACAATGAGAAGCGAAATGGCACAGAACAACGCCGACCATCGCCGGCAGGAAGTCCAGCAGATCGTCAGAAACGCCTGCGACCAACTCAACGCGGAAGGTGTGGACGCACGCAACTACGTCGAACAACTCGCTTGGCTGTTCTTCCTCAAAGCCTTCGATGAAACCGAAGCGCGAAAGGAGCAGGAAGCAGCTTTCGACGATACGCCATACGAGCGTCGGCTGGCGGGGGAATTTGCCTGGAGCAATTGGGCGCAGGATACCGACCATCCCGACGAAATGCTGGAGTTCGTCGATGGCAAGCTGTGGATCAAGCTGACCAGCCCTGACCCAGCCAAGGGCCTGGGCAACGACGCCCTGGCACAGCGCTTCCGCCGCATCTTCGACAACGTGCGCAACTACAGCCGCCGTGGCGTGGGCTTTGCCAAAGTCGTGCAGCAGGTGAACAAGCTGCACTTTTCAAGCGATACGGATGTCATCGTACTCTCAGAGATCTACGAGGACCTCCTCAAGCGCGTTGCAGCCGACTCTGCTGGCTATGCCGGTGAGTTTTACACCCAGCGTCATATCATCCGCGCCATGGTGGAGGTGGTCCAGCCGCAAGCTGGCGAGCGGGTGTACGATCCGTGCTTTGGCACGGCTGGCTTTCTCGGGGAGGCGGCTGACTACATGCGCAGCCGCAGCACGCTCAGTGGCAATCAGCTTGATCAGCTGCAGCACAAGACGTTCTTCGGCATGGAGCTCAAGCCGCTCACATATTTGCTGGGCTCGATGAACATGATCTTGCATGGCATCGAGGGCGCGAACCTGGAATTGGCGAATACTCTGGAGGCGCACAACCATAACGTTTCCGAGAAAGACAAATTTCAGGTTGTCCTGGCCAACCCGCCCTATGGCGGCAAGATGGCGCAGGAACTCCAAACCAATTTTCGCGTGCGGTCGAGTGCTGCCGAGTGCCTGTTCCTGCAACACATCATGGCCAATCTCGCCAAGGGTGGGCGCGCGGCCGTAATCATCCCTGAGGGAGTTCTCTTTCGCGGCGGCCCCGATCAGAAGGTGCGCAAGGAGCTTCTGGAGCAGTTCAAGGTGCACACCATCCTCTCGCTGCCAGCGGGATGCTTCCTGCCCTACACCGGCGTTAAGACCAATGTGATCTTGTTTGACCGTGTGCTCGATGGCTCGGGCACCGAAGCTATCTGGTATTATGACCTCACCAATGACGGCTTTGAACTGAAGCAGACACGCAAGCCGATTGCCGGGAACCAGCTGCCGGACTTCCTCGCCAAGTGGCAAGACCGTGTCGAGGGCGAAAATTCATGGACAGTCTCTTTGGCCGATATTGTCGCCAAGGACTTCGACCTCTCAGCAAAAAACCCGAACAAGGTGGATGATTATGAGCACAGGCCGGCTATGGACCTTATTCAGTTGATCAGGACCAAGGAGGATCGGATCACCGACTTGCTCAGTGAACTTGAGAATTTGCTGGAGCATTGATCGATGCCTGAAAATTGGACCAAATTCAAGATAGAGGACATTGCCACGATCCGAGGGGGAGGCACTCCTCCCCGTTCAGAAGCGGCGTATTTCGGTGGCAAACTGCCCTGGGTTACGCCCACGGACTTAGCGCCGATTGGCAAAATCATCCGTCTAGGTGATGTCGCCGAGACATTGACGGAGATGGGTTTGCAGAACAGCAGTGCCAAGCTGATTCCGGCAGGCTCTGTGTTATTTTCCAGTCGAGCCAGCATTGGAAAGATCGCTGTCACGGACAGAGAATGTGCGACCAACCAAGGCTTTGTTAATCTCACCCCCAACGCCGACAAAGTTTGCCCGTGGTTCCTCGCTTTTTTGTTGGGACGGTATACTAACGATCTAATACAGATGGCGGGCAAGACGACTTTCCTCGAAATTCCCCGCGGAAAATTCAAGGATTTCGAAGTTTTCATTCCACCACTGCCCGAACAGCACCGCATCGTCACGCGCGTTAAGGAATGCATTGATCGGGTGGAGGAGATTGAGCGCCTCCGCGCAGATTCACTTGTGCAGCAGAAATATTTGTCAGCGTCACTTATAGAGTCCGAATTGCATCCTGATCTGACAGCTAATGAAGACTGGTCGGTTCGCGCCGTGGGTGAATTGGTTACCACCGTCCGGAATGGTCGATCCATTTCGCAGGATACTGAAGGCCGTGCTGATGGTGCCGTGCTCACACTTACGGCCGTGCGTAGCATTGATCTAGGGATTGGGTTTCAGAAGCCGATTGCGCTTCCTGAGAATGTGGCGCGACAGTTTGTCATCGACGCAGGCGATGTATTCGTGTCTCGGGCCAACACTATTGAGCTGGTTGGCTTGGCTGCAGTGGCCGAGGAACGGCCGTTCGAACGCCTGATATATCCCGACCTGCTCATTAAGCTGAAAGCCGACAGATCCAAAATACTGCCTCGCTATCTTGCTTATGCCTTGCGCAGCGCCAACGCGCGCAAGCAGATCAAGGAACGTGCTCTGGGTTCAAGTCAGACAATGGTGAAAATATCTGGCGAGCGCCTGCGGGAAGTTAGCATTCCTGTGCCTTCGCTCGATAAGCAATCGCAAATCATCGGCCGTCTGGATGCCGCTCACCTACTTATTCGTGGCTTAGCAGCTGAATGTGCCTCTGGTGAGATTGCGACCCTTCGCAGCGCTGTCCTCCGCAAAGCGTTTGCTGGGGAGATTTGAGCGTCGTGCAAGATAAACCTCTGCGCGAGGGCACTGCGCAATGGATTGCCGGGCTCGATGCGGCGCTGACGAGCGTCCTGTCCATCGGGGAGTCCAACACCCTTATCCGCGAGGTCTTTGCCGCATTCTTACTGCTGCGCTGGGCCGACTTGCAGGACGCCGAACAGGAGGCCATGGCAATTTTCGAGGATCGGTCCTACCAACCGCTCCTACCGGAATGGCTGCAATGGCGCCACTGGGCGCGTCTGGATTCACCGCATGCCACCGCAGATCGATTGGGTGAGTTGGCCTGCTACCTGGATGGTCTGCGCGGCGATGTTGCCCATCCCTTGGCTGCCCATCTTCACGTACTGGCTGCGCCGCTGCACCGCGTTCTGAATGTGAATTTTGTCTACCTGAGCGACCTCGTTCGCTGGGTCGGCGAATTGCCGTTTGAGACGCCGAGTGAGCGGCGTGCGCTGCTCGAGGTGTTCGATCAGGTTCTGACCGAGACCGCGAGCGCACACGATGGACAATATGCCACGCCCGCCGCGATCGCTCGCCTTGTGGCTGCGCTGGCCAATCCACAACCTGGTGAGCGGGTTTATGATCCGTGTTTCGGCGCCGGTAACTTTCTGGTGGCCGCGTGGCAGTTGGCCGAGCGAAGTCGGCAGGAAAAGCGGCGTCCAGTCGCCCTGCTTGAAATCGCTGGGATCGAAATCAATAGCAGTGCCTTTCTAATCGGTCTGACCCGCATGCTTCTGGCGGGCATCGAAAGCCCGCGTCTGGAAATGGGCGATAGCCTGGAGCGAGAGTCGCTGAGCAGCCCCATGCGGCAAGGCTTCGATGTGGTTCTGGCCAATCCACCCATCGGCGCGAAGACCAGCCGGGAACCTTGGCGATACTCACATTTCGCCATTGCCACCAGCGACAGCACCGGGTTGTTTGTGCAGCACGCCCTGTCACAACTCAAACCCCACGGCCGAGCGGTCATCGCTGTTCCCGAGGGGTTTCTGTTTCGTGGCGGGGCCGAGCGGGAGCTGCGGCGTTATCTGCTTGAGCAGGGCCAGGTCGAGGCCGTGATTGGCCTTCCTGCGGGGGCGTTTGCTCCCCATACCGGCGTCAAGGGCAGCCTTTTGGTGCTGAGCAAGCGAGGTGGCATCGGCCGGGTGCGCATGGCCGATGCCAGTGCACTGTTTGAGCAACGCTCGGGACGCAAGGCACCCACAATCCGCGCTGCGCTCGCGGAACAACTGGCGGATGCAATGCGCCAGCCAGAGCTGCGTAAGCCGCGAGAACTCCCCCCAGGTATTCCCGAAGGAACCCCCGAAACGGGGACCCTATCTCGATCGATCTGGGAGGTAAGTGTTGAGGATCTCGCCGCGGCGGAATGGGACTTGTCACCGAGGCGTCGGGAGAAGGGGGGGCTGGATGATCTTTTAGCCGACCTTAAGGAGGCTCTGGGAAGTTCAGGTGCGGTGGCGACCTTGTCCGAAGTGGCGCAGGTTTTTGCCGGCCGCTCCATCAAATCCGCCGATTTGCTTGATGAGCCACCGTCTGAGCGTGCGGTGGGCTACGTGCGCATCAAAGATCTGAGCCAGGGTAAGGTTGGCCGCGTATCAAGCTGGTTGCGGCCGGATGTCGCCGGCCAGGAGCAACGCTGGACTCTCTTGCCGGGCGATGTACTGCTCTCGAAATCTGGCACCATCGGAAAGTCCGCCCTCGTTCGCAATGGAGCCATTGGTTCGGTTGCCGCAAATGGGCTCTATGTGCTGCGAACCAATCAGGAGCGGTTGGACGCGGGGTTTCTGCTGGCCTATTTCGCGAGTCCAGCTTGCCAGAACTGGCTGGCTGCTCAGTCGCGCGGGGCGGTGATCCAGCACCTGAATCGTCCGGTTTTGGACAGCTTGCCGGTGCCTCTGCCGCCCCTTTCTTTGCAAGCCAGAGCTGCCGCACAGTATCGCGAGTTTGGTACTGATGCGCTGGCGTTTCTGGCTCAGGCCGTGGGAAGCAGCGAATCGAATCGGCTCACGACATGGTTGAGTGAATTAGGGAGCAGGGTTCCAAGCTTCGTAGGTGGCCTGGACGTCACTCCGCCGCTCAGCATGTTCGAGCCTATCGTAGCCCTGATCCGCACGGCGCGAAATTGGGCGGCCCATGGCCAAGTGGATAACCATGCGGCTCGCTGGTTGATGCCCCTTGCTGAAGCAATGCAAAGGCTGGTGGGCGTAGCTCAGATCCCGCCCGGACCTGGACTCCTGAATGTGCTTCAGGACGCTGAGCGGGGCATAAAAGCCGTGTTGGAGCAGACTAGCGGGCATTTACCTGCAGAATCGCAGGCGCGAGGAATCGCTGAACGCCTACATATATGGTTACGCGAAGCGATCTCAGACCTGGTCGACAAGGGTGGGATCGAGGTTCGAACTGCGCCCACGTCACTTACGGCAGGTAGCTTCGCTGAATTTTCCGTTGAACTGGAAAATCAAGGCGCCTTGCCTCTTCGCAACGTGCGGATCGACACGCTGCCCGATTGGGGCCTAGCCGAGACGCCGTATCTGGTTGAGCGAGGAGCGTTCACGCTCAATTTGCGTGGTGACGTGCCCAAGCAGGGAGGCGACCTTGCATTGCGGCTGCGTTGGCAGGCGCAAACGTTGTCTGCCCAAGCGGTCGGTGGCGAGATTGAGCTTGCGATAAGGGTGGCGGAATCGGAGCAAGCGACGACCGCACTGGCGACAGATTTGGGTGGAAGTCCGTACGTGACCGGAAGCCCGCTGGAGCCACAGCATGGCCACAGCGTGTTCTATGGCCGAGAAGAGCTGATCGGAAAAATCAGCCGCCAGATTGCGACCCACGGGAACGTGGTCCTGCTTGAGGGCAATCGCCGGGCCGGCAAGACCTCCATCCTCAAGCACCTGGAAGGGCGCACGGCCATTCCGGGTTGGTTGGCGGTCTATTCAAGCCTGCAAGGAGCAGAAGGGGCGGCGCATGTAGTGGGCGTGCCGACGGCTGAGGTGTTCCGTGAGATCGCCCGCAGCATCGCAACCGCGTTGACAAAGCTCGGCGTCGATGTGCCGCTGCCCAATGGCCATGTGATCGCGGCCGGCAAGCCGGCGCTGGGTGTCGCGCGGGCATGCCGTGAGGGAATCAGCGGCGATTCTCCGTTTGCCGACTTCCGTGATTATCTGGAATTGGTGCTGTCACTGCTTGATCCCATGGGCCTGGGCTTGGTGTTGATGCTGGACGAGTTCGATAAGCTCCAGGAGGGCATAGACAACGGAGTTACGTCGCCTCAGGTTCCAGAAAACATTCGCTTTCTGATACAAACCTATTCGAAGTTTTCAGCCGTCCTGACAGGATCACGTCGCCTAAAGCGTCTGCGCGAGGAATACTGGTCGGCGCTTTACGGCCTGGGAACGAGTATCCCAGTTACCGCGCTGGATGTGGAGAGCGCCCGTAAAGTCATCACCGAACCGGTACGTGAGCAGCTGACCTTTTCACAGGAGGCTATTGGACGCGTAATCGAGATCACGGCACGGCAACCATATCTGATGCAGTGCTTGTGTAACCGCGTGTTTGACTATGCCGTGCAGACAAAGAGTCGCTCAATCACCGTGAGTGTCGTCAATGATGCGGCTCTCGGACTGGTGCGGGATAATGAGCATTTTGCGAGCCTGTGGGACTATGCTGGCTTGGGCCCAGAGATCGGCCGAAATCGTCGGCAGTGGATCCTTCTGCTTTGCGCGCTGAGCTTTAAGCAACGGACCCAGATTAGCTTCGGTACCTTGCACGAGCATTTGACGCAATCTGGCGTAGACATAGACGACCAAGCGCTAGACGCAGATCTTTCCTATCTCCGGGAACTCGAACTGATCGAATTCTCCGGCGAAATTGGTGACGGTGAGTACCGCCTTGCCATTCCGCTGATGGCAGATTGGATCGAACAACAACAAGACGCCGACGTGGTGTCCAGCCGTGCGCGTGCAGAAGCTGAGGAAGAGAATGCCTGACCAGAGATTCCCAATCCTTGGTACGACGGTGCCGCCGATGCTAGGGCGGGTGACCGTTCTGCAAAGGATGATCAACGCCTTGACTAAGGCAGTTCCTGATCACTTGCAGGTGGTGGGGCCTCGATTTGCAGGCAAGACGGTCATTCTGCATTCGCTCGCATCCCGATTTCGGCAAAGTGATTCGCCATATTCCGCTGTTGTCCTATTGGATTTAGGCCATCAGACGCCCGCTACGGATGAGTTGTTCATGCAGCGCTTGGCGCGGGAACTTTCTTCTGCGCTAAGCCAAAGCCATCGTGACTACGCTGAGCATCTTGAGATTACACAAGGAAATCCGTACCAGGAGATCGCTGAAGTTCTGGATCTGCTGGTGGCCGATGGCAAAAAGGTACTGGCGATTATGGACGGCTTTGATAAGCCGCTTTCCAATGGCCAGCTCACACGTAATCTTTGGGATCAGCTCAGGGAACTGGCCCTAAAACCGAGCCTGCGATTGGTGACCGCCAGCCGGCGCACCTTGCGCGATCTCATTCGCCACCCTGATGCTCAAACAAGCGATTTCTGGAACATTTTCGACCCAGCGCCCGTACGTGTGGGGTGTTTCGATGAGAATGATCTGTCGGCCGTCCTGTCTACGGTTTCGAATCTGGATCTGGCGGGGGGCGCTAGAACGGAACTCTGGAATGCTAGCAACGGCTTCCCGGTATTGATGCTTGGCATTCTAAACGAGCTGTGTGGCTCTGGTGTGCCAGGTCCAGTCAGCGCAGATGGGATGAAAGCGGCATGCGGCAGCGTTTTTGCTTCGCTCTACGATAAGATCGATGCGCTCTGGATTGATTGCCCACCTTCCTCACAAGATCTTCTGAGGCTTGTGCTGGAGCAGGGGGTTGTGGCCCGTAATGGTATTCCCGCAGCAGATGCAGAGATGTTGATTGAGCGGGGCTTCGTCCACTCTGTGGCAAACAAGCTTCAGAGACCGAACCGCATGCTGGCCAGATTTTTAGAAGAACAACCGCATGAGGGCATTACCCTGATGCGATTGTTCGGTACCGAGGAGGGCTTTCAGAGGAACCTCAAGGGTGTCTTGGAGCGTAGGATCGGACAGCTCAGTGGCATTGATTTGACCTTACGGCGCTACCTGGAGCGTGGAACCGAAGATCTACCTGACCATCCTGAAGTGTTCTTGAGCAACGTCCGCGGCATCGTGAATCAATCATTTGATCTAATTTGGAAGGCGGAGCTACCCGAAAAGCGAATTCCCTCCCAGTGGATGGCGATTTGGAAACGGAACGAGGAACGAAGGGTTGAAGAATGGGAAATGACGTTTCCACAGGGAGTGCACCGGGTTCGCCTACTGAATCTTATGACTGGAACCGACCGGAGTGTTCCTTGTGCAAAGCGCGTGACAAAAGAAACCTATGTCTTGATGAATGCGATTCATGGCTTCGGCGATTTCGGCCAACATCAGGAAGGGGCTCGCATCGATCCTGGCACAGCGTATGCGGTTCTCCATCTTTGCGTTGAACTAGCGGCGGCGCTGCATCGTGAACTGCCAGCAGGCGCAAATTTGGGCCGGGCTTGAGAAACGCACGCCCTGGAAGGCTCCTGATGACGGCCGCAAGGCTTGCTCGTCATCAGGGGGCAAGGTCAGTCGGCTTGCTGATGGGTTTGGCCGCCATCGGAGGTGCTGGATCGGATCGCCATCTGTTCGTACTGGTCGATGTCCGCCAGGCGATAAACCACCCGCCCGCCTACCTTGAGGAATTTGGGACCTTCGCCGGTCCAGCGCCAACGCTCAAGGGTCCGTGGACTGATCCGCCACCGCTCCGCCAGTTCGATTTGGTTGATGCAAATCGCGTCGCTTCGGGTTGCCTGCATCTTCGCGTCCTTTCCTTCGGGCAAGTTTAAATGCGACGTGACGAAGGCGTGGGTCGAAAAGACTATCAAGGCGAATGCCGCACGCGCGCCATTATCGGGGCCGCGTGCCCTGCCGATTATTGGCTGCTACCAGCGAAATTGGGCGTATGCGAAGCCTTGCTTGCGTTTATCGGGGGGTGCTTGGTACTAATTTGGCGCACTACGAGACTGTTGGCTGATAAGGGCTCTCTCTCCGCCACTTCAGTCCCTGAGTGGGCACTGAATTTACGCCATTTTTTCCGGTCAGCACCTGGAGCAGCCGGGACTTCGATCCCATGATCCGGATCTCGCCATCTGCGACCTCCATGCGCTGGGCGAGCGCGCGAAGATGGTCGCGGCGGTAGCCGCCGCCTTCGAGCCGGATGCCCCGGCCCGGCCCACGGGCGGTTGTCCGCCGCGTAGCACCACAGCCGCCCGGTCTTGGTCTTGCCCTGACCGGGATCGAGCACCGGCAGCGTCGTGTCGTCGGCGAACACCCGTGGCGAGGCCAGCACCGCGCTCAGCATCGCCGCGTGCA
>JAKBAU010000197.1 GCA_021808875.1 Pseudomonadota bacterium | reverse complement strand
GCGGCCAGCGTCGGACCTCCGGCAGCAGTTCGCTCGGGTTGGCGTTCCTGCCGATTGCTATGATGCGATTTTGACCTCCGGCATGGCAGCCCGTCAGGCGCTGGAGCGTTGGCGGGGCGGGGGCCCCGTGCGGCTCTTCCATCTTGGTCCCGAGCGTGATCAGGGCGTATTCGCGGGACTTGATGTCACGCTCTGCGATGTGCGCGAGGCGGACGTTATTCTTTGCACTGGTCTTTACGACGACGAACATGAAACGCCGGAGGACTACCGCGCGCTGCTAAGTCTGGCGGCTGAGGCAGGCCTGGGTTTCATCTGTGCCAATCCCGATCTCAAGGTGCAGCGGGGTGCCCAACTCGTCTATTGCGCCGGGGCGCTGGCGGCTCTCTATGAGGAATTGGGCGGGGAGGTCACCTATTACGGTAAGCCACACCGGCCGATCTATGATGCCGCACTTGCCCTGGCGGCAGACCTTGGCGGCCACACCATCCTGCGCCCCTTGGCGATTGGCGATGGACTGAAGACCGATGTTGCGGGTGCTAATCGGGCAGGCGTTGACGTCCTCTTCATCGCCGACGGGGTTCATGGCGAGGACCTTGGTGTGCTGAATGAACGTAATCTGGCGCGCCTGTTCGCCGACGCCAAGGCGCACGCCGTCGGCGCTATGGCCGCCCTTATGTGGTAGAGAGCGCACGCGAGCAGAAACGAGCAGCCCATGACCTACTATGTAGACCAATTAGAGCCTGGCATGTCGGAGCGGTATACACACACCGTGACGGAGCATGACATCGCGTTGTTTGGCGAGGTTTCCGGCGACACCAATCCTATGCATTTCGACGAAACTTTCGCTGCGTCGACGCCGTTCAAGACCCGGATTGCGCACGGCATGTTGAGCGCAAGCTACATCTCTACCATTTTGGGTCTGAAAATGCCGGGGCCAGGCACCATCTTCCTCAGCTTCTCTTGCCGCTTCAAGGCGCCGGTACGGATTGGCGACACGGTTGTGGCCGAGGTCCGCGTGCGCGACGTCATAGTGCAGAAGCGGCGCGTCGTATTTGATTGTGACTGCAAGGTTGGCGATACAGTGGTCATAGAAGCCGAGGCGGTCGTCATGCCCCCGGCGCGGCCCCAGATCTGAGAGCCGGCATGCACATCCTTCGCCACTATGACGATGTTCCCGCGCAGTTGCGCGGAGCCGTTGTAGCCCTGGGCAATTTTGATGGCGTACATCGCGGTCACCAGGCGCTGATCGCGCAGGCGCAGCGGATGGCTGGGAGCTGTTCAGCGCCGGTGGGCGTGGTCGCCTTTGAGCCGCATCCCCAGGAATTCTTCAAGCCCAACGAAGCCGCCTTTCGCTTGACGCCATTCCGGATCAAGGCGCGGCTGATTGCCGAATTAGGCGCTGACGTCCTCTTTGCATTGTCCTTTGACCTTGCGATGTCGCAAATGACTGCGGAGGAGTTTGTCCAAACGGTCCTGATGCGGGGGCTTGGGGTCAAAGGTGTGGTGGTCGGCCGGGACTTCCGCTTCGGTAAGGGTAGGGCCGGTGATGGCGCGATGCTCGCGGCCCTGGGCAAGGAACGCGGTTTTGCCGTTCACCTTCACGCTCCGGTCGGAGCTGGTCCACGCGGGGTCAAGATTTCCTCGACCCTCATTCGCGAAACACTCAAAGCCGGTCGGCCCGAGGAAGCGGCCCGGCTCCTCGGCCATTGGTGGACAATTGAAAGCCACGTCGAGCATGGAGACAAGCGGGGGCGGGTGATCGGCTTTCCAACCATCAATATGCGGTGGGAGGGCTCATTGGCCCCTGCCTACGGCGTCTATGCGGTCAGGGCACGCGACCTGGATGGCACTCATGGTGTTCAGCGCTATGATGGGGTAGCAAATTTCGGCATCCGTCCCATGTATGCCTTGCCCCACCCGCTGCTGGAGACCTATCTGCTGGATTTTGACGGTGATCTTTATGGCCGCCACATGGCGGTCGAACTCATCGCCTATCTGAGGCCCGAGGCCAAGTTTGATTCGATCGAGGCGCTCAAGGCCCAGATCGACCGCGATCTAGCCGCGGCGCGGCTGGCTCTCAGCCAGAGCAGCCAGGTTCCTCCGCCGCTGGACCACTGAGGCTGGCGCTGCTAGAAGCGTGGCCGGCCCAATTTCCTGATCCGGCAAGGGATTTGCTGCTTTTGGCGCACGGGCCTCGAATGCGCCCTTTGCCGCTACACCCGGGCACTGGATTTACGCCACGCTGGGCCGGCCGGATACCGGCTTGCTGGCAATAACTGACGATCTGAGACGAAGTGCACATGTCTGACACGCCGACGCGCGATTTTCGTTCCACCCTGTTCCTGCCGACGACGGATTTTCCGATGAAGGCGGGGCTACCTGCGGCGGAACCCCAGTGGCTTGAGCGTTGGGCAAAAAACGACCTTTACCTGCAGATGCGTCAGCGGGCCCGGGGCCGAGAGGTCTTTGTGCTCCATGACGGGCCGATCTATGCCAATGGCGACATTCACTCCGGCACCGGCCTCAATCATATCCTCAAGGATTTTGTGGTCCGCTCGCAGGGCATGTTGGGCAAGGATGCGCCCTATGTTCCGGGCTGGGACTGCCATGGCTTGCCCATCGAATGGAAGGTAGAAGAGCAGTACCGCTCCAAGGGGATCGCCAAGGACAGTGTTCCTACCGATCAGTTACGCAGGGATTGCCGTGCATTTGCCCAATACTGGCTTGGCATCCAGCGTGAGCAGATCAAGCGTCTTGGCTGCATTGGTGCCTGGGACCAGCCTTACACCACCATGGATTTTCGGGCCGAGGCATTGATTGCAGGTGAATTGCACAAATTCGTCGAGCACGGACTTGTTTATCGAGGCTTCCGTCCGGTCATGTGGTCGCCGGTTGAAAAAACGGCTTTGGCCGAGGCGGAAATCGAATATCATGAAAAGACCAGCCCAACGATCTATGTGAAGTTTCCGCTGCGTGGGTCTGCGCATCGAGACGTCAGCGTGGTGATCTGGACCACAACTCCATGGACCATTCCGGCCAATCGCGCGATCGCCTTTTCGGAAGCCGTTTCTTACGGGCTTTATGAAGTCAGTGAGATAGAGGAAGGCGGTTTCGCACATCTCGGCGAAAGGATCATCCTCGCCGATGCGCTCGCCCTTCAGACCGCGCAGCATGCCAAACTTGTGCTGCGACGTCTGGGTGATGTCGATCCGCATGGCCTTGTGTGCAGCCACCCCTTGCACGGTAACGGCTATGATTTTGCAGTGCCGTTGCTACCTGCCGGGCACGTCACGGCCGACGCCGGCACCGGATTCGTGCATACTGCGCCTGGCCATGGTGAGGAAGACTACGAGGTCTATGTCGCCAACAGGGCAGCATTTGCGCAGTCTCCGGATCCGTTCCACGTGGTCACCGAGGACGGCATATTTGGTTCCGAGGTTCCGCTATTTGCAGGCAAACGCATTCTGACGGCGGATGGCAAGGATGGCGATGCCAATGGTTCGGTAATCCGTGAATTGATTGAGGCCGACCGGCTTCTTGCCAAGGGGAGCCTGCGCCATTCCTATCCGCACAGTTGGCGTTCCAAGGCACCGGTGATCTTCCGCGCTACCCCACAATGGTTTGCCAGTCTCGATAAGAAGCTTTCGCCGTTTGGTGGGCGCACGTTGCGCGAGATGGCCCTGACGGCGATTGCGCAAACCAGGTGGTTTCCGCCTCAAGGTCAAAATCGCATTGGAGCCATGGTCGAGGGGCGACCGGACTGGGTTCTGTCACGGCAACGAGCCTGGGGGGTGCCGCTGGCCATCTTCGTGCGCAAGGCAGACGGCCAAATTCTCCACGATGCGGAGGTCAATGCCCGCATCCTCGATGTCTTCCGCAAGGAAGGTGCAGATGCCTGGTTTACCCGTCCGGCGTCGGATTTTCTTGGTGCCAGCTATGTGGCTGACGACTACGAACAGGTTCGTGACATCCTAGATGTCTGGTTTGACTCTGGTTCCACCCATGTGTTTGCGGTGGAGCAGCCGATCGATCCATCCTGGCCGCGCGCGACCCAGGCAGATCTCTATCTTGAAGGCTCGGATCAGCATCGTGGCTGGTTCCAATCCTCGCTGCTCGAAGCTTGTGCGACGCGTGGTCAGGCTCCCTATAAGGCGGTACTGACCCACGGCTTCGTGCTGGACGAAAAGGGACACAAGATGTCCAAGTCGCTGGGCAACACCCTGGCGCCACAAGTGATCGCGGACAAAAATGGCGCTGACATCCTGCGATTGTGGGCAGCATCCTCCGATTTCACCCAGGATCTGCGCATCGGTCAGGATATTATCAAGGCCAATGTCGAGGCCTACCGTCGCCTGCGCAATACCATCCGTTTCATGCTTGCCAATCTTGCCGGTTATGACGCGCATGAGCAGCTCGATAAGATGCAGATGCCGGAGCTTGAGCAGTATATGCTCGCGCGCGTTGCGGAAATCGACTTCGAGGTTCGTTCTGCCTATAGCGCATTCGATTTCAACCGCGCTTTTTCGGTGCTTTTCAATTTCTGCACCAATGATCTGTCGGCATTTTATTTTGATGTGCGCAAGGACGCGCTTTACTGCGACGATCGCAGCTCTGTGCGCCGCCGTGCTGCAAGGACGGTGACAGACGAGATTTTCCGCCGCGTCGTAACCTGGCTTGCGCCGATCCTGGTCTTCACCATGGAAGAAGCCTGGCTGGCCCGCTTCGGCAATACCGCGCAGAGCGTTCATCTGCAGGACTTCCTTGCGGTACCGCGGGACTGGAACAATCCCGCCATGGTGGCCAAATGGCATCGCATCCGCCAGCTTCGGCGGGTGGTCACCGGCGCTCTGGAGCTGGCCCGCCGTGACAAGGTGATCGGTGCAAGTCTTGAGGCTGCCCCGATCCTTCATGTTGAGTCCGCAGCGGATCTGGCGCTGTTCGAGACCGCCGATCTTGCTGAAATCGCCATTACCTCACAGGCGCAGGTCACTACCGCACCTGCCTCTGCGCAGGCCTTCCGTCTTGCCGAGGTTCCGGGGGCGGCCGTGGAATTTGCCCGGGCTGAGGGCCATAAGTGTGCCCGCTGTTGGATGATCTTGCCTGAAGTCGGCCAAGTCAGCGAGGCGCCGGAGCTGTGCCCGCGGTGTGCGCAGGTGGTGGCGCAGCTGGAGACCAGCGCATGAGCCTCAAGGCGGCTCTGGCCGCGCGCAAGATCGGCGTGATCTGCGCCGCGGTGGCCCTTTTTCTCGATCAGGCGAGCAAGCTGATCCTGCTCTATGGGGCTGGGTTCATAAACATGCCACCAGGGGCACGGGTTCCGGTACTTCCCTTCTTTGACCTGGTGATGGTGTGGAATCCCGGGGTTTCGTATGGCCTGTTCCCAGCCCACTCAGTCCTTGGCCGGGAACTTTTGGTCGGCCTCGCGCTCCTTGCCATTGTCGGCCTGTCGCTCTGGCTCTGGACCGCCGTCCGCCCCCTGCTGGCGGCGGGGCTTGGGCTCATTATCGGCGGGGCGATTGGCAATAATTTGATTGACCGGCTGGTCTATGGCCGGGTAGCCGACTTTTTTCATTTTTACGCATTCGGCTACGACTGGTATGTGTTCAACGTGGCCGATGCGGCGATCGTGGTCGGCGTCATTGTGATCCTCTATGATTCCCTGCTGCGCGCCCCCGCAGCTGAGGCAGAGGATCGGCGCAGCCGGAGCGAAGCCGGTGCCAAGCATGAAGGAAGGTAGAATGCCGACGCGTCATATTGCATTTGGAGCGTTGCTGGCGACGCTGGCCCTAAGTCTGGCCGGGTGTCAGAGCCTTAGGGACGCTGCCGGCATGGAGCGAATCGAGCCCGATGCCTTTGCGATCTCTCCCAAACCGCCACTGGTGATTCCTCCGGACTACAATCTGCGTCCGCCGGCACCGGGGGCGCCGCCGACCAATACCCTGGACCCTGCCGAAGCCGCGGAAGCGGCGGTGGTTGGCATGCCCTCCAGCACTCCTCCGCCAGGGCATTTCAGCATGGTGGAACAGGATCTGTTGGCCAAGTCCGGTGCGGCGTCGGCGAGAAACTCCATCCGCCAGCAGATCACTGCAGATAACCGCAACATGCAGATTGCCGATCACAGCTTTACCAACCAGCTTCTATTCGGCATCTATGGTCCATCGAACAATGCCGATAAAGAGGTGAACGCCTCTGCAGAGGCGGCGCGCCTCGACGCCAAGATGACTGGGGCAACAACAGCACCCACGCCTCAAGATCGCATCCATCGGGCCCAACCCCAGAGCCATGATCAGGGCTGGTTTTCCAATTTGTTCGATGGCCTTTTCTAGGACAATTGCGCGCACCTTGATTCTGCTGGGTCTTGTCTACGGCGCCTCGCCTGCGCAGTCCGCCGTCCCGCCCAGTCGCAGCTTGCCGGCTCTGTCCGAGCCGCAGCGTGCGGCCGCCCGTGCCAACGGCAAACTCGGGCGACTTGATGAGACGACAACCTCGGCGCGCTCGCGGATCTATCAGTTCGTTCTGCAAAACGGGCTTGTGGTGGTGGTGGTGCCTGATCTGCGCTCGCCACGCGTCACCCAAATGTTATGGTATCGCGTTGGCGCAGATGATGATCCGTCTGGGTATTCTGGTCTCGCGAATTTCCTAGAGAAGATGATGTTTCGCGGCACCCGGGCACTGCCAGGAAACGGGTTTGCCCGCACTATTGCCAGTAATGGTGGCATCGTCGGAGGATTTACCACTCATGATTACACGACGTTTTATGAGCAGGTTCCACCGGGACGGCTGAAGCTCGTCATGGGGCTTGAAGCTGATCGCATGTCTGATCTGAATCCGACCGATGCCAGCGTAAAACGCGAACGCAAGCTGCTCTTGCAAGATCGCAGGAACGAT
>JAKBAU010000196.1 GCA_021808875.1 Pseudomonadota bacterium | reverse complement strand
CGAGTTTTTCACCAAGCAATTTGCCGATGCGATGGCGCCCAGTAATTTCGTTCTGACCAATCCCGAAGTGTTGCGTACCACCCTCAACACCAATGGTGAAAACCTCATCAACGGGTTCAAGAACCTCTTGGATGACATGGAGCGCGGTGGCGGTGACCTCGCCATCCGCCAGTCTGCGGACGGCTTTCACATTGGCGAGAACATCGCCACCGCTCCCGGCAAGGTGGTGTTTCGCAACGATCTGATCGAACTCCTGCAATTTGCTCCAACCACGGCGACGGTTTTTCGGCGGCCGCTGCTGATCTTTCCGCCCTGGATCAACAAGTTCTACATCCTTGACCTCAAGCCCGAGAATTCATTCATCCGCTGGATGGTGCAACAAGGCTACACGGTGTTCGTGGTGTCCTGGGTCAATCCGGACGCCCGTCTCGCCCAGAAGAGCTTCAGCGACTACATGCGCGAAGGCATTTTTGCTGCCCTCGACGCGGTCTATGCCGCCACTGGCGAGCGTAAGGTAAATACCATCGGGTACTGCATCGGCGGCACACTCCTGTCTGCCACCCTTGCCTATATGGCGGCAACCCAGGATGACCGCGTTGCGGCCGCGATCTTCTTCGCAGCTCAGACAGATTTTTCCGAAGCGGGGGATCTGTCGCTATTCGTTGATGACCCGCAGCTCAAGTCGCTGGAAGAGGCGATGAAGGCTAGCGGAGGTGTGCTGAAGGGCAGCAAAATGGCCACCACCTTCAACATGCTGCGCGCCAATGACCTGATCTGGTCCTTCGTCATCAGCAATTACCTTCTGGGCAAGACCCCTCTGCCCTTCGATCTGCTCTACTGGAATGCCGATTCCACGCGTATGCCTGCATCGGCCCATCTGTTCTATTTGCGTAAGTTCTATCGCGACAATGCCCTCGCCAAGGGGCAGCTCACGCTGGACAATGTCCGTCTTGATCTGAAGCGCGTTACCATTCCAGTCTATCTGCAAAGCGCGCGCGAAGATCACATCGCTCCGTGTCGTTCCATCTACAAGACCACACACCTGATGGGCGGACCGATTCGCTTTATTCTTGCTGGCAGTGGCCATATTGCCGGAGTCGTCAATCCACCGTCAGCACAGAAGTACCAATATTGGACCAATGACGCACGACCAGAGCGCTTCGAAACCTGGTTCGAGGGTGCCAAGGAACACAAGGGTTCATGGTGGCCCGATCTTGTTGCCTGGCTGGGACCCTTATCCGGCGAACAGGTTCCAGCACGTCAGCCTGGCGATGGCAAATTGCCGGCACTCGACGAAGCGCCTGGTACATATGTAAAGGTCAAGTCCGAGTAATCACGTTCATTTTAAACCGACGGACGCGCCGCGTGAGTGCAAGACGCTCTTTGCTGTCAACGCTGCGTCCTGGCTCGGTAGGGCTCATTGGTCTGCTTGGTACGCTGACGGCGCTGGGACCACTTGCCACCGATATGTATTTGCCTGGCCTCGGCGCCATCGAACAGGACCTGCACACCGGGGCAGGTCAGGGTTCGCTCACCGTCGCGGTGTTCTTCCTCGGCATGGCCGCAGGGCAGCTTGTCTATGGGCCGCTCTCTGACCGCAAAGGACGGCGAAGCCCGTTGCTCTTTGGCATTGGACTCTATGTAGTCGGCTGCCTAGCAAGCGCTCTTGCGCCCAGTTTCCTCACCCTGATGCTGGCGCGCATCGTGACCGCTATCGGAGGTTGTTCTGGAGTTGTGATCGGTCGGGCGATCGTGCGCGATCATTTTGATCTGGAAGACAGCGCCCGCGTGTTTTCCCGGCTGATGCTGGTGATGGGTGTGTCTCCCATTCTAGCACCCTTATTCGGTGGCCTGCTTCTCAGCAGTGGCTTCAGCTGGCGCGTGATATTTCTGTTCCTAGCAGGCCTCGGCGCGCTCACGCTCATGGCTGTGGGAATATTGCTCGCGGAATCACGTTCCAGCGATGCTGCCCGGGCTGCGGCCAGTGAGAAGGTCGCGATGAGCTTTCATAGCGTACTGCGCGATCCCGATGCCCTCGGCTACATCATCACCGGTGCCTTCAACCAGTCAGCCATTTCAGTCTATGTCGCTGTCTCTCCCATCGTGCTGATCGGCATTTATGGCATCCGACCCGAGGATTTTGGCTGGGTATTCGGTGTTAATGGCATCGGCTACATCGCGGCGAGCCAGCTAAATGTGCGGCTGATACGCCAACACCCTCCTCATGTGTTGTTAGGCTGGGCAAGCCACGCGATCTTGCTGGTGGCGCTCATCCTGCTGCTGTGCGTGATCACCGGCTTTGGCGGGCTCTGGGGCATTCTTGTTCCTCTCTTTTCCATGATGGCCGTTTTGGGCTTCAACATGCCCAACGCCCTGGCCTGCGCCTTTGCCCGAGACACAACCCGGGTGGGCGCAATTTCCGCCTTGATGGGAGCTGGTCAATTCGGTGTCGGAACCCTGGGCGCCACTCTCGCAAGTCTTGCCTATGACAATAGCGCCCGACCGATGGCGACCACGATAGTGGTACTTGTGGTGACCGCCAATGTTGCGTTCTACACCCTCGCCAGACGTCGCCGCCTAGTCTGAGCCTTGTGCATCCATCGCACGCGCCAGTCTCTCTGCTTGCGGATCCTGCAGGGCACTGAGCGCCCGTACCACACCCCCGCGATCACTCGCAGATTTGTCCTGGCTCAGTTTGAACTTGCCCTCGAGGCGGCTCAGCGGCAAAGCAAAAAAGCTGATGGCTTCCAGCAGCTGCCGCCGCCTTGTCGCCGGGAGCTTCTCGAGCGTCCAGGGCGCTTTGGGGGCAAGCCGGGCTTCCTGCTGTGCGGAAAGATCCGCTAGAGCTGCCTCACACGCATCTCCCTCAAGGCGGCGCGCGATGCCTTCCCCTTCAACCGCGATATAGTTCCAGGTCGGAACAAGTCCCTCTGAAACATACCAGTCCGGAGAGATGTAGCCGTCCGCGCCCAGAAACGAAACCCTGACTTTTGCTCCATCCAGAAGCTTTGCCACGGGATTTTGGCGTGCCAGATGAAAGCGTAAGCGGCCGAACGGCGCGCAGGCGTCAATGACGACCGGCGCGTAGGCGAAGTGTGCACTTTCGCCATCTACCACTGCCAGGGTGGCAAGAACGCGCGCACGGATCACGGCGTGCAACGCCTCCACCTCATCCACCACAAACGCTTTGGGCCGATACATCAATGCTCCTTAAGGAGCCTCCAGGAAGAGGCCGGTCGCGGCGGGCAGCCCCAGCATGAGATTGAGACTTTCCACTGCGGCCCCTGCGGCCCCTTTGCCCAGATTGTCGAGAACTGCCACCAGACGTGCCTGCTGGTTGGCTTCATTTGCGAATACATAAAGCTTGAGCCGGTCGGTGCGGGCGAGGCTTTCGACTCTTACATCCGTTATTGTCTTGCACTCTTCTTCGCTTGCGACGGCCACCAGATCGCAGCCGGCATAGCGCTCAGCAAGAACACGACGCAGCTCGCCGCCCTTTGGTCGTGCCGATAGAGCCCAAAGCGATAGCGGGACTTCAACCACCATACCGCGATAGAAATTTCCCACAGTGGGAGCAAAGAGGGGAGGATGGTGCAGAGCTGCATGCTGCTGCATTTCTGGAAGATGCTTGTGAGTTAGCGCCGTGGCGTAGATGCGAGGTCCCGCGTTCACCGCCTTGCTTTCGAATTCGCTGATCATGGTCTTGCCGCCTCCGGAATAGCCCGAGAGAGCATTGACCGTGATGGCTTCATCGTGGCCAATCAGGCCCGCATCGACAAGCGGGCGCACGAGCGCGAGAAACCCGGTGGCATAACAGCCGGGGTTGCTGACACGTTTTGCTCCGGCGATACGCTCGCCCTGACCTGGGACGAATTCAGCAAAGCCATAGACCCAGTCTGAAGCAGTCCTGTGAGCGCTCGACGCATCAATGATACGGGTACGCGGATTGTCGATCAGCTGCACCGCCTCCCGGGCTGGCGCGTCCGGCAGACACAGGATTACCACATCGGCGTCGTTCAGCGCCTCACGCCGTGCCGCGGGATCCTTGCGTGCGCTTTCCGCCAGCATCAGCACCTGCAGATCGCGACGCTGTGCGAGCCGCTCACCTATCTCAAGACCGGTGGTCCCGGCCGCTCCATCGACGAAGATCGTATTCATGGCGCAGTGTTTAGCCCAAAGCAGGCGCCGCGTCACCTCGCAAGCTTGTGGGCACAGTCCTGAATATGACGCCAGCTTTCTTCGACGTGCCGCCAGGTGGTATAGGTCTGGCCAATTGATATGCGGATCACAAGACGGCCCTGATGTCGTGTTTTGGTCAGGTAAGTAAAGCCGCCATCGTTCACGACATGCAGCAGCGTCTCGTTGAGAGCATCGAGGTCCGCCACGCCTTCCGGAGCATAGCGAAAGCTGAGTAGCGCCAGATTGGGTCCGCTGGTGAGCTCAAAGTCTGCAGTGGAGCGGATGAGAGCAGCGAGGCGTTGGGCGGCGGCGAGATCGGAGCGGATCTTGGCGCGGAGGCCCTCGCTGCCGTAACTGCGCAGGACGAACCACAATTTAAGTGCACGAAACCTGCGCCCGAGGGCGATTGACCAGTCGCGGTATTCAGGAATTGACGACGCGGCACGTGTTTCCAGATAGGTCGGAGTCAAGGACAGGGCACGGGCGAGCTCCGCCGGATGGCGCATGAAAAAGGCAGAACAGTCAAAATTGGTCATCAGCCATTTGTGCGGGTTGAGCACGATGCTGTCCGCGCCATCCAGCCCGGCGGCCAGACCTCGCAGTTCAGGCAGGATCAGCGCCGCACCGGCCCAGGCTGCATCGACATGCAGGTAGATACCTTCGGTGCGAGCGATGGTGGACAATTGTTCGATGGGATCGATCGCGCCAATTCCAGTGGTTCCAAAGCAGCCAACAATGCACGCCGGGACATGACCGCTGTTGCGGTCGGTGCGGATCGCCCCCCGCAGCGCGGCCGTGATCATTGCCCCGTTCTGGTCCACGGGAATTTTCCGCACATTGGCTGCCCCTATGCCAGCAATGCGGGCACCCTTCTCGACCGAGGAATGCGCTTCGGCGGAGCAGTAGAGAATCAGTCTGGGTCCTCCGGCGAGACCTTCGCGGGAAAAGCGGCCGCCACTGGCCCGCTCGGCCGCCGAAATGATCGCAAGCAAAGTAGCGCTGGAGGCCGAATCCTGGATCGAGCCGGTAAACCCGGGGCCGAGCCCGACAAGTCCGCCGAGCCACTCCATGACGCGCTGTTCCAGCTCAGCGGCGGCCGGAGAGGTTTCCCACAGCATGCACTGGGCGCCGAGGGTCGCGGTCAGCATTTCGGCCAGAACTGACGGCGGCGACGAGTTTGCCGGGAAATAGGCCAGAAACCGCGGATGCTGCCAATGGGTGATGCCCGGTAACAGGATGCGGATAAAGTCCGCGAAGACCTGGTCCATGGCCTCGCCACTATGCGGGGGCTCGTCTGGAAGCTGAGCCAGGATTGCACCGGGTTCCAGCTTCGCCCGAACCCGATAGCCCTCAATCTGGCCAAGATAGTCGGCCATCCACGTCACGAAGTCGTGGCCATTACGCCGAAACTCCTCAAAATCCATGGCCCAGGCTCCTTGCTGGCAATCTAGATAGCCGAAGCAGGTCCGGGCTTCGACACCTGGCCGCCGCAAAAGTGAGCCAGCCTGCCGGGGCCGGAACTGCGCTCGCGGGCCGCCGGTGCCAATCCGGGCGACTTATCCCCAAATTGGCGCTGTATATTACGGAACCGTAATATTTGTCGCGGTCGATCTGTCACAAAAGATTTCTAGGTTGCGCCCGCTTGTTCCAGCGTGCCGTTCGGGCCGCTGAAGGGGACTAGCGGGGAATCACATCGCCGTGGAGTGGCTACGGCAAGGAGGCAAGTTTGAAGACGACGATAGCGAGCGCGCGCCCCAAGCGGGCGACGACAGGATTGAAGCTGTTGGCCGCGGCCGCGCTGGCGGCCGGTGCATTGTCCGTGGGCAGCACCGCATTTGCGGCCCAGACCCAGCTTCTCGAGACCGGATCAACCCTGCTTTATCCGCTGTTCAATCTCTGGGTTCCGGTTTACGCGAAAGCCCACCCCGGCGTGCGCATCACCACCCAGGGCACCGGTAGCGGCACCGGCATTTCCGAGGCAATTTCGGGCGTGGCCCAGATCGGTGCGTCAGACGCCTACATGAGCAATGCGCAGATGAAAGTGCATCCGGGCATGCTCAACATTCCGCTGGCGATCTCCTCCCAGATGGTCAACTATAATGTCCCGGGTCTCAACAACAAACACCTGAACCTCAGCGGCCCGGTTCTTGCCGGCATCTATAGCGGCACCGTGAAATACTGGGATGACGCAAGCATCCGCAAGCTCAACCCGGGCGTCAAACTGCCCCACAAGATGATCGTACCGGTCCATCGTACCGATGGCAGCGGAGACACTTTTATCTTCTCGCAGTATCTTTCGTTCAGCACCCAGTCATGGAATCAGCACGTCGGCTATGGCACGACGATCAGCTGGCCGGCGGTACAGGGTGGCATCGGTGCGGAGGGCAATCCTGGCATGGTCAACGCCTGCAAGACGACGGCCTATTGCGTCGCCTATATCGGCATCAGCTACAAGAACAGCACAGAAGAAGCCAAGCTCGGTGAAGCCCGCCTTCAGAACCGCGCCGGCAAGTTCGTGCTGCCAACACCGGAAACCGTTCAGACTGCCGTTCAGGCTACTGCGGCAAAGACGCCGGCCGATGAGCGCATCAGCCTGATCTTTGCTCCGGGAGCTCAATCCTACCCGATCATCAACTACGAATACGCGATCGTGAACTCCAAGCAGCCGACCCCCCAACACGCCATGGAACTGAAGAAGTTCCTCAGCTGGGGCATTAGCGCAAAAGGTGGCGAGGCTAGCCACTTCATGCGCGCAGTTGGTTTCGTTCCGCTGCCGGCGGCTATTGCCCGGCTGAGCGAGAACCAGGTTGCGAAGATCCACTAAGCGTCCTATCACTGCACAAGGTCGGCGCCTTCA
>JAKBAU010000195.1 GCA_021808875.1 Pseudomonadota bacterium | reverse complement strand
TGAGATTGTCGAGCCCCTCGATGGACACACCGGACCAGGGATGGATCCGCACCCAGCACCAGTTGGCGATGTCGGCGATGGACTAATCACCGGCGAGGTATTCGACCTTGGCCAAAGCTGAATTCAGTACCTCGAACAAGCGACGCGATTCATTCTGATAGCGGTCAATCGCGGGCTGGTAGGTTTCATGCCAGTACCGGTAGAAGACGTTGGCCTGGCCCATCATCGGACCGATCCCACCCATCTGAAACATGAGCCAGGACAGCGCCCGCGCCCGCTGGGGGCTGCCGGCAGGAAGGAGCCTGCCGGTTCTTTCTGCGAGGTAGATCATGATGGCACCCGACTCGAATACCGCCAGATTGTCGGGATCGCGGTCGACCATCGCCGGAATGCGGCCATTGGGATTGATTTTCCGGAACCAGGGTTCCTTTTGAACCCCCTTGCCCAGGTCGATGGCGTGGGTCTCTCAGCCGAGCTCCAGTTCCTCAGGCATCACCGATGCCTTCCAGCCATTGGGTGTGGACGAGGTATAAAGCTCAATCATGGTGTCGAATTCTCTTAGTTGAGGGGAATGTTCTCAGACCTGACGCCCGGTACCTTTGCCTGGCTGCGACGCTGATGTTCCACCGCGGAGCGGGTGGCGCGCTGCCTCACCTCATCGAGGGGATAACCGACGAGCTGCCACAGATTGGCGAATGACAGAACAATAGGGCACAGGATGAAGAACAGCCGCATGTGCTCAATCGCAGGCGCGGAATTATTCAGCTTCGGATCAAAACCGAGCCAGGCAAGAATCGTAAAGCTGATGCCAACGGCCCAGCCGAGGCCGAATTTGTTGGTCAGTGCCAGAAGCGAATACATCACGCCAGCGCGCTCGGCACCGTGATGAGCCGTATCAAGATCCGCCACATCGGCCATCATCGCCCTGAGCAAAAAGGTGGGAGCGCCGTAGTTTGCACCACTGAGTACTATGATGGCCAGCGCAGGCAGAAGATGGCCGGCGGGCAGCAGGAGATAAAGCGGCACCGTAACAAAGGAATAGGCAAAGGACAGCCGCAAGGTACGGTCTTTGCCAAGGCGCCGCGCGAGCCACATCCAGGCAGGCACGAAGATGATGCCACTGACAAAATAGGCGAGCAGCAAGGTGCCTGCCCAGACGCGTAGGCGCAGGACAAAATCAGCAAAGAAGAAAAACATTGCCCCGAGTGCTCCGGCTGATGTCGAGGCCAGCAGATCTGCGAGGATCACCCTGCGCAGTGCACCGTCGAACAGCAGAAACCTGAGGGTCTGCAAGAGCGGCGCGTGTGTCTTCAGCAGCACTGGTGGCTCGGGCACCACACCGACCACAAGTGCGATCGCTGGCACGAGAAAGACCAGTGCAAAACATGCCATGGCCAGAACCTGGCTCGCCAGAGGATAGCCGCCAGCATGTTCTAGCAATGCCGGTATGATGAGCACGCCGACCATACCCAGAATAATCGTAACCTGGGCCCAACCATAAATGCGACTGCGTTCATGATAGTCGCTGGAGAGCTCCGCGCCCCAGGACAGATGGGGGATGGTGACCATCGACCAGCCCAGATACATCAGGAACAGCCACAGGCTGAGGTGGAGAGGGCTGACAGGGCCGCCGGGAACAAAAACCTGCCAGATGCCCAGCGCCAGAATCGGCGTTCCCAGCAAAACCATCGGCCGGCGCCGACCAAAGGGCGTGTGCAACCTATCGCTGATATATCCCATGACCGGATCGACGAAGACATCCGCAATGCGGCACAGGCTGAAGACAAGTCCCGTCGTAGCAAGGCTCAGCCCCATCTGCCGGCTGGCGTAAAAGCGCGGCAGATGCACAACGATAGGAAGTCCCAGTGCCGCCAGAGGCAGATTTGGCAGCACATAGGCGAAGATCCGGAATGCCGACAGACGATGAGCATGATCGGCTTGAGTACGCGGCGCAGATTGCTCCATGAACGGCTCAACTAGCCGTGCGAAAGTGTGCGATGAGGCCATTTTCCTCGGCAATGAGCCCAGCGAAGGACGGACGGGCATGGATGCGCGCCACATAGGCCGAAAGCTGCGGCCAACGCGCCTTGGATGGAACTTCGCCGGCGTGCAAAAAATTGACAAACATCGAACCGACGCTGATGTCGGCGATCGAAAAGCGATCTTCCACAAGGAATTCCCGCGTCCCGATCTCACGCTCAAGATAATCGAACAGGGGAGGAATTTTTTGTGTCAAAGTTTTGGTACAGACTGCTTCATCAGGTTCCTGTCGCAGCATCCGCTTGACGATACGCTCGAAAAACAGACCTCGACCGATTGTTTCGGCAACCGCACTATCGGCATACTCCTCAAACCAGAGTGCCCGCGCCCGTGCAAACGCAGCTTTGGGATAAAGTGCGGGCTCGAGATATTTGTGTTCGAGATAGTCGCAAATCACGCTGGAGTCAGGCAGGGTATTGGGCTCAGGCAGATCTGTGTCACGCAGAACGGGAATTCGCTTGAGCGGACTGATAGCCAGAAATTCCGGCTGCGGCGCGAAGGGATTGACCGGATCTAGCCTGTAATCGATCCCCTTTTCGATCAAGACCACACGCACTTTGCGCACAAATGGGGAGACACTGCCTCCATATATGATCAGGCTCATTCACAATCTTCCTTTTCGTCAGCGTGATTGACAGCGTGTCAGTTACGTCGCACAGGATCAAGCTCATCGCCGCTGACAATGGTCCGGCGCCCCGCCGCGCCGTCAGGGCTCTTAACCGGGAGAGGAAAGCGTGACGCTACAAGTCGATGTGTTCTGGTCATTTCGCAGTCCCTATTCCTATCTGGCGACACCCCGGCTCGTTGAGCTGACACGCCGGTATGATCTCGGGATCACTGCCCGGCCTGTCTATCCACTTGCAGTGCGCCAGGCACAGTTCTTCGACCATGTGCATCCGCAATGGATACCCTACTTGTTGCGCGATACCGCCCGCATCGCCCAAATGCAGGGGCTAGCTTACCGCTGGCCCAGTCCTGACCCGGTTAAGATCGATCCAACCACCCGGCATGGGACGCCAGATCAACCACATATTCACTGGCTGACGCGTCTTGGCTGCGCCGCCGAAGAAGCTGGACGCGGCCTTGCTTTCCTTGACGAGGTCAGCCGTGTCATTTGGGGCGGGACCAAGGACTGGCACCAAGGCGACCATCTCGCCCAGGCTACGGCGCGCGCCGGCCTTGATTTTGGCATGATACGTGCCAAAATAGAAGCTGAACCTGAAAAATATGAAGCCATGATTCAGGATAATCAACGCGCCCATGAAGCCGCCGGACATTGGGGGGTTCCAACCATGGTGTTCGATGGCGAACCGTTTTTCGGCCAGGATCGCATAGATGTCCTTGAATGGCGGCTCAAGCGGAACGGACTGACGCTAAGAAGGTAACGCATGTGGAATGTCTCACTGGCTCTTGGCTTTGGAGGCATTTGCTTTCTGGTCATAGGCATCATGGCATGGCGCCGTCCTTCGACCGGTCTTTATCTCTTCAAGCGCATTGCGCGACACAGGCTCAGCCGCCAGCGGCCGTACCTTGCCGGTGAAAACGAGATCGCTGTCCTGCTCTGTGGTACTGGCTCTCCGCTTCCCGACCCCAAACGTGCCGGACCGAGCGCACTGATCGCGGCCGGTGACAAACTCTTCGTGATCGATGCCGGCTCTGCAAGCGTACGCAATTTGCTGCTCTGGCGCGTGCCGCTCGGCCAGCTAGAGGGAGTTTTTGTTACCCATTTTCATTCCGACCACATTGCCGAGCTCGGTGAACTCAATCTGCAGAGCTGGGTCGCGGGCCGCAGCGCCCCGCTCAAAGTGTATGGCCCACCAGGTATCGAGCGGGTCATTGCCGGCTTCAACCAGGCCTATGCACATGATACGGCTTATCGCACCCTCCATCACGGAGCGGATCTGCTTGCGCTCCATGCCGCCGGGATGGAGGCGATTACCGTAACGATCCCGCCGGATAATGGCACTGGTGTGGTGCTCGAGGCAGACGGCGTAAAAATTACTGCCATCCGGGTAAAACATGATCCCGTCAAACCGGCCTATGGCTACCGCTTCGACTTTCGTGGCCGCAGTATCGTGATCTCAGGTGACACCGCCGCCGATCAAAATCTGGCCACTGCCGCAAAGGGGGCGGACGTTCTGGTGCACGATGCGCTTAATCCGCAGATGGTAAAGGCCCTGGAAGACGCCCTGACAACGAGCGCAAACCTGCGCGCTGCCAAAATCATGCAGGATATTCCTGGTTACCATGCGAGCCCACTTGATGCCGCCTCAATAGCCAATACGGCGGGCGTGCGCCTTCTTGTATTCACCCATATGGTTCCAATGCTACCCAACCAGGCTGCGGAGCGGATGTTTCTGAACGGTGTCAGGGCAGCACGACCGCACGGTGTCGAACTGGGGCATGACGGCCGTCTGATCCGACTACCTGGAAACAGCACCGTCCTCCAGACGACGACCTTGCAGGGTTAGCTGCGTCGTGCCCGAAAGAACTCCCTGAGCAGGCCACCCGCGGGTTCGGCCTGATCGCGCATGTGCTCGAGCTGCGGTCGATGATGACAGGTTGTCTGGGCGAAAAACTGTGGTCCATGAAGCACCGCGCCCCCCTTCGGGTCTTCCGCGGCGAAGACCAGACGGGCGATTCGCGCGAGGCTGATCGCCCCCGCACACATCGCACAAGGCTCAAGGGTGACGTAAAGCGTGGTGCCGATCAGCCGCTCATTGCCCAATCGCTGCGCCGCTTCACGAAGCACAAGAATTTCGGCGTGGGCGGTTGGATCCCGCAGCTGAAGAATACGGTTGCCACTACGGGCGAGGAGCAGGCCAACGGCATCGGTCAGGGCCGCTCCGACCGGGACTTCGCCGCGCTGGGCGGCCTGCCGCGCCTCGTCCAAAGCCACCATCATGGCCGCCTCGTCTGTCATAATCCTTGCCTGCCCTGCTTGAGAGCTTTACGCGATAGTCCCTTCTGCCAGAGCGAGCAATCCAAATGGACGATACCGACAATAAGGGCGAACGAATCGCCAAGGTCATGGCCAGGGCCGGGGTGTGCTCGCGACGCGATGCCGAGAAGCTGATTGGCGAGGGTCGGGTGACGCTCAATGGTCAGACCGTCACCACGCCCGCCACCAAAATCACGTCGCCGGCGCTGATTGCAGTGGATGGCAAACCGATTGCCGAGCCTGAACAGACCCGACTGTGGCGCTATCATAAGCCGGCAGGTCTTGTCACCACGCACCGCGATCCGCAGGCAAGACCGACCGTGTTCCAAAACCTGCCTCCGGGTCTGCCACGGGTGCTATCGGTTGGTCGGCTGGATGTTAATTCAGAGGGGCTACTGCTCCTCACCAACGATGGCGAGATCGCCCGTCGCCTCGAACACCCCTCCGCCGGGCTTCTGCGCACCTATCGGGTCAGACTGTTCGGTCGGATCGACCAGGCAACTCTCGACCGTCTGGCCGAAGGCATCACTGTCGATGGCGTACGCTATGGACCGGTTTTGGCCGACCTGGAACGCAGCAAGGGCCCTTATTCTTGGGCCCAGATCCGACTGAAAGAAGGTAAAAATCGCGAAATCAAGCGGCTCATGGAACATCTGGGCTGCAAGGTCGCCCGCCTGATCCGCACTCAATATGGCCCCTTTCACCTCGGACAGCTTCCCGAAGGCGCTGTTGAAGAGATCCCGGCCAAACTCTGGCGCCAGCACCTGGGTATCGGCCGCAAACCGCGGGAACGATCCTAAAGACCAACGCCCGACGCGGCCTGCCGCGCCGGGCGAATAACTCAATGTCTCTCGTCGCGATCCCAGTGACGATCGCCGTGGCCATGCCAGCCATCACCATAGCCACGCCAACCGTTATAGTCGTAGTAGGCACCCGGACTGTTGACATAGAACTGGGCACCGTAGCCGGCGGCCGGCACGTAACCCCCATACGGGTAATAGCCACCATAGCCAGCATACCCTCCCGCTGGATAGCTCGGCCCGGGCTGTGACGTTGCCGCAATCACCGCAAGTGCCGCAATGCCAAGGCCTGCGGCAAGCGCAACGCCGCCGTCATCTCGCCTGTTATCACGCCAGCCATAACCGCCATCACCATGGGCAAAGGCTACTGTCGGCCCAAGAAGACTGAGAGCTAGCGCCGCAGCAAATAACTTTTTCATGGCATATCGCCTTTCCTTGACTGGAAGCGAAGCAATTGCTCCGTTTCACCCTGTTAGGATGGCGGGCCGCCAGTGAACCCAAACTGAACCGAATAGGGCATTATCGCGGCGCGGTACGCCCCATTTGTGCCATTATTGACGTCGACTGGGACTACATGTGCGCATAACGTGCTGCCCAGCCCTTGTACCGGCCGACGCGGCGCGCCCGGCGTTTCCTCCGCCGCAGGCAAAGCAGGATTTCGTAATTGGGATCCCGGTGTCACCCTTGACAGCTGGCAATGAAGTCATCGAGAAGAATGACTTCCGCCTGGCGTGGAAACACCTTTGCCATCAGCAGATGGTGAACCTCGGGATCAGGATCAGCACAACAATCTGACAGAACCAGAATACGGAAGTCCCTATCAGCGCCGTCCCTGAGCGTGGAGAGGACCACCCCCGAGGTGGAAAGTCCCGCAAGCACCAAGGTGTCGATACCTCGAGAACGCAGGTGGCTACCAAGCTCCGTGGTCGAAAACGCCCCCACCCGGCGCTTACGGAAAACCTCTTCATCCTCCGTCGGTGCCAGCGACGCGACGATCTGCGTGCTGCTGCCATCCGCGTTCAAACGTCGGCTCGCTGCGGTGGCTGCGAAGATACGGTTTTGTGGTGGAACGTCCGCACTTTCTGCCTCCGTGAGCCCAACGCGGACATGCATCACGGCAATCCCAGCCTTGTGCGCAGCGATCCGGGCCTGCACCGCCCGCTCGACAAGAACAATTCCCTGGTCACCAAACAGGGCAACGATCCCGTTCTGGAAATCCATAAGCAGCAATCCGGTACTGCCTGGGTCAAATGCCAGCATGTACTCGAGCCCTTCCTTGAGAATGGCCCTTGCCCAGACTATAGGGTGA
>JAKBAU010000194.1 GCA_021808875.1 Pseudomonadota bacterium | reverse complement strand
GACGCGTCAGACTCCGCCCCCGCCCGCAGGACCCCGACCAACGAGTAAAGGCTGCCCATGCCCTTCACCCCCGATATGCGCCGCAAGGTCGACCAGATCCGCGACTATCTCTATGGCGGCGGCTACCCCGACCCGCTCTCAAACGCCGAACAGCTCAGCTTCCTGTTCTTCTTCTACATGATCGAGGGGATCGACGCGGCAAACCTCCGGCAAGCCAGGGCGACAGGCCGTGACTACACCTCGCTGTTCGCCGGCGACTGGGCGCTGCGTAACCCGCTCAACGCCCCGGCCAAAGGCGTCGAGACCATTCCGCGCGACCGGATCCGCTGGTCGTCCTGGGCCAATGCCATGTCAGGCGAGCAACTGGTCACCTTCGTCCGCGACGAAGTATTCCCTTTCTTCGCCGGCATCGGCAATGCCTATGGCATGAGCTTCATGGCCCAGGCGCGTCTTGCGATCGACGAGCCGACCGTGCTGACCCAGGTCGTGACGCTGGTAAACGAACTGCGGCTCGAAGAGGCTGACCCGGATACCAAAGGCGACCTGTTCGAGCATGTGCTCCGCCAGATCAAGCAGGCCGGCGAGCTTGGCCAGTTCCGCACGCCCCGCCACATCATCCGCGCCATCGTCGACCTGGTCGATCCCAAAATCGGCGAAACCGTCTACGACCCCGCCGCCGGCACCGCGGGCTTCCTGGTCGCGGCCTACGAGCATATCCGCCTCGCGAATTCGTCTTCCAATGGCAGGGAAGTTGCCGAGCTGGAGGGCAAGACCTTCGAGCGCGGCTATGGCGACCGGCTCAACCAGGCGCAGTGGCGCACGCTCCAGACCGAGACGTTTTATGGCAACGACGTCGATCCGAAAATGGTCAGCCTCGCCAGCATGAATCTTGCTCTCCGCGGCCTGCCGGATGTTCGCATTCTCAAGCGCAACGTGCTGACCACCAGCTTCGACCGGCAGGCAAAGGCCGAGCGCGGCCTGCCGCTGGAGGGGTACGATGTCATTCTCGCCAATCCGCCCTTTTCGGGGCGGCTGGACCGAGACCGCATCGTCGATGACGTGAAGATCGGAACCAGCACGGCAACCGAGTTGCTGTTCATCAAATACATGATCGACAATCTCAAGCCGGGCGGCCGCTGCGGCGTTGTGGTGCCCGAGGGGGTGCTGTTCGGCTCGACCGGCGCGCACAAGGAACTGCGCCGCATGTTGATGCAGAACAACCGGGTCGAGGCGGTGCTGTCGCTGCCTGGCGGCGTGTTCCAGCCCTATTCCGGTGTGAAGACCTCTGTCCTCGTCTTCGCCAAAGGCGGACGGACCGAGCGGGTGATGTTCCTGCACGCGAGCAATGACGGGTTCAAGCTCGACGCCAACCACGACCAGCCGATCGAGGTGGACGACCTGCCCGGCCTGATCGCCGCCTTCAACAGCCGGGACGAGATGTGGGCGGACTGGCAGGGCCGCGATATGTCGTCACCCTGGACGGAAAGCTGGTGGTTCGCCGAGGCCGGTACCATCGAGCGGGAGGACTGGAATCTTTCCGCCTCCCGCTACCGCCCCGAGAGCCGCGAAGCGGCCGTGCATCGCGATCCGCGCGAATTGCTGGAGGAATTGCAGGAGGACGTGGAGGCCATCCTCGGCTACATTCAGGCGCTGGCGGCGGAACTGCGGGGAGAGGCAGCGTGAAAGTTGTTTCCGTCGATCTCGGCTCGGTGGCCACTATCGTAGCTGGTCAGTCACCTCCGGGCAGCAGTTATAATGACAAAGGGAACGGCCTTCCCTTCTTTCAAGGAAAGGCTGAGTTTGGCGAAATTTATCCGACACCCGTTAAATGGTGCACCGCACCAACGAAGCTCGCAGAGGCTGGCGACATATTAATATCTGTGCGCGCGCCAGTAGGGCCAACAAATCTTGCCGCCGAGAGGTGCTGCATAGGGCGCGGTTTGGCCGCGATCAGGCCAAACTCCAACAAAACGGATGCCAGATTTATCCATTGGGCTCTCATTGCCGCCCGCTCGACGTTAGAGCGCAAAGGAAACGGCAGTACGTTCGCCGCAATCAATCGCAATGACTTAGCGTCTCTTCGAATTCCCCTCCCACCCCTCGACGAACAGCGGCGGATCGTGGGTCTGCTGGACCGGGCGGCGGAGATCAGGCGCCGCGCCGACGCCGCCCGCGCCAAGGTCCGCGCCATCATCCCCGCCCTCTTCCTCGACATGTTCGGCGACCCGGCCACAAATCCGAAGGCTTGGCGGGTCGAGCCGCTCGGCAGCCACGTAATGCTGAGCGGCGGTGGTACACCGTCCAAGTCAAGACCAGAATTTTGGGGCGGCAGTATCCCGTGGGTGTCGCCCAAAGACATGAAACCCGCGATCATTTCTGACAGCGAGGATAAGATTACCGAAGAGGCGATGACGGCCTCGCCTGTACGGATGATTCCTCAAGACAGCATTTTGATTGTGGTGCGCGGTATGATCCTTGCACACACCGTCCCGATCCGAATGAACAGCATTGCGGTCACGCTTAACCAAGATATGAAAGCCTTGGTGCCGAAACAGCCTCTTAATCCGACATTCCTTCGATGGCTGCTTCAATCAGCGCATGACTATCTACTGGGGAAAGTCCGCGAATCTGCGCACGGCACAAAAAAGTTGGAAACAGCCGTTTTGACTGCGTTTCCGGCGATGCTTCCCCCCCTCCCGCTCCAAACCGCCTTCGCCGGACAGGCCCAACGCATCGAAGCCACAGCCCGCGCCCTCGACGCCGCCGCCGCCAAGGCCGAGGCGATGGCCGCCGGGCTTTCGGCGGAGGTGTTCGGATCGGCATGACCGACCCCGCCACCGAAATCCCCGACTATCAAAGCCTGATGCTGCCGGTTCTGCGTCTCGCCGAACGCGGCGAGGTGCGGATTGGCGAGGCGGTTCGGCACCTCGCGGACAGGCTTTCGCTGAGTGAGGCCGCGAGGGCCGCCCTGCTGCCCTCCGGGCGGCAAACCCTGTTCGCCAACCGCGTTCATTGGGCCAAGACCTACCTCGCCAAGGCCGGGCTGATCGAAAACACGCGGCGCGGCCATTTCCGGATCACGGCGCGAGGCAATGAGGTTCTGGCCGGCCAGCCCGACCGGATCGATAACCGGTTTCTCGGCCAGTTCGCGGAATTCCGCCAGTTCACCGACCGCACGACAGCACAATCCGACCCCGCCACACCATCCCCCGGCGGCGAGGACGAAAACGGCCAGACTCCGGACGAAACCATGCGCGCCGCGCACCGGCAGATCGAGGCGGCACTGGCGCAGGACCTGCTCGACCGCGTTCGCGCGGCACCGCCCGAATTCTTCGAACGCCTGATCGTGAGCCTGCTGGTCAGGATGGGCTATGGCGGCTCGGTATCCGATGCCGGCCGCGCCCTCGGCCGCAGCGGAGACGATGGCGTCGACGGCGTCATCGACCAGGACGCCCTCGGCCTCGACCGCGTCTATGTGCAGGCCAAGCGCTATGCCGCTGGCAACACCGTGGGCTCGGGCGCGATCCGCGATTTCTTCGGCAGCCTCGACCGCCACAAAGCCGCCAAGGGCCTGTTCGTCACCACCTCGACCTTCACCGCCAGCGCCCGCGAAACAGCCGATTATCTGAGCAAGCGTATCGTCCTGGTCGATGGCGACCACCTGACCCGCCTCATGATTCGGCACGATATGGGCTGCCGGATTGAGGAGACCTTTCACGTCAAGAAAATCGACGAGGACTTCTTCGAATAGTTCCAAGCCTCGCAGCATGAAGCAATTTGCCTACAGCGCCTTCAGCTAGTCATCGCACTCAACAACGGATGCGTACATCCCATGCCTTCTCCTTCATCACTTCTCGGGGCTTCTGGCGAGCACTACGTCATGTCGCAACTTCTGCGGCAGGGGTTGATTGCCGCACTCGCGCCAGTCGGCGTACCGACCGCCGACATTGTCGTCACCGATGAGATTGGCCAACGCGCGTGCGCCATTCAGGTGAAGACACGCCGCCAGCTTGGCAGCGATGGCGGCTGGCACATGAAAGCCAAGCACGAGAGCATCAAGGGCGCGAGCCTTTTCTACGTGTTTTTGTCGTTCCCGACTGACGCTCGCGCGCTCCCTGACACCTTCGTCGTGCCGAGTGCCGTGGTCGCCGAGGTGCTGCGTATTTCTCATCAGACTTGGCTCGCGCGGCCAGGTCGCAAAGGCCAACCCCACAAGGACGGCGACATGCGCCGCCTCTTGCCTGACTATAGCCACTTGGATTTGGCCGAGGCCTATGGGCCGACCTGGCTCGAACGATACCGTGAGGCATGCGACCAGCTGCGCCGCGAAACCGACACGCCGGCTGAGACGCCGCAATGACAAGTCGCAAGATAATTTGGATTACTCAGTGACTTATGCCGTCTGCGACGGACTGAAGCATCCGATCATGCTAGGAGGCGTGGACAAACCTGAACCAGAGGCGGATTGAGGCGAGGAGGGTGAATCCGAGGAAGCTGCTGGCGGTTTGATCGTATCTGGTGGCGATCCGGCGGCTGTTCTTGAGTTTGTTGAAGCAGCGCTCGATGCGATTGCGCAATGCGTAGAGAGGGCGATCGACGGAATGCTGGATGCGACGGTTTCTCTTGGTTGGAATTTCGGGGATTGTCCCGCGGTCGCGTGCGTCCTGCCTGATGGCGTCGCTGTCATATCCCCGATCAGCGAGCAGGATGCCGGGGTCACTGTCGCGCTCATCCATCAGGTCGGCATAAGCCGTGCTGTCGTGAGCCTCGCCGGGGCTCAGGATGATGCCGATGGGCAACCCCTCGGCATTGGCGCGGAGATGGATCTTGGTCGAGAAACCACCTCGAGAACGGCCAAGAGCCTGGCTCTGAGTCCCCTTTTTAAGCCGGCGGCGCAATGGTGCGCCCGGACGATGGTGCTGTCGATCATCTGCAAGGCATCCGCCGGACCGCCGCCATCGGCCAGGGCTTCGAGCATCACGTCCCAGATCCCGCTCACGGTCCAGCGCCGGAATTGTCGGTGCACGGAGTTCCATCTTCCAAGTTCCGCCGGCAGATCCCGCCACGGAGCGCCGGTCCGGGCAATCCAGAAAATCGCGTCCAGCACGCGGCGATGGTCCGTGGGCGGTCGGCCCCCTACCGCTCCAGGCTCAGCCAGAAATGGCCTGAAAAACGCCCATTCTTCGTCGCTCATCAATCCACGAACCAACGCTGACCTCCGTCCCAGAAGTCAGTGTCGAATCACATCTCACCGCGTCGTGGGAATCCCTCCGTGCGGTTTGTCCACGCTTCCTACTCCCGAACAGCTAACACCAAATGCTTTCCTGAAGTCAGCAGACCCATGTTCACATTTGGCCAAGGGTCCGCCTCCGCGTATCCTGCCTGCCGGTGGCGGGCGCGCGGAAACTCGGAGTCGCCTGTTCCATCCGCCTATCGTCGAGACGCCCGTTTCACCGGTGGGCCAGTCCGTCTGCCCTGCAGTTCGGCGTCTCGCGACGCTGATGAGGGTCTGACCCCTCGCGCTGCAGCCCGCACAGCAGGCATATATGGTCTCGACTACTCCCTGGGCGGGCGACCGCCGTCGGGAGGGCCGGAGTGGTCCGCGTCTGCGGCGAATGCCGGTGTGGCGGGAGAGAGCCCGGCGGAATTGCGCGCAATTGAGTGCCACGCGCCGCACACCTTGTTTTGACATCGGGCATCCCGCCGGGCTTGCCGGAGCCGGGTTGAGGCCGTCAGTCACTTGCCCCGGAGGCGCCGGGGTGGGGACCTCGCATTTGCTCCTGATCACCTGGTGGAGAGGAGTCTCGGGCCGGTCCGTCCGCCGAGACAGCCTTGCGGCCGCTGCTCAGTTCGACCGAATTACGGTCGCCGCGGCGAGACGAATTTTAAAATCCTGCGTTTGGCATATCTGACCGAGACGACGCGGGCGCCGCACAGATCGCGGTCGCCGCGTCAATACCCGGGGAGTGAAACGGGGAATCGACATCCGCAGCTAATTTTTTGCGCCTGCATTTTCCTGTAGCCGCGGCGACCGACGACGATCTGATTGGGTGACCTCAATACCGGAGGTCATGATGCCCGATCCTATCTCAGCCGAACCTAAATCACGGCCCGCGCCATCCTACGAATTGCAGAGGCGGGAGCCGTCAGCCGTTGCTCCGGTTCCGCGTTGTTCCTCCTCGTCAGGCCAAAATCTCCGGTCGGCGGTTGGACCTACCGACCACCGTGAGCAGCAACCCGAGAGATCGACAGCTGGCGAGATAGTCGCGGCAATTTCGGCCCCCGACACCTCGAGGCACGGTCGGCCAAAGCTGCTGACGGTCGCCGAAGTGGCGGCATTTTTTGGCCGGACGGAGAGGACCGTGCGCAATTGGCGGAGCCGGGGGCTTCTGCGTGCCAGCCGTATCGGCCGGTCAATCTTCTTCATCGAGGATGAGGTGATGGCGCTTCTCAGTGAGGCGGACAAAGACCCGCTCGGCGAAGAGCCAGACAGCAATATATAATCGCAATATTATCAGAAAAATAGAAGGACTTCGTCAATTCATGATTGTACTAAATGCGATGATTAGTTTGATAGTGTATTTACGAATTTCCGGCGTATTCCTATCTTTTCCACATGGAGGATAAAATGGACTTCAATGACCATGAAAGTACTTCATTCAGGGCCGTTCAGGCAACTTGCATCGGGTCGGCGGCGCCTATCACCGCCGCCGAGGCGATGCGGTTGGTGGAGGCGTGGACGGATCTCAGCGAGACCCGGCGGCGCGACCTGCGCTCGGCGATCTCGGGCACAGTAAAGATGTGCGGGCTGCCTGCCACGAGCGTGATCATGACGCCGGCCTTTCTCTCACCGCGGGTCGTCGCCAAGCCGCCGGCCGGCTACGGGCTCAGCGACCAGCGCCATTCGGCTGTGCTGTCCGGGTTGCGCTTCGTCCTCCGCCGCCTTGGCGTTCAGGTGCCGCACCGCGTCACGCTGGCACCGGAATGGCAGGCGTTGCGCGAGCAGCTTGGGCATTTCGAACAGACGGCGCTTGCCGCCTGGTTCCGCTTCGCCACGGTCGAGGGGGTCGCGCCGTCCAATGTAGTGGCTTCAACGATCGAC
>JAKBAU010000193.1 GCA_021808875.1 Pseudomonadota bacterium | reverse complement strand
CTTCCAACAGCAGCGGTTGGTTCAGGAGCGAGGCCTCAAGTCCTTACAGCAGCTCGATTTCGCCGCGCTGGTCCGAGTACTCGACCAGAATTGGTACGAACTATCCAGCGCCCAAGGACTACCACGTCAGGGACGGACCTGGGTACGGGAACTCCAGACGGTCCGCAATAAATGGGCGCATCTTTCAGCAGAAGCCATGCCCGAAAGCGAGCTTTACCGTGATGCCGACACGCTGGCACGCCTAATGGCCGCGATTGGCGTCGCGCAGCCGCTACTAGACGAAATCGACGCCGTAAAGGCGACCGCGCTCGTTGCCATGGCTAGCAAACGACAAAAGGCCGTTACGGGGCCGCTGGAGCCGACGCCCCCCCATGCTCCAGGCACCACGACGATGTTCAAGGTCGGCGATCTTGTGGCGCTGCGATCTTCGCTGCTGACGCTTGTGCCTGTGATAGAGGTCATTCCTGGTGGCGCAGAGTGCCGCTATTGCGTGTTCCAGAATAACGCGAGGGCGACCTACTACGAATGCCAATTGCAGGCCGCCCCGATTTCGAGCGAGGCCCCTGCGGCGCTGACTGCGCCTGAGCTACGTGCCCATCTCACAGCCCTGCAAATCCTCTCCCCCTCTACGGGAAGCCTGTTCTCGCTTCGGTCCGGCCGCGTCCAATTCGTGCCCTACCAGTACCGCCCGGTACTGAAACTCATCCGCGCGGATCGGCCTCGCCTGCTCATCGCGGATGAGGTGGGCGTCGGCAAGACCATCGAGGCGGCCCTCGTCATCCGGGAGCTGCGCGCGCGCATGGACATCGAGTCCGTCCTTGTCATCTGCCCAAAGGCGCTTGTTGCCGAGCGAAAATGGTTCCGGGAATTGAAGCGTTTCGACGAGCATTTCACCGCCCTCGACGGGGGGTTGCTTCGCCATTGCCTCGAAGAGACCCACGTCGAGGGAGAATGGCCGGAACAGTATGCGAAGGCCATCGTGCCCTTCTCGCTGTTCGATTCCGACCTGGTAAATGGAGGCGTTGGCCGGAACCGGAAGCGTGGGCTTCTTGCCCTCGATCCCCCGCCGAAGTTCGATCTCGTCATAGTTGACGAGGCCCATCACATCCGCAACAGCGACACCTTTCTTCATCAGGGTGTCCGCTTCTTCTGCGACAATGCGCAAGCCGTCCTATTACTTACGGCCACACCAGTTCAGTTAGGCAGCAACGATCTTTACACGTTGCTCAACGTGCTTCGCCCCGATCTCGTTATCGACCATGCGAGCTTTGAGCAAATGGCTGAGCCGAACAGGCACATCAACGACGCCATTGGACACTGCCGGGCCGCAGAGGAGGGCTGGCAGGACGAAGCCCGCGTCTCGCTAGACGACGTCGCGCGCACGGAGTGGGGCCGGCTTTTCCTGCGAGAGTCCCCGGCCTTCCAGGGCATCTATGACCGGCTTCGGGGCGAGGCATTAAGGGATGCCGAGCGCGTCGGCCTCATTCATGCGCTCGAAGAGCTTTACACCTTTAGCGGCATCATCAACCGCACGCGCCGCCGCGACATCGGTGAGTTCACGACCCGCAAGCCTAAGACTGTCGAGGTCCCGTTCACCCCGGCACAAGAGCGCCTCCACGACGGTGTGCTCGATGTCGTCGCCGCCATCCTCGCCCGATGCCACGGGCAGCAGAACGTCAAGTTCATGATGACGACAATCCGCCGGCAGGCGGCAAGCTGCCTGTACGGTCTCGCGCCTTTGCTGTCCGACATGCTCAACAACAAGCTCGACCGGCTCGAATTTCTCGAAGCGAGTGACGACGACGGGGATGCAGATATGAGCTTCTTGTTCCAGGTCCGAGGCCAAATCGAAGACCTTATTGACCAGGCGCGTAACCTCGACCTGCATGACCCGAAGATCGAAGCCTTCCTAAAGGTCCTGGCCGACAAGAACAAGCTGCCGAATAGCAAGGTGCTCGTCTTCAGCACATTCCGCCATACGCTGGCCTATCTCGACCACCACGCACTTGCCGCCGGGCTGCGCGTCGGCCTCATCCATGGCGACATCGCCGATGACGACCGCGCCGACCTCCGGCGCCGCTTCGCGCTGTCGAAAGATGACCCGGAGGTGATCGACGTGCTGCTGTCGTCAGAGGTCGGCTGCGAAGGGCTGGATTTCCAGTTTTGCGACCTTCTCGTCAACTATGACCTCCCATGGAACCCCATGCGGATCGAGCAGCGGATCGGTCGCATTGACCGTTACGGCCAGAAGAGTGAAACCGTTGCCATCGTAAATCTCATCACGCCGGGGACCGTCGATGCCGACATCTACCAGCGATGCCTGCTGCGCATCGGAGTGTTCGAGCATGCCGTCGGCGGCAACGAGGAGATACTCGGTACCGTTACGCGCGAAATCCACGACATCGCGGAAAGTTTCACGCTTACCGCCGAACAGCGCGCACAGCGCCTGCAGCAGATGGCCGACAATGGTATCCGCCAAGTCCGCGTTGAACAGGAGCTTGAGGCAAAGCAGGCGGAATTGTTCGGCCTCAATCTTCCCAGCCAGACTTGGCGCGCTGACATCGAGGCTGCCGAGACCTTCTGGCTGTCTTCGCCCGCCATTCAGGGCTGCGTGGCCACCTACTGCGCGGCCCGGCTTGGACGAGAGAGCAATCCCATCCTCGGGGACAAGCCGCTTAAGACGCTGCGGCTCGGGCAGGAGGCTCGGGCCAAGCTACTTGAGGACTACAAGCGGTTGCCGCGATCAATCGAGCCCATCGCGCGTGATTGGGAAAAATGGCTCAAGAGCTCGGCCTCAACTCTGTCCGTGACATTCGATCAGGAGGTAGCCGCCGAAAACCCTAAAGCCACCCATCTCTCGGTCGTTCATCCGCTCGTGCGCCAAGCGGCGCGCTTTCTCGAGATCACGGAACCGAAGTTTTTCTCGCTCGCGGCCGAGAGCGACGAACTGCCGCCTGGCACGCACGCCTTCGCGCTCTATCGCTGGGTCAAGCATGGCGTGCGGCCCGACGAGGTGCTGATACCCGTGACCGACGACCCGAAGCTTGAAGATGCGCTCTTGTCACTATTGAGCGCCGCCTCGGCACCGAGTCCGGACCCACTGCCCGACCGTGCCGCCTGCGATTCGCTCGACGTGCGGCACCATGAGAAATGGCGCACGGCGCAGGCCAATCACCTCGCCGAAAATGAACAGCTTGTGGCTCACCGCGTTCAGAGCCTCACGGTGAGCCACCGCGCCCGCTGCAAGGCCATTGAAGATCAAATCGCCCGCGCTACGAACGATAAGATCCGCCTGATGAAAGAAAGTGAGATGGCGCGCGCCAGCGCAGACTTTGACCGGCGCATGGGCGAACTGGATCAGGCTGCCCGCACCGGCGACATCCGGATAGCCTCTGTTGTGTTCGGGACTGTGACCTTGCGTGAGCCGGGTCGAGCAGGGACGTGACGGCAGAAACCTCAGCATCTGAGTGGGGCCGTTTGGTCACCTTCCTGCTTTTTGGAGACTAAACAAAAATGGGCGTTATCCAGGATGTTCACAGTGATCGTGTCGATCTTGCGCGTGTCCTCAAGAAGCATGCCGGGATCAGAAGGATAGTTGAGGACCTTTATCCTGACAGCGCACACTTTATTTATGAACTCCTTCAAAACGCAGAGGACACGGGGGCCAAATCCGTATCCTTCGTTCTGAATGAGACCGGGCTTGTCTTTGAGCATGACGGGCGGCCGTTTTCTCCACGCGATATTGAGGCAATTACGGATATCGGCGAAGGCACCAAGGCAGAGGACGACGATAAGATCGGCCGATTTGGCGTGGGTTTCAAAGCAGTGTTCGCCTACAGTGACACTCCACTCATCTGGTCAAAAACCTACTCGTTCCAAATCACTGACCTTGTACTACCCGTCGAAATCCCGCCTGATGACCTGATCGGCAACATGACCCGGTTCAACTTCCCCTTCAACAATCCGAAGAAGGCGCAGGACCTAGCCTACAAGGAGGTGCTGGCCGGGCTAGAAGAACTGGCAGAGACAACTCTTCTGTTCCTTTATCACATCGAATCGATCAAGTGGGCGGTAGACGGCGGGCGCACTGGCGAAGTTCTGCGCCTTAAGCATTCCGAACGGCATTTTGAGGTTCTGAAGAGGCAGGATGATGCCGCTGTCACGAGCCTCCACTTCCTGAAGTTCGACCAGCCTCTTGCCGGGATCGAGAGGCAGCGCGTCGCCGTCGCCTATGCGCTGGATCTTCTACCGAATATCGGGAGTTTCGATTCTCGGTTGGCTCTCGCGAAGCAGATGAAGATCGTTTCTGCGAACCCCGGCACGGTTGCGGTTTTCTTTCCCGCCGAGAAGGAGGCCTCGGGTCTGAGGTTCCATCTCCACGGTCCGTTTGTCCCCGAGTTGAGCCGTGCGAGCATTAAGGAGACACCCGCCAACCAGCCCCTCTTTGAGCAAATTGCAGCGCTCGCTGCCGCCTCGCTCGATGAAATCCGCGACATTGGCCTCTTAACCGTCGAATTCCTGGGGGTACTGCCCAACCCTCACGACGTGCTTCCAAGGCGTTATGCACCCATTCGGGCTGCCATTGTCGATGCGATGAAGACTAGGCCCTTGACCCCTACCTATGCCAAATCCCATGCGCCGGGACGCCATCTCATTCAGGGCAAGGCGTCGCTGAAGGAACTGTTGACTGCCGACGATATAGAATTTCTCGTTGACTATAACGAGGTAATTCCGCAATGGGCAGCCACCGCGCCGCAGAAGAACGGCGCGCCGGATAGGTTCTTGTCTGCCATCGGGATCACCGAGTGGGACATCGAGCAATTCGCTGATGCGCTTGTCGAAAAATCCTCAAATAATTTTCGGACTACCAATGACGGTGGTGAGCGAATCTATGGACCGGATCCTACCTTTATGGCGTGGCTTTCGGAGAAAGACATGCAGTGGCATCAGGATATGTATGCTCTTCTCTCATCCGACTATCTCGGCAATGCCGGTTGGCAGAAGGCGTCTTTCACGGATGCTTTGAAGTCGGCGCGGATAGTTCGGCTGAGGAGCGGCGCGTACGGTTACGGGCCGACGAGTTTCTTTTCGACAGACGGCGGCGAAGACGATGACAATTTTCCGAGGGTTGAACCGGCCAGCTACGATGTCGGGAGGAGCAATGTCAAACGGGACAATGCCACTGATTTCCTTAGAGAGATTGGCGTCAGGGAGATTGGTGAAGTTGAGCGCATCGAGGGCGTTCTAAGAGAAAGATACAGCAGGAAACAGTTCCGACCCGACGTCAAAGATATCGCCAGGTTCGTCGAAGCGTTCATTGGAAATCCGCGGATCGCCAGGATGTTTGCTGACTATTTCATTTTTAAGGTCGCGAACGGCAAGTGGCGCAAGCCTGGAGGTGTCTTCATTGACCACCCGTTCCGAGACACTGCGTTGAAAGCCTACTATGAGGCCCTTGGCGCAACGGAGGGACGTCAAGCGCTGGCCGAAGACTATGCTACGTGCGGCGTTGAGACAGAGAATCTAATCAAGTTCGCGGAGGCAGCCGGGTGTCAGACCGCTCTGTCTGTGATGCGACAAAACACCAGTACCCATCCCCAGAGTTCGGAACTCCGCAAGGATTGGTTGCGGCCAGGTGTGCGCTGGACCAGCACATTCATCGACGAGGATTGGGTGATTCCACACCTCAGCGAGATTGTTGGGCAGAAATCGGAACGGCTATCGTTGTTGATTTGGAAGACGATGTGCGCGGCAGGGGATGATGTGCTGGCGTCACAGTTCCGACCAAACCGGCAGTACGAAACCAAGATAGCGAGTTCGTCTCTGGTTCTCACTCTCGAAGAAGCCGAATGGATCCCGCAAGGAGAAGGGAAATTTGTGAAGCCGTGTCTTGCGTCTCGCGACTTTCTCCCAGAAGGCTTCACCTATGACGTCGGTTGGAAATGGCTCAAGGCCGTTAAGTTCGGCGTCGACAACGTGCGCAAGCTGGACCCCGAGTTCCAACGACGCTTTGACATCAAGTATCATGGGGAGAAGCTCGGTTTTGCTGATCCAGCCAGCGTCGAGCGGGCGCAGCGCTTCGCCTCGCTTCCGGTTGAGGAGCAAGAGCGATTTCTGGAAGCCTTCGAGCGCAACGTTTCTGCGGAACTGCCAGAACACGAACCGTCGAACCCAGCGCGTCGCGCCGAGCGGGTGTCTGCCCAGGCCGTCGATGCGCCTGAACGACGGACGGAAGAGCGCACGCGATCTGTGTCCATCGCGCGCGACGATGTGAAGACGCTTGCTGCCCCTTATCTGCGCAGCCAGTACACAAATTCCGAAGGAGCGATGATTTGCCAAATTTGCAAGAAGGAGATGCCGTTCAGACTGCCGAATGGCGAGTGGTATTTTGAGAAAGTTGAATTCCTGCCAGGACTAAGGAAGCATCATCATCAGAACTACCTAGCCCTTTGCCCGAACCATGCCGCCATGTTCCAACATGCCTGCGGATCAGATGACATAATCGCAGAGATGTTCGAGCAACTGGACGGTAACAAACTTGAGGTCGTATTGGCTGAGAATGATGAAGTGATCTATTTTACGTCGACACATATAGCGGATCTGAAAGCTGTAATTAGCGCTGAGTCTGACGAAAAGCGACGCACATACATTGGCAGCACGATACCAGACGATACTTAAGGAGACGTCGATTGAGAAAAAGTTGTCCGCCCTGGATTTGCCAAGGCCCAAACGGATGGGACTGGGATCGATATTACCGTGATGAGTTTAACCTATTCTCCAAGGCTGTTCAACGCTGGCATATAATGTGAACTGAGTCCCAGCAGCAACACCTGCGGCCATTGGAGTCGAGTGGAAAGTGGTCGCGATGGAACACTTCAGCTCGATTACGGTTTGGGGCCTTGCGTGTCTCAATTCTCGGTAACCGGATCCTCAATCGGCATTGATCCAGTAGGTCCGGCAATGTCGTGTGGAATCTCCTGAAGCAGGCTTTGGCCATTCTGCAACCTGGACACCTCGAAGAACCCCTGGTGCGTGGAGCGATTTGATGATTCGCTTCGGAGCGCGAAGCGTTGGAGGGCGGGATGGTGTCACAGCCTGGGTTCT
>JAKBAU010000192.1 GCA_021808875.1 Pseudomonadota bacterium | reverse complement strand
TGACGCAGGCGTTCGTCTCGGCGAGCAGGTCGCGAAAGACATGATCGCGATGCGCGTCGGCCCAGACATGCGAATGGCAGTGGTCAGCTCTCCTGCGTACTTCGAGCGGCATGCGCGACCGAAGACACCGCGCGATCTAACCGGACACAATTGCATCGGTATTCGCCTTCCGACCTATGGCGGCGTCGTCCCATGGGAGTTCGAGAAGAGAGGACAAGAGCTGAAAGTACGCACCGAGGGCCAAATGGTCTTCAACAACATCGCGATGCGCTTGGACGCCGCCCTGAACGGACTGGGTCTGGCGTACCTGCCCGAAGATCAGGTGCAGCGTCATGTCGACGAAGGCAGGCTGGTCCGAGTGTTGCAGGACTGGTGTCCGCCCTTCCCCGGATATCACCTATATTATCCGAGCAAACGCCAGACCTCTCCAGCCTTCTCCCTGCTTCGTGACGCCTTGCGCTATCAGGAATGACTCGCCGATCACGTCCTTCGCAAACCTTGGTTCAGGTTACGCTTTCGAATGGCTGCTTCTGGCCGATCGCTGCCGAACGCGCAATCTGCGCTGTTTGATATCGAGTGCGCCAAGCCCGGAGACGAACATGCCGCTGAGCAGATCGAAGATCTCAGCTTACGAACGGATCACGTGCGGACACTGTCAATCTCAGCGTATCGGCTACGTCGGCAAATCAAGCGACGTCACCGTCGTCAGCACTTGCACTTACCATGCACTTACTGCGAGCCGCGCCTCGAAAGCCGGCTCCGTATCTATTTGATTTATTGGTGGAAAGGGAGGGACTCGAACCCTCGACCCCGGCATTATGAGGCCTGAGGACGGCTGTTCGTTCGCTGCTGTACCCACGCCCGATGTGGAGTATAATGTGGATTTGAGTCCACATTAGTATCCACAGCCATGAAGACAATTCAGATGACGATTGATGATCAGCTTCTCAAGCTGGTCGACAAGATGAGCCGCGAGAGGAGGACTACGCGCTCGGCCTTCATCCGGCACGCCCTTGAAGCCGAAATTCGCCACCAGCGCGTCCGCGACGAAGAGGCGCGTCATGCTCAGGGCTATGCCCGCCATCCGGTGGCTCCTGGGGAGTTCGACGTCTGGTTGAACGAACAGGACTGGGGCGCTCAGTGAACCGAGGCGACGTCTGCTGGTACACGTTCAGGACGCCCGACAAAAAGCGCCCTGTGCTCATTCTCACCCGCGACTCTGCAATCACGGTCCTAAACTCCGTCACCATTGCGCCGATCACATCGACGATCCGAAGCATCCCGACCGAAGTGGTGCTGACCGAAGAAGACGGACTTCCCCACACCTGCGCTGCGAACTTCGACAACCTTCAGACCGTACCCAAGGGCCAGATTGGCGATCGCATTGCCCGATTGTCTCGGCACAAGATGAAACAGGCAGCAGCAGCCGTCTCGTTTGCGCTTGCGTTGAACGAAGATTGAGTTTCTTCCACGCTCGGCTGTGCCGACACCAGCTCACGACCCACCAGCGACGTTCACGAACGGCTGCTTGGGGTCAGGGAATTCCGCCATGCCGAGCTGCGGGCCATAGAAGGCGGCACCACATCCTGACATCCGCTCGTAACACACACGGAAGTTCCGACTCGCCCTAGACCGCGCTCAGCGGCGCCCGCATCCGCAAGATGTACCTACGTTATGCGGCTGAGCAAGAACCGTCGACGCGCTAGCCCAATTTCTACGACACGGCTTCCAGAATCTCCTTCAGCTTCATCAGCTCGATGTCAACCAAGTCGATCTGCTCTTCGAAGAATGTGTCAGTGAACCCCGGCGGTTGAAAGAAAGTGATCATGAACTCAGCACCACCCCCGTTCGCGATAATGCGCGCAGGCACCGTCCAGCTGGCCTGTGGGTCGACGAAATCGTGATCGAGGATGCCGTGGCGCGCGTCGGCCCTCATCCGCAGGCGGGCTGTCCCGCGAGGGGTGATCATGTCCCACCATTCGGGATCATCAGACCGTACCGTGGATTTGACGTTGACCACGGCCCAGCGCGGCCAGTTTCCGAGATCGGCGAGAAACGCGAAGGCAGTCTTTGGATCGCAAGCGATGCGGACGGTCTTCGTGATGGAACGCATGGTTGTGCGGGTGTGATCGGAGTCTGACATGGGCGAGCCCTCTTGGCCTGTGCGTAGCGCGACGGAGCCCCTTGTAGATCAGTTATGGAGCGACGTGGCAAACTGCTTCGAGGTTATTGCCGTCGGGATCGATCACGAACGCGGCGTAGTAGTTCGGGTGGTAGTCTGCTCTCAGGCCCGGCTTGCCGTTATCGGCGGCGCCGGCGGCAAGAGCGGCCGTGTAGAACGCATCGACCGCAGCGCGATCCACCGCTGAGAGGGCAATGTGGATGCCCGTCGGTTTGATTTCGGACGCGGCGATCCACAACGCGGCGGCGCCATCTCGGCCGAATCCCGCGCCTCCCTCCCACGTAAACAGCTTCGTATAGCCCAGCGGCGACAGGGACGCCTCGTAGAAGCGCACGAGCGTGCCGAATTGAGGGGTTCGAAGTCCAATATGGTCAAGCATGGCGAACTCCTTCGTTCTCAATGTCAGGTGTAGGCTCTATTTGGCAAGAGAAACCAACGTAGCGCCGGCGCAGATCAGCAGCGTCCCGCCCACGGTCATCGGCAAATGCAGGGAACGCCATTCCCCGAAAGCCAGGGCGCCGACTGTCACGGCAACTATCGCGTTAGAGTTTGTGAGCGGCGCAACTATGGAAACTGGCAGTTTCAGCGTGCCGAAGCCGTACGAGATGCAGGCTATGGCAGTTGACCAAGCGAGCGCCATCGCTATTGCCCAACCAACGGCCCCCGGTACCCGCAGGCCTGCAGATTGACCGGTCAGCACCACGCTGATCCAGCCAACCAGCGCGATCGTGGTACCGATCACCGCGAGGTAGGTCGGGATCGACGCGCCGGCACCAATGCTGAAGCGCATCAGCACCGTGCCGAGCCCCAGGAAGAGAGCAGGCACGAGCCCGCCCACAACGATGCTAGTGACGTTCACGGCGAAGCTCCCGGATTTGATCCTGGGAGGTACTCCGTATGGGTCTCGCCGGTGCGGCCGAAATAGAGCACGCGTCGACCAAGCAGCGAGACCACATATCCGGCGCAACCAGCCCCCACGACCTTGGCGCAAAAGCCTTTGTAGGTATAGCCTGGCACCAGATCTCGGGCCTCTTGCAGAGCCTCCTTGATCATGGCAGCGTCGAAGCGTTCGGCCACCGGCGCTTCGGTCCGCTCGGTCTTCAGCTCCAGAGTCTCGCCACTCGGCATGTAGTAAGTGCGGGTGGAGCGGCGGAAATCGACGGCATAGCCATCAACGCCGGCTTCGATCAAATCTCGCAGGTTCTGCGCGAACGTTGTGGTACCCGATTCCGAGCCCTCAAGCGCTTTCCGCGCCACATCTTTCCAGTTCGTAGTCATGTTAATACCCTCTATGTGCGGTTTGGGACAAATCCGTCTTCAATCGACGGGCAAAGACACCAGTCCGCGCTTCTCGACGATCTCCTGCAGGGTGCGTAGCAGCGCTGCGCGCTCTTTCGGCGCCAAGTGATCGAAGAACTCGGCATCGTTCGCATCTGCCAGCGCCGCGAGCTTCGGGACCATAGAGCGCCCTGACCGTGTCAGGGAAAGCGTGTGCGCACGCCCGTCCGTCGGATTGGATGTGCGGGCGAGGATCGCCTTGTTGATCAACCGCTCGGCCAGTTTGCTAATGGCCCCACGCGTCATGCCCATGCGATCCGCGAGCTGGCTTGGGGCGAGCGCGGCCTCGTCAAACAGCTGGCGCATCAACACCCACTCCGCAACGGTCACGCCATGTGCCTCCACCTTGCGGGCAAAAGCCAGCGAAACGTGGTTCGAGACATAGCGCAGCCAGTAGCCGATATGGGCGGTAAGCTCTGAAGCGGGACGTGTCGATCTCATGGCAACTCCTAGTTGACTAGGAAACTACCATATACAAGTTTCCTTGTCAACTATTGCCGTGGTGCTTTAGGATGGTCGGGAGAACCAGTCGGAAGGGTGGTTCGGGACTGTCCGGGTCGCTCCGGATTGGCACCGTGTGCACAGGGCCATCGCAATCGCAATCGGAGTGCGGATCTCGAAAGCCTGCTATGCGGCAGGCATTCCAATGCTGCGCCCGGCGAGTGATGGCCGCACTCTGCCGATCACGCTATCCGGGTTGTTTGATATCGAGCGTGCAAAGCCCGGAGACGAACATGCGGCGGTGCAGGTCGAAGATCTCTGCTGGCTAACGGATCGGGGGTGGACAAGCTGATTGCGGCGTATCGGCTACGTCGGCAATTCTCGCGACGTCGATGCCGTCAGCACTTGCACTTACCATGCACTTAGTGCGAGCCGCGCTGGAAGGCCAGTTCCGTATCTCTTTGAAATACTGGTGGAAAGGGAGGGACTCGAACCCTCGACCCCGGCATTATGAGCTCGGCGCTGCGCTCAAAGTAGTCTTTACATTCAGTAACTTGCCAAGGGACGTCCCGTTGCATTTGTCACGACTGAGCACAACCGAGCACGACAGATTCCCGCGGAATTCCCGCAACGCGCCCTACGTGGCCGTAAGCGCCCCTTGAAAAGGTCACAGAGCTCCCGTCTCCACGCACATGCTCACCTGACAACGTACCAGGTGATCTCTGTCGACGCCGCATTCAGCGCACTGACCATTATTCTCAATCGCTCAATGCCGCACCCGCCAAGCTCTAAACGCAACGAAGTCGTTGACCAACTGCTTTTGCAACTGCGGCCGCACCCAACGGTTTACAAATTCGGCCGGGCAGGAAAGTCTCTCTATCGACAATTTGTAATGCTTTGTTTCTATTGATATTTTACTAACCCCGCCGTAGGGCGTCCGTTGCCATTGTCACGACAAAGCACTACCGAGCACCACCGATTGACACAAAATTTCCACAGACCAACGGTTCTTTTAGCTGCGACCAGCCGGCAGCGCGCAAGTGGCGCCAAGAGGGCAGCTTGCGCCGCACGCGCACCGTTGCGACCCGCCCAGGGTCCCTGACTAAAACAGTCGCCACGCGGATGCGACGCTGCTGGCTGCCGAGACTCTACCCCATCCAGAACATCGGTAGACTCTCGACATGAACTCATCGAAAGCCGAGCGACGGCCCGAGACCTGGCACGCGCTGGTATGCGGGCTCCCCATGTCCGGAGACTCCTTTGACCTAGGGTCCTCACTCACCCTCCGACACCTGTCCCGCCCGCTCTCGGTGTTTGACCTCGCAGCCGCCGGCGCGGCGGGCTTCCGGCAATGGGCCGTTCTGGAACCGCTGGCGTCAGCAGCAACCGGCGAAATAGTGTCGCCTGTGCTGAGTGCGACACCACCGGGCTACGACGCCCTGAACTTGTGCTGGCTTGTATCCTCGCTACTGGTCATGCGCGGCTTCGCACGCCACATCTGTCCTGCGGTATCCGGTTACTCGTGGAATCTAATTGCGGGCCATCAGCAGCACAACTCAGCTACTTTTCAGAAGCAACTTGCTGGTGAGGGAGTGGAGAAGGCCGTATTAGAGCCTTGTAAGGCGCTCCCTCTCCCTCCGTTCCAAGGAGGCCTCCTCGACTTTCATCTGTCTGTGCTATTGGCGAACGACGCGCCCGAACGTGTCTTGGATGCCCCAGAAGCTGCATGGATTGCCGCCCACCTCTCGCGGTTCAACCAGCTGGCATCCACTGATGAGCGGTTTCGTTTCGCCCTGGAGGCTGCCATTGACTGGCGGTATTCAAAAGACACCCGCGCGGCTATATCTCGGCTCTGGGCCGGCATCGAATCGCTGTTTGGAATTTCTGCTGAGCTTGTGTACAGGCTTTCCCTGTTTGGCTCAATCGGGCTTGCCCCGCGTGGGGAGGCACGTCTGCAAGCATTCCGTCGGATCAAAGCTGCCTATTCGATTCGGTCGAAGGCCGTTCACGGAGGATCGCTGGACAATCAGAAGCTTGGCACCGGCATGGTTGAGGCGTTTGAGATTCTTCGTTCACTGCTGCTGCATTGTATTCTCAGAGGAAGCGTTCCCACAGAAGAAGACCTCTACCGGGAACTCCTCGGATAGTCAACCAAGGCAGGTTCAAATCCTGTCACCCAGAACATGAGATGCCGGATGGCTCGCAAATATCATGTCCTGCGATCCAAAGCATCTTGCGATAGCCGGCTTTTCCTCGCTCGGAATGTTCAGCATGATAGATCCATTCGACCAGGCATCCACCACTGCTTCCCGAACCACCCTTACGGGTCGATCGGGTTCCCTTCAATCTCCTCGAACTCCCCGCCGTCTTCATCATCATCGTCAAAAGACACGTTTGGCGCGCCAATCGCACCTATCATTGCAATGCGTGTTCTCTTATCTTCGACATCTTCATAAAGCGCTTCCAGCTCGTCAGCAACGTCGGCGCGCGCGCTCTCAGATTGAAAGCAGTCCAGATAGTCGCTGACAAGCCCCGGATCGAATTTTAGCGGCTCGATCCCGCGCAAGAACCTGAGATAACCGGAAGTTTCCTTAGTATTCATGAAGAAAACCAGCAGTTCCTTCCACAACATCTCTTCCGACGTAATGTCGGCTTTACCGAGGAATACCGCTTCCGCCTTCGAGCCACTGCGTAGCTCGTAGGTGTAGAGGTTGAGTTCCCGTGCGCGGTTTTGGACAATTTCATACAACGCGCTTGAAATCTTGACCACGATCTTTCTGAGGAACTTCTTGAACTGATCGGTGTTTTCGTGCCCAAAGACGGAATTGCGATCTTCGAATGTGACCTTGAGTTGCTGTTCCAGAAAATCGAACAGCTGATTCTTTTCCTTACCAAGCGCCAATCGCGACTTCAGCGAAAAGCGGTCGTAGCGCAGGTTTTCGTAGAATGCTGTCAGGAGGTTCAGAAAGGCGTTATCGGCTTTTGAAAATTTGAGGTCCCTATGCTTCTTGATGCGCGTGAGCAGGGCGTGGTGATTGTGCGTGATAATTGACTCTTCGAATGCATCCTGGTCCCTCGCTTCATCGTGTTCGAGCAAGACGATGACAATCTTCAAGAGCCGCTCGAAGCCGACAGAAAGGTTATAGAAGACCTCGACGCGG
>JAKBAU010000191.1 GCA_021808875.1 Pseudomonadota bacterium | reverse complement strand
TTGTGCGCTTCGGAGCTTGAGCCATGGTGATAGCGAACGATTCGCGAAGTCTTGGAATATGCCTGTATTGCGGGGGCGGCAAGGCCCCAGAGTTGAAGCGCTCCTGGCTTGGTACGACGTCCATCGGCGCGTGCTGCCTTGGCGTGCCCAGGCCGGCATGCGTGCTGACCCCTATCACGTCTGGCTGAGCGAGATCATGCTGCAGCAGACGACCGTGCAGGCGGTAGACAGATATTATCGGACTTTTCTGTCCCGCTGGCCGACAGTGGAGCAACTGGCTGCGGCTTCACTTGACGATGTCCTGGCTGCGTGGGCGGGTCTTGGCTATTACGCCCGCGCCCGCAATTTGCACCGTACCGCCAAGATCGTTGCCGGGCAGATGGCAGGCCGGTTTCCTGAGACAGCCGCTGGGCTGCGTGCCTTACCCGGGATCGGGCCCTATACTGCAGGTGCGATTGCCGCGATTGCCTTCGATGAGCCACAGGCGGCGGTGGATGCCAATGCTGAGCGGGTTATTGCCAGGCTGTTTTATGTCAAAACGCCCCTGCCGGCCGCCAAGGCCGAATTGCGGGCACGAACCCAGGCTCTGGTGCCACAACGGCGGGCCGGCGATTTTGCCCAGGCGGTAATGGATCTGGGTGCATTGATATGTACCCCAAAGGCCCCGCAGTGCCCACGCTGTCCATGGCAAGAGGCCTGTATCGGGCGCGTGCGGGGTCTTGTCGAGACGCTGCCGCGTAAGGCACCAAAGCCTGACAGGCCCTTGAAGCGTGGGGTCGCGTTCGTTGTGGTGGACGCCAAGGGCGCCGTACTGCTCCAGCGTCGGGCCGAGAAGGGCTTGCTCGGTGGGATGATGCAGCCGCCTTTGGGTCCGTGGGGCGCAGATTTTCCCGCGGAGTATGACGCTATGACGCAGGCACCGTTTGCTGCCACGTGGATAAAGCGGCCGGGGCTTGTGCGCCACCAGTTCACCCATTTCGAGCTGGAAATCGAAGTCTATGTTGCCAAACTCACGCGTCGACCACGCATCCAGGGCCGATGGGTGCAAGCCCATGCCTTGGCTGAAGCGGCGCTACCCACGGTGATGCGCAAGATCCTCGTGCACGGTTTGGGGACCACAACCTTCGCGCCGGCCTAGAGCACCTCAGCCCGCAGTTCCTGACGGAAAATGTCAATTGGCACCAGCTTGCCGTTCTTCTCACAATGCCAGAAGGTCCAGCCATTGCAGGCTTCCAGCCCCTGGACATGCGCTGCGATACGATGGATCGAACCGCTGGCATCGCCGGTCACCAGTGTGCCGTCGGCCCGCACCTTGGCAGCGAAGCGTCGTGCAGGATCGACCAGAAGCGTGCCGGGCGCGACCAGCCCCCGTTCCACCAAAGTGCCGAAAGGTATACGCGGTTCGCTGCGCTTGGATTTGCTGATCGAAATCGCATCCTGGGGTATCGGCGAGACAGCCTCAATGCGCCGCTTGGCGACCTCAACATAGCGCGGGTCACGCTCCAGTCCGATGAAGTGACGACCAAGCCGTTTTGCCACGGCTCCGGTCGTGCCAGAACCAAAGAAGGGGTCCAGTACGGTGTCACCCTCCCGGCTTGCGGCGAGTATGACGCGATGCAGGAGTGCTTCAGGTTTTTGTGTGGAGTGGGCCTTAGCGCCGTCGTCATCCTTGAGCCGCTCGCCTCCGGAACAGATCGGCAAAGTCCAATCTGAACGCATCTGCAGGTCGTCGTTGAGGGCCTTCATCGCCTCGTAATTGAAAGTGTATCCCTTCTGCTTGCGCTCGCGAGCGGCCCAGATCAGGGTCTCATGGGCGTTGGTAAAGCGACGTCCCCGAAAATTGGGCATGGGATTGGTCTTGCGCCAGATTACGTCGTTCAGAATCCAGAAGCCCAAGTCCTGCAGTGTCGTCCCAACGCGAAAGATGTTGTGGTATGAGCCGATCACCCACAGCGTGCCGCTTGGCTTGAGCACGCGGCGGGCGGCCCCCAGCCATTCCTGCGTGAAGCGATCGTAATCAGCAAAGCTGCCGATCTGGTCCCAGCCATCGTCGACCGCGTCGACCCGCGAATTGTCCGGGCGTCGCAGTTCGCCATCGAGCATCAGATTGTAGGGGGGATCGGCGAAGACCAGGTCAACGCAAGCTTCCGGCAATGCGTTCATCAGCGCCACGCAGTCGCCTTTGAGGATGCTGTCGCGTGTTTGGGGGACGCTTAACCGCATTTCTTGTGCCCGGCTAGGCCGAGGCTTTAGTTCGATGATACTGGCCATGTTCCCGCCCGTTTGTTCATAAGCGGGAGAGCCTGATTCGTCGCGGAGTCCGCGTCAAGAGTCTTGAGAATCAAAAGCTTAGTCGGTTGAGTCCGAGCTGGGTGGTGACCCCAACATCTGGTAGGCGAGCTGTACCGGAGCGAACGATCGACGATGATGCATGGTTGGTCCGAGGCCCTTCAAGGCGCTTAAATGGCTCGGCGTTGAGTAGCCCATATTGCGGTTCCAACCGTAGAGAGGATGGTCCTGGTGCAGGCGCAGCATGGTACGATCGCGCGTCACTTTGGCAATGATCGATGCCGCGGCGATCGATATCGAACGGCCATCCCCTCCGACCAGGGTCTGGCACGGACAGGTAAGGGCTGGGGCATCATTGCCGTCCACCAGCGCAAAGGCAGGCGTAATCGAAAGTGACCCTACCGCTCGGGCCATCGCCAGATGGGTTGCCTTGCGTATATTCAAAAGATCGATCTCATCGACGCTCGCCTCACCAACCCCGATGATCCCCTCGTGTACGATCTGGGCATACAGCTGCTCGCGCCGTTCGGCGCTGAGCTTCTTTGAATCATCGAGGCCTGTGGGGATCCGTGATTGGTGGAGGAATATGACCGCGGCGGCGACGACCGGACCAGCGAGCGGGCCGCGTCCGGCTTCATCCACGCCACAGACCGGGCCGGGCCCCTGGGCGAGATAATGGTTCTCGGCGGAATAATCGGGCATGGCACCACATTGCACGAGGCACCTATTGCCGTAACCGTCGCAAGGGATAATCCGGCGCACTATCCACAGCCAAGCGCGAGGCGGTTGCCGCGCCGCCCGCCGTCTGTCGACATAAAGCTTGCCGTCCTTGGCGACACTTGTCCTTTTCCAGACATAGGCATCACAGCAGGCTGAGCTGCTCGCCACGGATGGGCGGCCGCGTAAATTTGCCAAGATCAAGCGTGACCGGGCATTGATTGAGACCCAGGCGGCGCGCGGTCAGATGGAAGCGTTGGGCTATCATGCGGGCATAGGGGCCCGTTCCGCTCATGCGCGCATGCCAGTTTGCATCATAATCCCTGCCTTGCCGCATCGCCCGAATGAGCGACATAACGTGTCCGGCGCGGTGCGGCGCATGCTGCTCGAGCCACTCGCGAAACAGCTGTTTGACCTCCAGGGGCAGGCGAAGCAGAACGTAGCCCGCTGATCGTGCTCCCGCCTGGGCTGCGGCCCTGAGTATGTTCTCAAGCTCGCTGTCATTGAGGCCAGGTATCACGGGAGCGAACATGACTGCTGCAGGAATGCCCGCTGCGCTTAAACCACTGAGTGCTGCGAGACGCCGTGGCGGACTGGCGGCACGCGGCTCTAGGCTGCGCGCCAGAGATGGGTCCAAAGTGGTGATGGAGAGGGCCACCTTCACCAGACCCTCCCGGGCCATCTCTTCCAGGATGTCACGGTCGCGCAGCACGAGGGCAGACTTGGTCACCAGGGCAACTGGATGTCTAAATTCTGCCAACACTTCAAGTATTTGGCGCACAATCTTCAGATTGCGCTCGATGGGCTGGTAGGGGTCGGTGTTGGTACCGATGGCAATCACTTTAGGTACATAACCAGGTGCTGAGAGCTCTTTGCGCAGCAGGCGGGCGGCGTCTGGCTTGACCAGGATGCGGCTCTCAAAGTCCATGCCAGGTGACAGCCCAAGATACGCATGGCTGGGGCGTGCAAAGCAGTAAACGCAGCCGTGCTCGCAACCTCGGTAGGGGTTGACTGACTGATCGAAGGAGATGTCGGGTGAATTGTTGCGACTGATAATGGTGCGGCTCGCATCGTGCAGGATCTGGGTTTTGAGCTGCCGCGTTGGTTCGTCGTCAGGTCTCTGCCAACCGTCGTCTAAGAGCCATCGCTGTTCGCGCTCAAACCGGCCGCTGTGATTGGATCTTGCGCCCCGGCCTCTGAGTTGGCGAGGGTCTGCGGTGAGGGTGAGAGCACTGGCCATCTTGCATGAATAGAACAAAACAAGAACTACTGCAATCGCCAAGTATGAGGCGCAGTATCGGGTCCGCTGGAGGTTCAGCGTTCGGTTAGTCGCGGCAGTATCTCAATGAGGTTGCATGGACGGTGCCGAATATCGAGCTGGAAGCGCAAAATGCCGTCCCAGCCGTCCTTGACCGCTCCTGTGGAGCCAGGCAGGGCGAACAGGTAAGTCGCATTGGCCAAGCCGGCGCAGGCCCGAGATTGAATGGTGGATGTGCCAACGCTCTTGAAACTGATTTGGTGGAACAGCGCCGAGAAGCCCTCTATCCCCTTCTCGAAGAGAGGGGTCATGGCCTCGACTGTGACATCGCGGCCGGTTAGTCCGGTTCCGCCGGTTGTGATCACGCAATCAATGTCGGGATCGGCGATCCACGCGGCCAATTGACCACGGATCTGCGCGATGTCATCCCGCAAAAGCTTACGGGCAGCCAGGACATGACCCGCTTCGGTGATGCGGGCAGCCAGCGTGTCACCAGAGGTATCGTTTTGAGCCGTGCGGGTATCGGAAACCGTCAGCACGGCAATCCGTACTGGAACAAAAGCAATAGTTTCATCAATCACTGGTTGTGGCATGGGGCCTCGGGGTGGTTGTAGACAGCAAAGCAGCGGCGGCTGTGCCACTCTGGCCTGGGTGCAGCAAGCCAGGACACAGCAGGGCCTGAAGAGTACTCGCCATATATATATTGCTACACCTGTGTCGCCACAAAGCTCTCAGTCGCTTCAGTCTTCTCTGCCGGCCCCGTCAAGTCCGAGGGTCCGAATACGGTTGCGAATTTCCTGCAGATCGCGCCAGGCGAGGCGCTTTTGTGCCGGTTGGCGCAGCAGATAGGCTGGATGCAAGGTCGGTATCATTGGCACCATTTTGCCGGCAGCAAAATAGTCAAGCCAAGTCCCGTGCAAAAGTAAGATGCCCTCTGTGCGTCCACTGACATATTGCATCGCAGTTCCCCCCAGCAGAATGATCAGCTCAGGGGCGACGAGTTCGATATGGCGACGCAGGAATGGCAGGCAGATCGCTGCTTCTTGCGGGCTGGGCACCCGGTTGGCTGGCGGACGCCAGTTCACGACGTTGGTGATGTAAACATTGCGCTGACGGGAGAGACCGATAGCGGCAAGCATGCGATCGAGCAGTTGGCCTGCGCGGCCAACGAAAGGTTTGCCAGCTTTGTCTTCTTCGGCGCCAGGCGCTTCGCCGATGAACAGAATCTTGGCGCCAACGGTGCCATCGGCGAACACTGTGGAATTGGCAGTTTCTCTGAGCGTGCAGCCCTCGAAGCCTTCGAGGGCCACTCTCAGAGCGTCCAGGTCATTACAACGGGCGGCTGCCTCATTGGCTCGGCTGATGGGATCCGTGACGGTGAGAGCCGGGAGGCTCAAGGAAGGAGCGGCGGGGGGACGCGGAGCCGATGGCGTGCGGGGTGGTGCAGTTTCCTTAGCGGAATGAGCGATGAGGCGGTTGACCGGGGCCTCGAGAACGGCCTCGTCGGCTCCAGCCGCGACGAGCCAGGCGAGCTGAATCAGGGCATCGTGATCGTCTACCATGGCCCTAGCATAATCGTGGGCGAGGGCATTGCGCTACCGTTGACCCAGATCACCTAAGCGCCCCATAAACGCCTAAATGACAAGCGATCCATTTACCGGGGCATAAGACGATGAGTGAGGCGGCCGAGCGCGAAAGCATGGACTATGATGTCGTGATCGTCGGTGCTGGTCCGGCGGGGCTGTCGGCGGCGATCCGCCTAAAGCAGCTGGCCGCTGAAAAGGGTCAGGATCTGAGTGTCTGTATCCTTGAAAAGGGCTCGGAAGTTGGAGCCCATATTCTCTCGGGTGCGGTCATTGATCCCTCGGCCCTCAACATGCTTCTGCCCAACTGGAAGAAGCTGGATGCCCCGATTGACACGCAGGTGCGCGAAGACCGCTTCTACTACCTTGGGCCCGCTGGCGCAGTCCGCATTCCCACCATGCTGTTGCCACCATTGATGAGTAACCACGGGAATTACATCGTCAGCCTGGGCAATCTGTGCCGCTGGTTGGCGACCCAGGCGGAAGCAGTTGGAGTTGAGATCTATCCTGGCTTTGCCGCGGCTGAGGTGGCTTATGGCGCCGATGGTGCGGTGCAGGGGGTTATTACCGGTGATATGGGCGTAGCCCGGGATGGACATCACAAGGACAGCTATACCCCGGGAATGCTGCTTAAAGGCAGGTATACTTTATTCGCAGAAGGTGCGCGCGGCTCATTGACGAAATCGCTCCGCCAGCGGTTCGAATTGGAAAAGGACTGTGATGTCCAGAAATTCGGCATCGGCTTGAAGGAGCTCTGGGAACTGGCTCCAGACAAGCATCGCAAAGGACTTGTGTTGCATTCGATGGGCTGGCCACTCGACGGTCGTACTGGTGGCGGCCTTTTCATGTACCATTTTGGTGACAATTTGTGTGCCGTCGGTTTCGTCGTGCACCTGAACTACACCAACCCCTATCTGTCACCCTTCGACGAATTTCAGCTGGTCAAACAACACCCGCTGATCAAGCCTTATCTTGAAGGCGGCAAGCGTCTGTCCTATGGCGCGCGCGCGATCACCGAAGGTGGCTTTCAATCGGTACCAAAACTCAGTTTTCCCGGCGGCGCCCTCATCGGTTGTGCAGCCGGTCTGGTCAATGTGCCGCGCATCAAGGGTACGCACAATGCCATGGCAAGTGGCATGATGGCAGCTGAGGCGGCATTCGCCGCACTTGCACAGGGGCGGGCTCACGATTCGTTGAACGAATATGAGGACGCCTACCGTCATAGTGCAGTTTACACGGATTTGAAGCGCGTGCGGAACGTCAAGCCGCTATGGTCGCGGTTTGG
>JAKBAU010000190.1 GCA_021808875.1 Pseudomonadota bacterium | reverse complement strand
CGTGGAGCTTGGCGAGTTTCGCGCGGTCGGTCTTGGCTCCGCTCGCTGTCTCACGAAAAATCTTTTCGCATCGGGCGACGCGAAGCTGGCGTACCTGCACGTCAACGCTCTGGCCGTCCGTAGAGACTCGGGCATACCCGTAAGTTGGCGGGAGAGCCTTCTTGTCGTCTCGCCGTCGGTAGACCTCGTGGATAATAACGCGATCCACGACTAAATTCTCGAAGAGCATTTTTCCGCCCGCCTGACGTTTGGATTGCGATGAGAATCGATACTGCCGTTTGACGGATCGCACCAATCGCCAGACTTTGATGCCTTGCGGGACCATTGGCAAGAATGGTGTCCGAAAAACGAACCTTTTTGGGACACGTCTCGGGTCCTTTTGAAATCAGGGCGTTGTAAGTCCCGAAAACCAGTCCCATAAAATGGCATGCGAATCGGCTATGCACGCGTCTCGATGATAGATCAAAATCTCGCCTTACAGCGTGATGCCCTCACGGCTGCCGGATGCGAACGCATCTTCACGGATGAGGGGCTGAGCGGCCTCACCACCCGCCGCCCAGGTCTTGACGCAGCCCTCGCCGCGCTGAAGCCGGGCGACGCCCTTGTTGTGTGGAAGCTCGACCGTCTCGGCCGATCGCTCGCGCACTTGGTGCAGTTGATTGCCGACCTAGGGACGCAGGGCGTTGGTTTCCGCAGCCTGTCCGATCCGATCGACACCGCCAGTGCCGGCGGACGCTTGGTGCTTCACATGATGGGGGCCCTGGCTGAGTTCGAGCGCGCCCTGATCGTCGAGCGCACCCATGCCGGCCTGATCGCCGCCAGGAAGCGCGGCCAGAAGCTTGGTCGCAAGCCGTCTCTGACACCGGAGCAAGTCGCCATTGCTCGGCGCATGATCGACAACGGCGAAAGCCCGCGCGCCGTGGCGCGCAGCCTGAAGGTTGGGAAAAGTACTCTCTATCGTCACTTACCCGCAGCGCCCGGCGCTGAGGCAATCCTCTAGTCGCGGCGGGCACCATGTCGATCGAAACACGCTTTGATATCTCCTTCGTCGCCGCGATGGCGCTGAAGGAAAAGCAAATCCAGCAGAACTACCGGCCGATCATCGCCGTGCATAAATGGTTCGCGCGCCGCCCCGGTACTTTGTTCCGGGGCCTGGCGCTCGCGGAGTTCGGCAACAAGCCGATCCGCGACCTCTTCTTCAGAGCCAATGATTTTCCGGGCAAGCGGGTGTGTGACCCCTTTATGGGTGGCGGCACGCCGCTGCTTGAAGCCAATCGCATAGGCTGTGACGTGCTCGGCTTCGATATCAACCCCATGGCCGCATGGATCGTGCGGGAGGAGTTGGAACACCTCGATCTTGGGGCCTACCGCAGCACGGCCGACAGCATGCTCGAAACGCTTAACACGGAGCTTGGGGGTCTCTATCGCACGGACTGCCCGCACTATGGCGAGCGGGGCGTGCCGGTGAAATACACTCTCTGGGTGAAGGCGGTCGATTGCGCCAAGTGTGGCGAGGCGGTCGATCTTTTCCCCGGCTATCTAATAGCCGACGACACGCGCCACCCGCTCAATGTTTTGGTTTGCCACGATTGCGGTGAGCTCAACGAGGTGCAGGACCTCAAGGCTCCCGGCAAATGCCACGGCTGCCGAAGCAAGCTGATTGTCGAGGGCCCGGCGAAACGCGGTAAGTGCGCGTGCCGTGCCTGCGGTCACGTCAATCGTTACCCCGACGGCAAGACGCCACTCCGGCATCGCCCGTTCGCAATCGAGTATTACAATCCGAACCGCAAGGGTCAGCACGAGGGCCGCTTCTTCAAGAAGCCCGACGCCAAGGACCTGAAGGCCGTCAGGGCAGCCGAGACGCGCTGGAAAGCGACAACGCCGCGCTTCGTCCCTGAAATGGAAATCCTCCCCGGCGACGAAACCGACCGGCTGCATCGTTGGGGTTATCAACGTTACCGCGACCTGTTCAATGCGCGGCAGTTGCTCGGGCTTGAGCGAAGCTGCGAGCTAATTGCTGGCGTCAACGACGAACGCGTGCGCCATGCACTCGCGACCAATCTCTCTGATTTGCTGCGCTATCAAAATATGTTGTGTCGCTACGACACCATGGCGTTGAAGTCGCTCGATATCTTTTCGGTTCATGGTTTTCCGGTTGGCCTCGTGCAGTGCGAGTCCAACTTGCTCGGCATTATCAACGGCAACGGGACGAGTGTTGGTTCCGGCGGCTGGACGAACATCGTCGAGAAGTATGCGAAGGCGAAGCGCTATTGCGACGCGCCCTTCGAGGTGCGCCAGGACGGCAAGACCAAGACCGTCATTCCGATCAAGGGTGAATGGATTGGCGAGAGCATGCCCGGCGCGCGCTCGCGCCAGATTACCCTTCATTGTTCAAGCTCGACGACCGCCGACATTCCGCCGGGCAGCCTCGATGCAGTGTTCACTGACCCGCCATATTTTGGGAATGTCCAATACGGCGAGCTCATGGACTTCTGCTACGCTTGGCTTCGCCAGATTGTCGGCAAGGAGGCCGAGGGCTTCGATCGCGAGAGCACGCGCTCGCCGTCCGAGCTCACCGGCAACGTCACCGAGGAGCGCGGCCTTGCCGAGTTCGCGACCGGCCTCGCGTCTGTTTACACGAACGCGGCGCGGGCACTGAAGCCTGGCGCTCCCCTGGCCTTCACGTTTCACCACAATAAGCTTGAAGCCTATCAAGCGATCGGCGTGGCGATCCTCGATGCCGGGCTCACATGCACGCAGGCGATTCCCTGTCCGGCCGAGATGGGCGGATCGATCCACATTTACAGCACCGGATCGTCAATCGTCGATACCGTGTTTGTCTGCCGCGACTTGGCCGAGCATCAAAAGGTGATGCCGTTCGACCAGCTAGAAGCGGCCATCCGCGTCGAATTGGCCCAGCTTGAAGCCGCCGGCATGAGGCCGACGCATGGTGATATCCGTTGCATCACCTATGGCCACCTGACGCGACTCGCGATCCTGACTCTTTATCCAGATTGGGACGATGAAGTTCCGATGTTGGAGAAGCTTGCGGTCTTCGGTCGGGCGCTTGAAGGTTTCGGCGATCACGTTTCTCTGCTCGCACATATCACCGGCATGTCCGCATCAACGGCCGCCAAAACAAAACGGTCACACCAGATGGAGGACGCCCCGCATGCAGCAGCCGTTTGAAGTTTCGTTCGTCGATGTCGAAGCTGATATCGAGACCTATGTCGATTCCGTCTTCGCGTCGCTGCGTTCAGAGTTTCTGACACTGCCGAAGGGCGAAGGCTTCGTCGAATATCCCGTGTTCGAGGAGGGATATGAGACGCTGAAGCGCGACACCCAGAATTTTCGGAAGCTTGAGCCCGAGACGATCTTTGCGACGGCGTGCGCTACCCCGATCACCTTCATCGTGCTCCGCACCATGCTTGGCTTCACGCCGCCAGAATGGGCCTACATCACGACCGAGCATGCCAATGTGGACGTACCCCAGGGGGCCGCGCGCACTCTTGACCGCAACATCCGCCTCAATCCGACAAGATCCTTGAACGCATCCGGCGGTGTCACCGAGCAACGCATGCGGGCCATGATCACGACGGCCTGCCGGTTGCTTACCGAGGGCGCTCCCGACACGCCGGGTCTGTTGCACCGGCTCGACAAAGCCGACACGCGCTATGGCCTGCAAAGCGTGCAGCCGCTTGCCGATCTTGGCGTCCCTTACGCCATGGTCCTCTATGAGCGCTTTCTCGGCCGACCGTTCGCTGGGCACCGCGATTCCGTGTCCGAGCTGGTTGGCGACGTGGTGGAGGCCGCCGTTGAAGCCGTGCTGGCCGATGGGAAAATCAGCTTCCGCAAGACCAAGCGCGCCGAGCGCGTTACGGGTTTCGATCAGGCTCCGGATTTCATCATTCCGAGCGAATTCAACCCGAAGATCGTCATCGAGGCGAAGCTCACCGAAGATGACGGCACGGCGCGGGACAAGGTGACGCGCGTTCAGCATCTCGGCGCACTCAGCATGAAAGGCAAACTGCCGCATGAAGAGCCGCATTTCGAGGTGATTGCCTGCATTGCCGGACGCGGCTTCAAGGTTCGCCGCGAGGATATGAAGAAGCTTCTCATAGCCACGCGCGGCAAGGTGTTCACCTTGGAGACGATCACGCAAATGGTCGAGCATTCCAGACTCGCCGAATTCCGCAGCCGATCATGAGCATTGACTTCGATGCGGAAGGAAACTGAACTCATGATCAAGCCCCGACCAGGAGACGCCCGACAAAGCGCCACAGGATATCTATGACCGAGTACACCGTCGAAATTCAGTCCGACTTTCTTGAACGCCAGGCGAAGGCGCAGCCGATCGCGGCCGTCGCCGAGTTGATCTGGAACGGGTTGGACGCCGATGCGACGGCCGTGACTGTTGATCTTGAAGACAACAAGCTTGGCGGTCTGAAGCGGATTATCGTGACGGATGACGGGCATGGGATTCCGCACGCCGACGCGCCGACGTTCTTTCGCAATCTCGGCGGGTCATGGAAAAAGCACGGAGCCCGCACCAAGGTCCACAACCGACAACTTCACGGCCAGGAAGGCCGAGGCCGCTTCAAAGCGTTCGCTTTGGGTGGTGTGGTCGATTGGAGGGCCACCTACGCACGCGACGGTAAGCGCTTCCGCTACGACATCACGATGCTCGAAACCGACATCCGGCATGTCCGTATCGGCGACGAGGTGGAGGTCAGTGCCACAGCGCCGACGGGCGTGACCGTCGTCGTCAGCGAGCTCAAGCGCAATTTCACCTCACTGAAGCCCGAGCATTCCGTCCAGGAATTCTCAGAAATTTTCGCCATCTACCTCAAGAGCTATCGCAACATCGCTATTATTATCGATGGCGAGCGCATCGATCCGACAATCGCGATTGCGCACACGTGGGATGAGCCGCTGTCGTCTATAGCGGACGAGGACGACACCCTTCATCCGGCGTCGCTAGAGGTTATCGAGTGGCGCCGGCAGACCAAGCGCGCCCTTTATCTCTGCAACGAGCAGGGGTTCCCCCTCGCCCAGGTGGAGGCGAGATTTCATGTCGGCGATTTTCATTTTTCCGCCTACCTGAAGTCGCCGCTGATCAGTGCCCTTCAGCAGGACAACCGCCTCGAATTAGCCGAGATGGTCCCGGCTCTCACCAAGGCCACTGAGGAAGCGCGCAAGAAGATCAAGGACATCTTCCGCGAGCGCGCCTCGGAACGCGCCAAGGTGGTCGTGGAGGATTGGAAGGCTCAGAAGCTCTACCCCTACGAAGGGGAGGCCGCGAACCAGATTGAGCGGGCAGAGCGCCAGATTTTCGATATCGTCGCCGTGACGGTGCAGGAGGCGACGCCGGACTCCAGTGACATCCCCCGGCCTCAAATGGCCCTCCATTTGCGCATGCTTCGTCATGCGATCGAGCGGAGCCCGACCGAGTTGCAGCGCATTCTTGATGAGGTGCTTCGCCTGCCGAAGCGGAAACAGAAGGAGCTTGCCGTCCTTCTCGACGAAACCGATCTTTCCGCGATCATCAGCGCCGCGACCATGGTTGCCGATCGCCTGAAATTCCTTCAGGGCCTCCGGATCATCCTATTCGATCACGAGGCGAAAAATCGCCTGAAGGAGCGCAGCCAGCTTCACAAAATTCTGGAAACGAATACCTGGATCTTCGGCGAGGAGTTCAATCTGTGGGCAAGCGACAAGGAGCTCACGACGGTCTTGAAGATCCACAAGCAGAAGCTCGATCCCGACCTCATCATCGATGAGCCGGTGAAGCTGTTGACGCGCAAGCGCGGCATCGTGGACCTGATGCTATCTCGCGCCCAGAAACGGCATCGTGCCGACGATTACGAGCATCTCGTCGTTGAGCTCAAAGCCCCGAAGGTGAAGCTCACATCGAAGGAGACTACCCAGATCATGGACTACGCGCTGTCGGTTGCGCGTGACCCACGGTATCACCGCGTGAACGGAGTCCGGTGGCACTTTTGGTTGGTCTCGGACGAATACGATGATTATGTCCAGTCAATGCTCGAAGGAGGCCCTGATCGGGAACGGCGGCTCATTCATCGCACCGACAAGGTATCTGTTGGCGTGAAAACGTGGGGCGAAATCCTCGACGAGAACAATGCTCGCCTTCAATTCGTTAAAGAGGCTCTGGAGCACAACGCCGACGACGGCCAGGCGCTTGCCTTCCTTGAAGAGCGGCACCGTGAATTCCTTGAGGGCGTCATAATCCAGGAGGACGCCGAAGAGTTGGCCGAGGCTGTGAGGTGGACCCCATCGGCTGGACAGGAACCGGGGTGACTTAAGAGAGAGTCCCACCGCACTTCCCATTCCCTCCCGATCAGAAGGGCAAAGTATTATATAAGTATAGACCCTATTCTACATGGGTCAACTCCCTTTTCAACTCCCTGCCCACGAGCCCGTGGGCGACGCCGTAGCCATTCAAAGCGGAGGCGTTGTCCACAGGCTCGTGGGCTTCGCCATCGAAAACCGCACACGGCGTCCGGTAGTCCAACGCCTGGTGCAGCCGCTCCTCGTTATAAAACCTCAGCCACCCGCCGATGCCTCGGCGCGCCTCCGTAACCGAGCCATAGGCTTTGATGAACACGTCCTCGTACTTCAGGCTCCGCCACAGCCGCTCGATAAAGATGTTGTCCAGGAACCGCCCCTTGCCATCCATGCTGACCCGGATACAGCGGCTTTCCAGCTCGTCGAGAAACCCAGCGCTGGTGAACTGGACGCCTTGATCGGTATTGAAAATCTCGGGCTGACCATGCCGCGCGATCGCCTCCTGTAGCGCCTCGACGCAGAAATCCGCCTCCATGGTGATGGACAGCCGCCATGCCAGCACCCGGCGGCTGTAGCAGTCCATCGGACCGCGAAGCGGGTCGATGTGCCGGAAGGCGTCTGCCGCACCGACCGCGACCAGATAAACAAAGCCCTTGGCCATGGGGATATATGTGATATCGGCGCACCAAACCTGATTCGGCCGCTCGATCGTAAGCGTCCGGTGTTCCCCGTGTAGCGAAGCGTGCGGCGTCCGGTGATGTTGTTGATCTCTGGAGGTTGTCTCTGGACTCCAGAAGGAGGCATCTTTGGCGGACGTAGACATTCTGAGTCCTTCG
>JAKBAU010000189.1 GCA_021808875.1 Pseudomonadota bacterium | reverse complement strand
ATCCAAGCGAACCCGGTCGGCTGGAGTGACGTCGACGGTGATGCCTGTGCGCATCCCCCAGACTCGCACGCCCGCACCAGCACCGGAATCCCCCAACGGACTCTTCCGTCAGGTGCTATCCACTAGCTCGCCGCCCTACCATGCGTTTGCCTACGCACCGCTGGCGGTGGTGCTGGAAGCGTATCGTGCGGCCGGCGCCGAGGTGTTCAACGTCCCAGCCGTTCCGGCACCGCGAGAGGGAGAGGGCTGAGGGGGCTTTGCGACGGGTTTGGAGGTCGAGAGAGAGTCTCTCGGCCGCCCGTCACGGAGAACCGAGATGGCCCAGGCCGTTCAGAAGATCACGCTCAGCACCTCGCGTGATATTCCATTCAACAAGCTCATGCTCAGCCAGTCCAACGTCCGGCGCATCAAGGCCGGCGTCTCAATCGAGGAGCTTGCTGAGGACATCGCCCGGCGCACCCTGCTGCAAAGCCTGACCGTGCGGCCGGTGCGGGATGCCGACGGCAACGAAACCGGCATGTTCGAGATCCCGGCCGGTGGCCGCCGCTACCGGGCACTCGAACTGCTGGTTAAGCAGAAGCGCCTGGCCAAGACCGCACCGATCCCCTGCGTCATCCGAGAGGGTGGTATCGCCGAGGAAGACAGCCTCGCCGAGAACGTCCAGCGCGCACCGCTGCATCCGCTCGACCAGTTCCGGGCATTCTTGGCCCTGCGCGATAAGGGGCAGTCCGAGGAGGAAATCGCCGCCACCTTCTTCGTTGCCGTATCCGTTGTCAAACAGCGGCTGCGTCTGGCGTCGGTCTCGCCGCGACTACTCGATGTCTACGCCGAGGACGAGATGACGCTGGACCAGCTGATGGCGTTCACCGTCAACGACAATCACGAGCGCCAGGAGCAGGTGTCCGCGCGAATCAGTCAGTCCTACGCGCGCGAGCCGCATCTCATTCGGCGCATGCTGACGGAAAGCGCGGTTCGCGCGGCCGACAAGCGTGCGCAGTTCGTTGGCCTTGATGCGTATGTCGATGCCGGCGGCGTCGTCATGCGCGACCTGTTCCAGGGCGACGATGGCGGGTGGTTGCAGGACACCATCCTGCTCGACCGGCTCGTGGCGGAAAAACTCGCCGCCGTCGGCGAAACCATCCGGGCTGAGGGGTGGAGATGGATCGAAGTCGCGCCTGAATTCGCCTATGGGCACACCTACGGTCTCCGCCAAATTCGCAGCGAACAGGTGCAACTCACCGCCGACGAGCAAGCGGTGCGCGACGCGCTCCAGGCGGAAATGGACGGTCTGGAAGAAGCCCATGCCAGCGCGGACGAGTTGCCGGAGGAGATTGATCGGCCCCTCGCGGAAATCGAGGCGGAGTTGGCCGCGATGGACGAGCGCCCCACGCGTTTCGATGCCGAGGATATGGCGCGCGCCGGCGCGTTCGTCAGCATTGACGGATCGGGTAGTCTCCGCGTCGAACGCGGCTATGTCCGACCGGAGGATGAGGCGCCAGTCGAGCCGGAGTCCGAGCTGGAGGCCGATCAGGACAACAACCAGCGAACCGTCGCGGCGCGCGTCGACACGGACGACGATACCGTAACGGCCGAGCCCGACACAGCGGCCGAGCCGGAGGAAGATGAAGGCCTCAAACCGCTTCCCGACCGCCTGCTGACCGAACTCACCGCGCATCGGACGCTTGCACTGCGCTATGCGCTCGGCGAGCACCCCGACATCGCTTTTACTGCCGCACTGCACGCACTGTGCCTGAAGGTGTTCTATCGTTACGGTCAGGACACTTGTCTGGAGCTGGATCTGAAAAGCGCCAGCTTCAGTGCCCAGGCGCCAGGCCTCGCGGACACGCCGCTCGCCACCAGCTTTGACGCGCGCCACCAGGCGTGGATTGCATCATTGCCGAAGGAACCCACGGAGTTGTGGGACGCGCTCGCCGCGTTCGACATCTATCGGCAACGCGCGTTGTTCGCGCATTGCGTGTCGTTGTCGGTCAATGCGGTATACGAATCCTACAACCGCAAACCGCGCGCCATGGCACATGCCGATCGGCTTGCCCAACGCGTCGATCTCGACATGGTCGCCGCCGGGTGGAAACCGACGGTTGAGAATTTTCTCGGCCGCGTCACTAAGGCCCGCATCCTTGGCGCCGTGCGGGAAGCACGGGGCACCCAAGCGGCGCAGCTCATCGACCATCTGAAGAAGGGTGAGATGGCGGCGAAAGCCGAGGAACTCCTGGCCGGCTCCGGCTGGTTGCCAGAGCCGCTGCGCACGCCTGGCCGCGCGTTGCCCAAACCCGTCGAGGTGGCCGCCAGCGACAACCCGGCCTCTCCGACCACGCTGGCCGGGGAAGAAACGGCGGCAAACGGCGGCGAAACGGCCATGGCCGAAGACGGCGAGCCGGCCGAGGATGATCCGGCCGCAATCGAGGCTCATCCGATCGCGGCCGAGTAACCGAGGCAGCAACAAACCGTCCCCACTGAGCCCGCCGGCGACGGCGGGCTCTTTTTGTCTCAGGACACGCCAGGCCGCTCGCTCTTCGTCCGGCTGCATGGAGCGGAGGGCGGCAAAGGCTCGGCCGGCAAATGGACCGACGCCGCCACCGGGGATCATGGTGATCTGCTCGACATCATCCGCGCACGCTGTGGTCTGCATGATTTTCCTGACGTTGCCGACGAGGCTAGGCGCTTCCTCAGCCTGCCGACGCCAGAGCCAACCGCGAATGCGCAGCGTGGATCACCGTCAGTGGCGGCCGGTTCGTCGGAATCAGCTCGACGCCTATTCGCAATGTCGCAGCCGATTTCGGGCACACGCGTAGAAACGTATTTGCGGCGACGCGGGATTACGGCTTTGCACGGAACCGGCAGCCTCCGCTTTCATCCGCGCTGCTACTATCGCCCTGACCAGTACGCACCGACCGAGACCTGGCCGGCAATGATCGCCGCCGTCACCGATCTCAGCGGCGCGATCACCGGCGCGCACCGCACCTGGCTCGATCCGACTGGCGAACGCAAGGCGCCGGTCGAGACCCCGAGGCGCGCGATGGGTCATCTCCTAGGTCATGCCGTCCGTTTCGATGTGGCGCACGATGTTCTGGCCGCCGGGGAAGGCATCGAGACCATGCTGTCCCTGCGATGCGTGCTGCCCACGATGCCGATGGTGGCGGCCCTTTCTGCCGCGCATCTTGCCGCCATCCTCTTCCCGGCCACCCTGCGCCGACTCTATGTCGCCCGTGATGACGATCCGGCCGGCGACGCCGCGGTGGCGAACCTGATCGACCGGACGCAGGAGGCCGGCATCGAGGCGATTACCCTGTCGCCCAGGCTGGGGGACTTCAATGAAGACCTGCGCGCGCTCGGCATAGACGCGCTGCGGGCCGCTGTCAGGGTGCAGATCGTGCCGGAGGACGTCGCCCGCTTCATGGATATCGGAACCTCCGGCGAAGCGGTGGATGATCTGTGCGGCGCCGCTGGCGCCGCGTCGCATCGGATCGTGCGGTAGCTGCTAGGCATCGTCGGAGAGGACCGCGCCCTCGGCCTTCTGAGAGGGCGATCGAGGCAGCAAACGGCCCGGACCGGCAATGGCGGAGGGCCGGCTATTTTCCGCCGGCGGCCCGGCAGAGGGCCGCCTTTGCATCGCGAGGCAAAATAGCCGGCATCCGCCATCCTCCGCTGCGCTGCGGCCCTGCGCTTCGCTGCGGGTGCAGGTCCGGTCGGCACCGCCGCCTTTCGTCGCCATGAAGGCCGCGATGGGCGCGGTCGATCCGACGAAGGGCAGCACCCCATGACGACCGAACACGACGACGCCGGCTACGAACCGCCGCACAGCTCATCCCCGACCGACCACGTCCTCGCCGAACTCCAGCTCTACGGCTACCGCCCGTTCCAGGACGAACCCGACCCGAGGCCACTGCCCGAAGCGCGCACGATCGCCGGCGCCGTTGCCGACATCTTCGACGCCCTGGTTGCCACCCTGGGCGACACCCGCCTCGAACCCGATCTCGAAGACCTGCTCTGGTCGACGGTCAACCTCTTCCACCGCGCCGTTGGCCGCATCGAGCGCGAACTCGACGACAACGAGCAGGCGCAGAAGCGCAGCCAGAAGGAACAGGACGGCTCCGAGATCCGCTCGGTCGAACTCGAACGCCTCACAGCCGAGGGGCAGACGTTGATCGAACGCCGAAACAGCATGGAGTTCTTCCGCGACCAGGCCGCCGACCAGTTCGAGCACCACACAAATTCGGCCTGGCGACCGCGTTCAGGATCGAAGGTCAACCACCGCAACCTGACCTCGGCCATGATCGACAGCCGCGACTTTCTCGCCGCCAAACGCCGGGCCGAGACCGAGGTGCTGCTACCCGCCGGGACGAAGATCGCGTTGACCGGCGGGCTCGACTTTAACGATCACCGGCTGATCTGGGACAGGCTCGACATGGTTCACGCCAAGCACCCCGACATGGTGCTACTGCACGGCGGATCGCCGAAAGGCGCCGAACGCATCGCCGCCCGGTGGGCCGATCACCGCAAGGTGCCGCAGATCGCCTTCAAGCCCGACTGGACGAAGCACGCCAAGGCGGCGCCGTTTAAGCGCAACGACCAGATGCTGGCGGTGCTGCCGATCGGGGTTCTTCACTTTCCGGGCACAGGCATTCAGGACAAACTCGCCGACAAGGCCAAGAAGCTCGGCATTCCGGTCTGGAAGTTCGGTAAGGGCGGCGCATGAGCGCCGTCTGCCACGCTTGACGTATGATAGCAATTTGCATTATTGATATCAACGCCATCGCCTTTGGATTTATGCCATCATGCCGGCAGTCACCATTCGCAACCTCTCTGATGAGACCCATCGCGCCCTGAAGGTCCGAGCGGCGCAGCACAATCGCAGTACGGAGGCGGAGATGCGCGCCATCCTGGAAGCCGCCGTGCGGCCGGAGGGACGGCTGCGTCTCGGCACCGCGCTGGCGGAGATGTGCCGGAAGATCGGGCTCAGCAACGCTGATGTCGACGCCCTTGAACAGACCCGCGACACCAAGCCCGCCGAGCCGCTTCGTTTCGAATGATCCTGCTCGACACCAACGTCGTCTCCGAGGCGATGAAGCCCGAGCCGGCGTCGGCGGTTCGTACATGGCTCGACGCACAGGCCGCGGAGACGCTCTATCTGTCCAGCGTCACCATCGCCGAACTGATGTTCGGCATCGGCGCGCTTCCCAAGGGCAGGCGCAAGGACAAGTTGGCCGCCGCGCTCGACGGCGTGCTGGAGCTGTTCGCGGATCGAATCCTGCCGTTCGATACCAGGGCAGCCCGGCGCTATGCCGCACTGGCCGTGAGCGCGCGCGCTGCGGGAAAGGGCTTCCCCACGCCCGACGGCTATATCGCCGCGATCGCCGCCGCCCATGAATTCGCGATCGCATCCCGCGACACGAGCGCCTTTACGGCCGCCGGCGTCACCGTGATCAACCCCTGGACGGCGGCCGTCTGAGCCACTACTCCCTCGCCAGCAAGCGTTGGGCCGAAACCGAGGTGCTGCTACCGCCGGGACCGAAGATCGAGCTGACCGGCGGCTTGATTTTAACGATCACCGGCTGATTGGGAATTGGCTCGACAAGGTCTACGCCAAGCACCCCGACATCGTGCTGCTGCACGGCGGCTCCCCGCAGGCCGCCGAACGGATCGGCGGCCGTTAGGGCGATCACCGCAAGGTGCCGCGCTTCTGAGGCAAGGCCAGGCGAGGCTATCGACAACGCTTGGCCAAAATGCCACCGGGAGGCAAAGTGCCCGAACTATGGTTCTGCTCCTCAACCCTGACACGCCCCCGTGGCCACAGTTCTTTCTGACCCGCGTCGTCGGCAGCGAGGACCTGCCTGACGTGGAAATTTTGACCCTACCGGCTTACCTCTCCGCCTCCGCCATTCCCAAGCTGGAAGAGTTGCAACGTCAGCTAATGACGAGCGAGGACCTCAATACCATCGGCGGATCTGGCATAGATCATGGCGGAGTCGAAGCCTGCCTGTCGGCCCTGCACCAGGTGATTATCGACGCTGGCGTGCGGGAAGAGCTGCCGTGGCAGCCAGAACGGACCAGAGAATACGCCGATCAGGTTTTCACGTCCCAGCCTGTACCGGTGATGAATTCACCGCTGTCCGGGTCAACCCTCGGACAACTGGTCGCTGCGGCCGGTGGCGGCGCAGCATTTATGGCTGCTTGCCCACACCCGGATGCCGGTCATATTACGCTCTACTTCGTATTGATTGGTGGAACGCGAATTGTCCTCGGTGCCGCCGACGGCATCTCGATCGCCCTTCGACAGGGTCTGTCGCACATTCTGCTCAAGTGGATGGGTGTCCCGACCACAAAGGCAACCTCGCGAAAGCGGAAAAAAGCTGGTTCGGACGGAGGAGCTGCGAGCACGTGATCGCCATGCATGTTGTTGCACCAAGGATCGGTTCGGACAATATGGTTCGGTGTCTGTTGGCAATGGCCCCGCGTTCCGTCTATTGCGGCAAAAGCAAGAGCGAGGTCGGGGTGCGCTGCTCCTCCAACAGGACTGTTCAACGCTCTATACAACTGAGCGGATAGGTTGAGTCCTCGCCGCTACACGTTGCGCAAATCATCCCAGCAGTCCCAGGTGGCGGATTCCGGCGCGGTGAATTCTTCGAATCTATGCACGGCAACCAAACCGCCAGAAGGTTGCCATGCGATCGTTCGATCAGTTGCTCGGCTTGCTCAGCAATATCCCCGACCCGCGCCGGGCCGAGGGTAAGCTCTACAAGCTGCAACATGTCCTGCTGTTCTCGATCCTTGCTGTCGTCACCGGCGGCAATTCCTACCGCTCCATCGTGACCTTCATCAAAGTGCACCGCCGCCGATTGAACGCCGCCTTCGGTCTGCACTGGCGGCGTGCCCCAGCCCATACCTCTATTCGATACATCCTCCAGGGCCTTGAACCCCAGGCGGTCGAGCAGATTTTCCGCCAACACGCCGCTGGTCTGTGCAGCGCCATTACCGATCCGGCGCGACGTGTCATCGCGATCGACGGCAAGACACTCAGACGAAGCTGGACACGTCGAAGAACCCCTGGTGCGTGGAGCGATTTGATGATTCGCTTCGGAGCGCGAAGCGTTGGAGGGCGGGATGGTGTCACAGCCTGGGTTCTTCGATCTCGACGATCGATATGCGGCGCTGTCGAGAGC
>JAKBAU010000188.1 GCA_021808875.1 Pseudomonadota bacterium | reverse complement strand
AGGAAAATGGCAACGGCCATGGCCTGGGCGCCCAGCCCATAACCCTTGCGCAAGATCACCGTGAACAATGGGACGCTGAGATTGGCGCCGATCAGAAAGAGGCGCGAATTATGCCGCACAAGAGCGGTTTTCTCGGCCTCGGGCCCGACCATGTTGCCGGGTGTGTCGCACAGCATCACGATCGGCAGATCAAAGGCTTCGCACAGCTGCATGAAACGCGCGGCCTTGTCGGCGCCATCGCGGTCGATGGCCCCACCCAGATGAGCGGGATGATTGGCGATGATCCCCAGCGGACGCCCTTCAACGCGTCCGAGAGCTGTCACCATGCCGTTGCCGAACTGCCGGCGCAGCTCAAGGACGCTGCCGCTGTCGCACATTGTCTCGATGATCGTGCGCACGTCATAGACCCGCAACCGGTTTTCCGGCACCAGATGACGAAGCTCCCGCTGATCGGCGGCGGACCATTGCGCCAGCGGCCCCTGGAAGAAGGCCAGATATTTCTTGGCGACGGCGGTGGCCTCGCTTTCGTCTTCAACGAGAACATCAATCACGCCGTTGGCCGCCTGCACCGCCGCCGGACCGACGTCTTCGGGTCGGAAGACGCCAAGGCCACCGCCTTCGATCATGGCCGGGCCGCCCATGCCGATCGACGAGTTGCGGGTGGCGATAATGACGTCGCAGCAGCCCAGAAGTGCAGCATTACCGGCAAAGCAATAGCCGGAATTGACCCCGACGAGAGGGACGAGGCCGGACAGTTTGGCATATTGCTGAAAGGTCGTGACGTTAAGGCCGCCAGCGCTCATCATGTCGGTGTCGCCGGGCCGCCCGCCACCGCCCTCGGTGAAGAATACGATCGGCAGACGCCAGTCGCGCGCCAGATGCAGCATGCGATCAGTCTTCTGATGATTGCGCATGCCCTGTGTGCCGGCAAGCACAGTGTAATCATAGGACATGGCGATGACGCGGGCACGTGCGTCATCGAAGTATTGGCCATTGACCCGTCCCAGACCGCAAACCAGGCCATCAGCCGGAGTTTTCTCGATCAGATCCTGCATCTGCCGGCGCCGGAGCTGGCCGGCAATGACGAGGCTCCCAAATTCAGTGAAGCTGTCCTTGTCGCACAGATCTTCGATATTTTCGCGGGCTGTGCGTTGCGAACTCTGGCGGCGTCTGGTGACCGCCTGCGGCCTTGCCGCATCCCGCGTCAGCTGACGGCGTGCAAAAAGCTCCGCAAGATCGGAGCGAATGTGCTCCAGATCGGTCTCCGCCGTGCCACCAGAAGCTTGATCTTCAAGTTCGGCTTCCTCGATATAGGCGAGCAAGTCACCCTGAAACACCGTCTGTCCGGGCTCGACGAGCACGCCGCGCAGAAAGCCGCTCGCGGGCGCTGGTACCGGGTGCTCCATCTTCATGGCTTCGAGCACGAGAACGGTCTGGCCCTTCAACACCGCAGTGTCGCGTTCGGCTGTCACCACGACGACACTGCCCTGAAGCGGTGCATCAATCGCAGTGGTCCCAGGTGGCGCCGTCTGCGCGCGGGCCTTCACTGACGTCTCGGCAAAAAGAACAGCAAGCGGGTCGGTTGATTGTGCATCGCTGTTATGGGGGAGGGATGCAAGAAGTTCGCCGATGTGGCTATCGACATATTGGGTATCGATATTGAGCGTGGCCAGCGCCTGTTGGCTGAGCAAGGCCCGCAGAAACGCGATATTGGTCTGAACGCCCTCGATAGCAAATTCGCGCAGCGCGCGCAGCGCTTTGGCGATCAGCTCCTCAATATTTGCCGAACGGGAATGCACGATGAGCTTGGCCAAAAGGGCGTCATAGCGGGTGCTGGTGCGGTAACCACTATAGCCCATGCCATCGACGCGTACGCCCGGGCCGGCGGCGGGTTCGTAGCGGGTGATCACGCCGCTTTCTGGTCGCGCGTTGCCATCGGGCTGCATGGTTTCCATGTTGATCCGCGCCTGTAGGGCGAGACCCAGAACGCCCACCGGGTGCTGTGGCTCAAGTCCGAGTTCGCGCAGGCTCCGTCCCGCGGCAAGCTCAAGCTGCAGGCGCACAAGGTCGAGCCCGGTGATCTCTTCGGTGACCGTATGTTCCACCTGAAGGCGGGCATTGGCCTCGATGAAGGCAAACCGACGCTGATCGGCCTTGACCAGAAACTCCATGGTCCCGAGATTGCAATAGTGCGCGGCCTGTCCCAGCCGCAATGCTGCGGTCAGGATTTGCTCACGCAAGCCCGGGTCGAGGCCGAGCACGGGCGCGATTTCTATCAGCTTCTGACGCTGGCGCTGCAGCGAGCACTCGCGGTCCCACAGGTGCACGAGCTCGCTGCCGTCGCCAGCGATCTGGACCTCGATATGGCGGGCGTGGGGCAGAAATTCTTCGGCATAGAGCGACGGATCGCCAAAGGCGGCCTGGGCCTCTGAGGCGCAACGGGCATAGGCGTCGGCCAGTTCGGACCGGCTGCGCACAGGGCGCATGCCGCGTCCACCTCCGCCGGCCACGGCCTTGAGCATGATCGCCCCATTTGCGCCCAGACCTGCCAGAAATTCCTCAGCCTCTGCCAGTGCCACGGCAGCGGTGCCGCGCAGCACCGGAACCCCGGCGTCCCTGGCCAGCATGCGGGCCCTCGCCTTGTCGCCAAACAGTGCCAGCATCTCCGCCGTCGGCCCGACAAAAGTCAGGCCAGCTTCCGCACAGGCGGCAGCCAGGGCGCTGTTTTCGGCCAGAAACCCGTAGCCGGGATGGAGGCCGTCGCAGCCACTGTCCTTCGCCGCCTGGATCACCGAGGCGATGTCCAGATAGGCCTTTGGCCCGGCTGCCGGGAGGGCAAATTTGCGCTCGGCCAGACGCACATGCAGGCTTTCGGCCTCATCGCTTGCATAGGCGGCTACCGTGGCGATTCCCATTTCGGCGGCACTGCGTGCAATGCGCACGGCAATTTCGCCACGATTGGCGATGAAGAGGGTGGTGATGGCGGCCATAACAAACCTTCCAATAGCGGATCAGACTCAGGTTAGGGGCTAGGGAAGGTCTCGCCAAGTCGCCCGGTTCGCGAGATAGTGGGGCAAAGCCATAAGCAACGGGGACGGAGCAGAATGTGGAATTACGGTGATATTCTCGATGTGGTCGCGGCCCGGGTGCGGGCCGATGCGCCGGCCTTCATCCACGGCGAACGGACGATTTTGTGGCCGCAGGCCTATCGGCGGATGAACAATCTGGCCCGCGCGATTGCAGCCCGCGGTGCGCGTGCCTCCGACAAGGTGGCCTTTTATCTCAGAAACTGCCCAGAATACAGCGAGGCCGCGGGCGCAAGCTTTCTTGGCCGCTTTGTGCATGTCAATGTGAACTATCGCTACAAGCCTGACGAAGTTCGTTACATTCTCGATAACTCCGATGCGCAGTGCCTGATCTATGCGCGGGAGTTTCGCGACTGCATCGCCGAAATCCGGCACAGCCTGCCCAAACTGGTCACCTACATCGAAGTCGGCGACGAGCCGGTCGCCGATTTTGCCGTCCCCTATGAAAGCCTGGTCGAGAATGGCGATGGCACTGCGCTGGGGATCAAGCGTTCACCTGAAGATATGCTCTTCATCTATACCGGCGGGACCACTGGCATGCCCAAGGGTGTGATGTGGCCCCATGGCGAGTTGTGCACGATCTGGCTGCGGCGCATCAAACGCACGCTGGGCTTTGACCCGCAATCGCTCGAAGAATATGGCCAAGTGGTCGCTCTTGCTGGTGCCGGGCCACGTAACCTGCCGGCCTGTCCGCTGATGCACGGCACGGGGTTCATTACCGCGATTACCACCATGCTTGGCGGGGGTTGCGTTATCACTGTCGACAATCATCATTTTGATCCGCACGCGATCTGGCAGGCAGTCGAGCGGCACAAGATCCAGGGTATGGCGGTGGTGGGAGATCCTTTTGCCCGACCGTTGCTGCAGGCCCTCGATGAGGCACCAGGACGTTATGACGTCTCATCGTTGCTGAACATGACGTCGTCCGGAGCGATGTGGAGCATGGAGGTCAAACGCGGTCTCCTGCAGCACATGCCCCAATTAACCATGACCGACAGCTTCGCTTCGACCGAAGCGATGGGCATGGGAGATTCGGTGGTGAACAAGGACGGCGAAACCCGCACCGCCGCCTTTCACCTTCTTGAAAACGCGATCGTCATTGATGAGCATGATCGCCCGCTTGCGGCAGGAAGTGGCAAGGCTGGTCTGGTCGCCCTGGGGGGGCCATTGCCGATAGGCTACTACAAGGATCCCGAGAAGACGGCGCGGACCTTCCGTACCATCGGCAATCGTCGCTATTCAATTCCGGGCGACTGGGCGCGGCTGGAAGCAGATGGCTCGATTACCCTCCTGGGACGTGGCAGCAACTGCATCAATACCGCCGGCGAAAAGGTCTATCCTGAAGAGGTGGAAGAGGCCCTTAAGACCCACCCCGGTGTCGAAGATGCCCTCGTGATCGGAGTGCCAGACGAAAAATGGGGCTCGGCAGTTACCGGAGTAGTGAAGCTTGCCCCTGGCGTGGTGTTCGATGAGGACGCTTTGCGGGCTCATGTACGCCAGCATCTGGCGGGCTACAAGACCCCCAAAAGGATTGTACCCGCGGAGATTGCGCTGCGCGCGCCGAACGGCAAAGCCGACTACAAATCGGTCAGCGAATTTGCCCGCAAGGTGCTCGATATCGCGTCGTAGGCGAAGAATGAAGGGGCTTAAACGGATACGATGAAGCTGATCGTGCAGGCAAGCCCTTCCGCCGCGAAGCAAAGTTCGACCGTCGCCTCCTTCTCGTTCGCTGCGGTCATGCGAATGAGGCGAGACCCAAACCCCTCCTCGTCAGGCCGCCGCACGGACGGGCCGCCAGCTTCGCGCCAACTCAAGACGAGGCGTTCGCCGCCGCTTTCGGTACGGACCTGCCAGGAGAGAGCAACCGTGCCGCTTGGTTGTGACAGCGCCCCATATTTGAGGGCATTGGTGGCAAGTTCGTGCACAGCCAGCGCAAGCGAGCCTCCGGTCTGCGCGCTTACCAAAAGGCGAGGTCCCTCGAGCGAAAGCCGTCCCTTCTCGCTCATGAACGGCTTCAATGTGGCGGTGATCAGTTCACCGATTTCGACATCGGCATGGTGGCGCGCAAGCACCTGGTCGGCGGCTTCGCCGAGGGCATAAAGACGGCCCAGAAAGCGTGTCAGATAGGCCTCAATGCTGGTTTCGTTGGGCCGGCGAGAGTTCTTGGCGAGGGCACCAATGATGGCGATGAGATTTTTAAGCCGGTGTCGGCTCTCGGCGAGCACGAGGTCACTTTGCGCAATCCGGATCCTGTCGGCGTCGTGCTGCGCGGCCACCGCGCCGATGAGGCGGTAAAGCTGGCAGAGCAGGGCGACCTCAAGGAGGGCGAGGGCCGAAAGGCCAAGCTCTGGGGCTGGAGCTGGGATGAAGGCGGCGATGGCGGCGACTACCGCAAAGGTCAGGGCAAGGAAAAGGATACTCAGGGCGCACCGGGATGCGGCCCGCCCCGGCTCATTGGCCTTGGGGTTCGCAGGGCAGGCCTCCACCTGTGGGCCGGGTGGCGACAGCTGCTCGTCGTGGTTGAAAGAAAAGTGATCGTTCAGGAGCTAGCCCCCCGTTTTCGCTCTCGAATTGACTCACAGCCTGTGCCGGCATGCAACCACAGATCGCAGACGCGGTGTTGCCAATGCCACCAGAAGAGGTTCACCATAGGCATAATAGACGGCGCAAGACCGTGGTCATTTGGTGACACAAGCTCCCCGGGAGGAAGGCATGGCCGATTTTGATTTGATTATCCGCAACGGCACATTGGCCGATGGGACCGGCGCGCCGCTGCGCGAACAGGATGTCGGCGTGGTAGGTGGGCGCATCGCTGAGATCGGGCGGATCACCGGCGCCGGGCGGGAAGAAATCGATGCCAAGGGGCTCCTGGTGACTCCGGGCTTCGTCGACATCCACACCCATTATGATGGTCAGGCGACGTGGGATAACCGCCTTGCACCGTCCAGCTGGCACGGCGTGACAACGGCAGTCATGGGTAATTGCGGCGTCGGCTTTGCCCCAGTACGACCGCACGATCACGAGCGTCTGATATCTCTGATGGAAGGGGTGGAAGACATTCCGGGAGCGGTTTTGCATGAGGGCCTGAAATGGGGCTGGCAAAGCTTTGGCGAATATCTCGATGCGCTGGAGCGGGTACCCCACGACATGGATATCGGAGCCCAGCTTGCCCATGGTCCCTTGCGGGTTTTTGTCATGGGTGAGCGCGGCAGCGCGCTGGAGGAAGCCTGCCCCGACGATATCGCGCAAATGCGCCAGCTGACTGCCGAAGCAATGGTCGCCGGTGCCTTGGGCTTTTCCACCTCGCGGACGATTTTGCACCGCACCGCTACCGGTGATCCCACGCCGGGTCTGCGTGCCAGTGAAGCAGAACTGAAAGGTATTGCACTTGGCATGAGCGATGCTGGTACTGGCGTGTTTGAGCTGATCAGTGATTTCAGCAATCCCGATCCCTTAAGTGAATTCGCCATGATCCGGCGGCTGGTCGAAGCCTCAGGTCGACCGCTTTCTCTCTCACTGGCGCAAGCGAGCAGTGATGCCAACAGCTGGCGAGGTCTTTTGGGCTTGATCTCGGCTGCGGCCAGAGACGGTCTGCCCATCAAGGCACAGGTTGCGCCCAGGCCGATCGGACTTCTGCTTGGCCTGCAGGGCACTATCAATCCGTTCAGTGCAAATCCGAGCTTGCGGGCAATCCACGACAAGCCTCTCAGCGAAAAGCTCGCGATCCTGCGCGATCCGTCGTTCAGGGCGAATCTGCTGCATGAGAGTGCCGCCGTGCATGATCATCCTCTGGCCAAGCGGCTGATGGCGTTCGAGCACATCTTCGAGCTGGGCGATCCACCCAATTATGAACCTGCGCGCGACAGCTCCATTGCGGCCCGGGCCGCACGACAGGGTATTGCCGCCCAGGAACTTGCCTATGATCTGCTTTTGAAGGACGAGGGGCGAAGCTTCCTGTTTCTGCCCTTCGCCAATTACACCGAGTTCAATCTCGACGCCTGTGCCGAGATGATCAGCCATCCTGACTGCATTATTGGACTGGCTGATGGTGGCGCTCACGTCGGCATCATCTGTGATGCCAGCAACGCCACCTATCTGCTGAGC
>JAKBAU010000187.1 GCA_021808875.1 Pseudomonadota bacterium | reverse complement strand
CCGTAGCTGATGCTGAATTGTGCAAAGAGTCCGGTGCCGATGCCGACGATGACGGCGAGCACCATCACCTTGATACCGGTGGCGACGATATTGCCGAGCACCTTCTCGGCCAGAAAGGCGGTTTTGCCGAACAGCGCGAACGGCACCAGGACAAACCCCGCCAAGGTCGTCAACTTGAATTCGATCAATGTGACGAAGAGCTGCACCGCCAGGATGAAAAAGGCGATCAGCACCAGCAGCCAGGAAATCATCAGCACGGCGATTTGCACCGCATTGGTGAAAATCGCGACGGGCCCCACCAGTTTCTCCGCCGCGTTCAGCAGGGGCTGCCCGGCGGTGATGCCGACTTCGGCGAGCCGACCTGGCTCGAGGAATTGAGCCTGCGAGATCGAGGAGCCGCTCGCTGTGAGACCCAGCCCAGCGAAGCTGTCAAAAACCGCCCTTGCCAGGCCGTCAAAGTTGCCGATGAGATAGGCGAAGAAGCTGATATAGAGGGTCTTCTTCACTAGGCGCTGGATTATGTCCTCATCGGCACCCCAGGCCCAGAACAGCCCGGCCAACGTGATATCGATGATGATCAGGGCGGAGGAGAGCGAGAGAATATCACCTTTCACCAGCCCGAACCCGGAATCGATATAGGTGGTAAAAATGTTCAGAAACGTGTCGATGATGCCGACATTGTTCATGCGGGCGCCTCCTATCGCCCGCCGAACATCGTGACGTGACCAGGTGTGTAGGCTTTCAGCTTCGCGAAGTTATTGTAGAGTGCTTTGCTCTCCGCTTCGGTCGTGGTGGTGTTTGCCTGTGCCAGCGCGTCCGCCCGCGCCTTGGCCGACGTCACCGCGACAAGGTCAGAGAGCTGCTGGGATTGCAGGGCCAGGAGCTGATTGCCCGCCTGGGCGGCCTGCAGGGCACCGGTGGCATTCTGGCTGGCCGAGACCAGAGATCGCATGGCGTTGGCATTGGCCGAGATGTTGCTGACCACGCCAGCCTGGATTTTCAGGGAGTCTTCGAAGGCGCCGACGGAATTTTGCCAGCGTGCCTGTGCGCCGGCGATCAGCGCTGCATCCGATGCCGTGCTGGGGACCGCACCATAGGTGCTGGTGAAGGCTTGCTCGACCTGCTGGACATTGAAGGCGATGTTCTGGACCTGGGAGATCAGCCCTTCGGTCTGCTGCACCGAGGCTTCGAGCTGGGTCAGGGTGGAGAGCGGGAGGCTGGTCAGGTTCTTCGCCTGATTGACCAGCATCTGCGCCTGGTCGGTGAGGCCCTGGATCTCATTGTCGACCTGCTGCAATTCGCGTGCGGCTGTCAGCACGTTCTGCGCATAATTGGAGGGGTCGAAGACGACCCACTGCGCAGCAGCCGGCCTCGCAAAAAGTGCCAGCAATACTAATGTCGTCGGGAGGCCCACCCCAATATAACGGCATTTGCGCGCATGCCAGTGAAGGGAAGCATGATGATTCTGGAGACTTACACGCGGATTTTTGTCGGCATGGATGATCTGGAACGAACCGTCGAATTCTATAAAACCCTGCTGTCCGGTGAGCAGACGCTGCGTTTTGCCTATCCCGAGACGGGGCTGGAGCTGGCCGCCGTCTCCTCGCCACGTCTTTCCGTGCTGATCATCGCCGGGCCACCCGAGAAGCGTGCGTCCTTTGAAGCGACGCGGCTGACAATCAAGGTTCACACGCTCGAACCAATTGTCGAAACCCTGAAACAAAGTGGCGCGGAGCAGCTTGAGCCCATTCAGCCGACTCCGGTAGGACGGAAGACACGTTTCCGGCATGCGGATGGGCTTGTCGCAGAATATGTTGATCATGAGTCCCCCAAAGTAGACTGATGGTCGAGATTGGGCAGATCCTGGATGAGATCGGCGGCCCAGGGCAGGCTGCGATCCCTGAGCCAGGCCGCGGCGAATTGCCCGCGATCGAGGCCGGCGCGGATGCGCTCGATGGCGGCATGATCGGCCTTTGAGGAAGACGCACAGAACGCAAGCGCGACTGGGCCGAGACCCAGTTCGAACAGCCGGTTACCGCGTCGGGATTGGCAGTAATAATCCCGCTTCGGTATCGCGTGCGCGATGATTTCGATCTGCCGGTCGTTAAGACCGAAGCGGCGATAGATGGCGGTGATTTGTGGTTCGATCGCGCGCTCGTTCGGCAGCAAAATACGCGTCGGGCAGCTTTCCACGATGGCTGACGCGATCGGGCTGTTATCGATGTCGGAGAGCGACTGCGTGGCGAAGATGACCGAGGCATTCTTCTTGCGCAGGGTCTTCAGCCATTCGCGGAGCTGCTGGGCAAAGGCTGTATCGTCGAGGATCAGCCAGCCTTCATCGATGATCAACAATGTCGGCCGGCCGTCCAGCCGCTGCTCGATCCGGTGGAAGAGATAGGTCAGCACGGCTTGCGCCCCGCCGGCGCCGATCAGCCCCTCGGTCTCGAAGGCCTGGACAGAGGCCGAGCCGATTTGCTCGATCTCGGCGTCGAGCAGCCGGCCGGAGGCGCCGCCAATGCAATAAGGCTGCAATGCCTGCTTCAGCGCCGTCGATTGCAATAGTACCGCGAGGCCGGTTATGGTGCGTTCGTGGATTGGGGACGAGGCCAGCGAGGCCAGCGCCGACCACACATGGTCCTTCGCGGCCGGATCGATGGTGACACCTTCCCGGGCGAGGATCGCCGTCATCCATTCGGCCGCCCAGGCGCGCTCGGCCGGGTCGTCGATGCGGGCCAGCGGCTGAAGCGAGACGGAATGGTCGGATCCCGCCGACAGGTTGCCGCCGAGATCGTGCCAGTCCCCACCCATGGCGAGCACCGCCGTGCGGATCGATCCGCCGAAATCGAAGGCGAAGATCTGGCAGTCCGTGTAGCGGCGGAATTGCATCGCCATCAGCGCCAGCAGTACCGATTTACCGGCCCCCGTGGGGCCGGTGATGAGCGTATGGCCGACATCCCCGACATGGAGCGAAAACCGGAATGGCGTGCTGCCCTCGGTCTTGCCGAAGAACAGAGGCGGCGCCTGAAAATGCTCGTCGCGTTCCGGCCCGGCCCAGACTGACGAGAGTGGGATCATATGGGCAAGATTTCGGGTGGAGACCGGTGGCTGCCGGACATTGGCGTAGACGTGACCGGGCAGTGAGCCGAGCCAGGCCTCGATGGCGTTCACGCCTTCGGCGATGCAGGTGAAATCGCGGCCCTGGATAACCTTCTCGACGAGGCGCAGCTTCTCGGCCGCGATACCGGAATCCTCATCCCAGACCGTGACGGTGGCGGTGACATAAGCCTGGCCGACGTCATCGGCGCCGAGTTCCTGCAGAGCGATGTCGGCGTCTACAGCCTTGTTGGCCGCGTCGGAATCCACAAGCGTCGAGGCCTCATTGGTCATTACCTCCTTGACGATGGCGGCGATGGATTTGCGCTTGGCGAACCATTGCCGGCGGATTTTGGTCAGCAGGCGCACCGCCTCGATCTTGTCGAGCAGGATGGCCCGGGTCGACCAGCGATACGGGAAGGCGAGCCGGTTCAACTCGTCCAGGATTCCGGGATGAGTGACGGTCGGGAAGCCGACGACGGTCAGCATGCGCAGATGATGGCTTCCGAGGCGTGGCTCCAGCCCGCCGGTCAGCGGCTCGTCAGTGAGCAGCGCATCGAGATGCATCGGCGTCTCAGGCACGCGAACAGGCTGCGTACGGGTCGAGATGGTGGAATGGAGATAGGTCAGCGTCTCCCTATCATCGAGCCAGACGGCCTCGGGCATTAAACCCTCGACCAATTGCAGGACGCGGTTGGTCCGGTCGACGAAGGTGTGCAGCAATTCCCAGGGATCGACACCGGTCTGGGCGCGGCCTTCATAGATCCAGCTTTCGATGCGGGACGCTTCTTCAGCCGGTGGCAACCAGACAAAACTCAGGAAATACCAGCTCTCGAAATGCGCGCCGGCCTCTTCGAATTCATCCTGACGTTCGAGATCGACCAGTGCCGAGGCGGGCTCGGGAAAGGTGCTGTGTGGGTAGGTCTGCGCTGTAACCCGCTGCGCCTCGACAAAGATTGCCCAGCCGGACCCGAGGCGGCGCAGTGCATTGTTCAGCCTTGCTGTGACGCCGACCAGTTCCGCGGACGTCGCGGATTCCAGATCCGGTCCCCGGAACCGTGCCGTGCGCTGGAAGGAGCCGTCCTTGTTCAGCACCACACCCGGCGCCACCAGAGCGGCCCAGGGCAGAAAATCGGCGAGACCGGCAGGGCGTTGACGATATTCGGCGAGGTTCAGCATCAGCGCGGCGCCTCACACACTGAGATGGGCCGGATGGCGCAGATGCCGACGGACCACGTCCACGAATTGCGGGTCACGCTTGGCCGCCCAGACGGCGGCGCTGTGGCCCGCCACCCAGAGCAGCGCGCCAGGGATCCAGAGCCGCAACCCCAAGGCAATCGCTGCCGCTAGGGTGCCATTGGCGATGGCCACCGCGCGCGGCGCGCCGGCCATCAGGATTGGGTCTGTCAGCGCGCGGTGCGCCGGCGCGAAGAAGCCGGGCACGTCGGGGTCGATGATCCCGGCCATCAGATCAGCGCCCCGCCGGAGAAGGAGAAGAAGGACAGGAAGAAGGAACTGGCGGCGAAGGCGATGGAGAGGCCGAAAACAATCTGGATCAGCCGCCGGAAACCGCCTGAGGTATCGCCGAAGGCCAGCGACAGTCCCGTCACGGTGATGATGATGACCGAAATGATCTTGGCGACCGGCCCCTGCACGGATTGGAGGATCGCGTTCAGAGGGGTTTCCCAAGGCATGTTGGATCCCGACGCATCGGCCGCCGGCGCCAGCAGCAGGAAAAGGGCCGCGCTCGTGGCGAGCTTCATGACAAGCCGACGCAACGACGAGACTGCTGACGGCATACGGCGGGCTCGGACATGGCGATTGGTCATGCGGCGTCTCCAACGGGTGAGCTATAATCGGAGCTTTCATCGCCGGCGGCGCGGATGCAGTAATCACCGGTGGCGGGATCGAGGCCGGTGACAGCGGCGAGTTCGGCAAGGTGGCGCTCGCTACCCCGGCCTTGCAGCACGGCGATGACATTGACCGTCTCGGCGATCAGTGCGCGGGGCACGGTGATGACGGCTTCCTGGATGAGCTGTTCCAGTCGGCGGAGCGCACCGAGCGCGGTTCCGGCATGGATCGTGCCGATGCCGCCCGGATGGCCGGTGCCCCAGGCCTTGAGCAGATCGAGCGCTTCGGGACCACGCACCTCGCCAATGGGGATGCGGTCAGGTCGCAGGCGCAGGGCGGAGCGGACCAGATCGGAGAGCGAGGCGACACCATCCTTGGTGCGTAGCGCCACCAGATTGGGCGCCTGGCATTGCAGCTCGCGCGTGTCTTCGATGAGCACCACGCGGTCGGTGCTTTGCGCAACCTCGAGGAGCAGGGCGTTGGTCAGTGTCGTCTTGCCGGTCGAGGTGCCGCCTGCAACCAGAATGTTCCGCCGCTCCTGCACTGCTATGCGTAGGGTCGCGGCTTGTTGCGCGGTCATGATGCCGTGCTCGACATAGTCGATCAGGGAGAACACAGCGGTCGCGGGTTTGCGGATGGCGAAGGCGGGTGCCGCGACCACCGGCGGCAGCAATCCTTCGAAGCGTTCTCCCGTCTCGGGCAGTTCGGCGGAGACGCGTGGACGAGCGGGATGAACCTCGGCACCGACATGATGCGCGACCAGGCGGATAATGCGCTCGCCATCGGCGGGGCAGAGTGATTGCCCGGCATCTTCGAGCCTGCCGCTCAGCCGGTCGATCCAAAGCCGCCCGTCCGGGTTCAGCATAACTTCGACGATGGCAGGGTCTTCGAGGAAGTCAGCGATTGCAGGGCCGAGCGCCGTGCGCAGCATGCGCGCGCTTCGCGTCAATGATTCGAATTGAAGATTGAGCACCATTGCGATCATCCCCGGCAGAGGCCGATCGCAAGGTGCGATCAGCCGCGGGGATGATTAGAAGGGACAAAAATCAGCACCGTTCAACAAGGATTTTGGCTCGGGACAAGCAGAGCGCAGGACGGAGCGAAAAGAATTGCGGGGGCGTAGGTCAGTCTCTTTCGCCATGCGTCTCATCAGGGTTGTCTACATGAGGTGCTGTCTCACCGGCGCGGCGGAGATCTTGGGGAATTTCATCGAGCAAGGTGCGGCCATGGTTCAGGCGGCGGCCCAGCGCCTCGATGAACCCTTCATAGCGCTCCCGTCCCTTGGCCTGGGCGCCGGTTTGGGCTTCGGGAGGTAAAGGCGGCGTGACGGTAAGCCAGAACCGGACGAAAAGCGCCAAAGCTTCAAGGGAAATGCCGCTATTGCGTTCGAGGCGCTGCATCTGCCGGGTCAGCCGGTCGAGCCGGCGCGTGAACGCCGCCTCCCTCCGGTCAGCGCCATCGGGCGAGAGAAACGAAGCAATCGCAGCTTCGACGATGGCAGAGCGTGTCAGGCGCTTGCGGATCGCAAGTTCGTTGATCTGTGCGATCATCTCGACCGGGAGGGAAAGGTTGAGGCGGTCGCGCATCGTCTGTCCTAAAGCCCGAGCCCATCCGCGGGATCCATGGAGCCTTGCCGCGCAAGGCCTTGCATGCGTTGGCGTTGGATTTGGCGTTGGCGAATTGCGTCGTCTGGTGTGTCGTCCAGGATATCGAATTCATCCCGCTCAGGACTTGCGAGGGACGCTTCTTGCGCTAGGGCGATTTGATCAGGCTGGTCCTGCAACGCCGGTTCACGCCGGATACCGCCATCGGCGTTGTCGCCGTCTGTCGTCAGCGTTTTGGCGAGATCGCGTGTAGGGGGCAAAGGCGGTAGCTGTGACCAGTCGTCCGGCCGTGGAGCATGCTGTGCGTTCTGGGGCGGAGGCAGGATACGCTCCTGAAATCGCCGGTCTTCGTAATAGCGGGCCTTCTTTGCGCGGATCGGGTGAATACCCGAGACCATGACGATCTCGTCGGTGGGTGGCAATTGCATGATCTCGCCTGGGGTCAGGAGCGGACGGGCGGTCTCCGAACGCGAGACCATCAGATGGCCGAGCCAGGGTGACAGCCGGTGCCCGGCATAATTCTTCTGATCCTTCATCTCGGTGGCGGTGCCGAGGGCGTCGGAAACCCGCTTGGCGGTGCGCTCGTCATTGGTCGCGAAGCTGACGCGGACATGGCAGTTATCGAGGATGGCGTTATTGGGGCCGTAGGCTTTCTCGATCTGGTTCAGGGA
>JAKBAU010000186.1 GCA_021808875.1 Pseudomonadota bacterium | reverse complement strand
TCGGCGATGACCCGCGCCCTCTATGATCGCATCGATGCCATCGAGAGCTTTGCTGCCGATGTTGCCCATGAACTTAAAAATCCGCTGACCTCGCTGAAGACCGCCATCGACATGCTGGTGCGTACCGAGGATCCAATCAACCGCAACCGCCTGATCAGTATTGTCACCAACGACATCAAACGCATAGATCGGCTGATCACCGACATCAGCCAGGCGTCGCGTCTGGACGCGGAGTTGTCGCGCGAGCCGTCTGAACCCGTCGACATTGCCGATCTTCTGACAACCATCACCGAAGTCTATCGGCTCACCGGACTGCCGCGATCCGTCAAGCTGGAGCTCGGCCTGGAGCTGGAGGGCAAGGCGATCGTCTCCGGCCGCAGTGAGCGGCTCGGGCAGATCTTTCGCAACCTGATCGACAACGCCATCTCCTTCAGCCCGGATGGCGGCACGGTTCGGGTTGAGGCGCAGCGTCGCCACCGCCTGGTGCGCATCGCCGTGCTCGATGAGGGTCCGGGCATCCCTCCCGACAATCTTGAGACCGTGTTTCAGCGCTTCTACACCGAACGCCCGCGCGAAAGCGACTTCGGGCAGAATTCCGGCCTTGGACTTTCTATCGCGCGCCAGATTGTCGAGGGCGCCGGCGGACGGATCTGGGCCGAAACCCGCCTCGGGCCGAGCCCCGAACGGCCCGCCGGTGCCCGCTTTATCGTTGAGCTGCCGCTCGACCATGGCTGAAATGAACCTGCATGCCAGCTGCGTTCTTCTCGCCCAGGCCGGCCCAAGGCTTGGCGCCCCGTCGGATACAGGCGTACTGCTGCTTGGCGAAAGCGGCAGCGGCAAGTCCGATCTCGCCTTGCGCCTGATTGCCATGGGGGCACTGCTCGTAGCGGATGATCGGACACTGCTTTGGGTTGAGGACGGGGTCTTGTTAGGGCGGGCTCCCCCCTCCTTGCACGGACTGATCGAGGTTCGTGGGCTGGGAATCGTACCTCTGCCCACCGCCTCCAGGGCACCAATCCGACTGGCTGCAATTCTGGGTCACGAGGCGGACCGCTTGCCGGAACCCGAGCGCTGGCCCCTGCCCCTGGGTCTTGAAGGAGCCTCCGCGCCCCCCGTCCTCCGCCTCAATGCCTTCAGCGTGTCAGCGCCAGCCAGGATCGTCCTGGCTGCAGCTCAGCTTGGTCAGATCCCCGGCATGGGCAACTAAGTCTCACATCAGACCCAGGTGAGGGGTTCCATCTCGCCCATACCTTGTTATCGTGCCCGCCGCCTCACACATAGCACCGATCATGATTGGCATTGTCATTGTTACCCATGGCCGCCTGGCCCAGGAAATCATTTCCGCGGTCGAGCATGTGGTGGGCCCGCAAACCCATCTGCGCGCCGTCTGCATTGGTCCTGAAGACGATATGGAACGGCGGCGACGTGAAATCGCTGCGGCCGCCAAGGCTGTCGATACCGGCGACGGCACCGTGATCGCCACCGACATGTATGGTGGGACGCCCTGCAATCTTGCGCTGACGCTGCTGGAAAAGGGCAAGATCGAGGTTCTGGCAGGTGCCAATCTTCCCAGCCTGATCAAACTTTGCAATGTACGCTCCCGCCTGCCGCTTGAAGCTGCGGTAAAACAGGCGATCGAAGCGGGACGCAAATATATGCGCGCCGGTTCGGCAGATCTCGTCGGCGGAACCTGACCATGGCGGACGGGCTGCCAATTAGGTCGGTGGCGACGATCATCAACAAGCGTGGCCTGCATGCGCGCGCGTCCGCCAAGCTTGTGGAAGCCGCAGCACGTTTCAAGTCTCAAATCACCGTGAGTAAAGACGGCACCAGCGTTGATGCACGCTCGATCATGGGGCTGATGATGATGGGCGCGGGGGTCGGCAGTCAGATTGAGCTCTGCGCCGAAGGTCCCGATGCCGAAGACGCGATGACCGCCATCCTGGCGTTGATCGCCGCGCGGTTCGGCGAAGACTGAGGCACGCAGCCGAAGGACAGACTTCGGACAGTTTGTCTTAAACTTCGTACAATTGCCGCGCAGCGATGCAACACGCGGGCAAGCCCTTTGCGCCATGCTTGTAAGGCAGCGAGCAAGAAGGGCGCGCAAATCATGCATGTGCTGGTACTGGCATCTCAGAAGGGTGGTTCCGGCAAGACGACACTCTCCGGCCACCTCGCAGTCGAAGCGATGTTGGCCGGGGTAGGGCCGGTCGCGCTGATTGACACCGATCCCCAAGGATCTCTCGCGGAGTGGTGGAACGCCCGCAGTGCACCGGAGCCACATTTTGCCAAAGTGGGTCTGTTGCAGCTGTCGGACGCTCTGCGCCAGCTTGATGCGGCGGGTATCCGTCTTGCTGTCATCGACACCCCGCCAGCGATAACCGAATCGATTTCGCACGTCATCGCCCATGCCGATCTTGTGGTGGTGCCGACCCGACCAAGTCCGCATGACCTTCGCGCCGTCGGGGCCACCGTCGACCTCGCTGAACGTCATGGCAAGACCGTACTCTTTGTCGTCAATGCTGCAACGCCCCGGGCGCGCATCACCGGCGAAGCAGCGGTGGCACTGTCTCAGCATGGCACCGTGGCACCGGTCACCATCCATCATCGCGTCGATTTCGCAGCCTCCATGATCGATGGACGGACCGTCGGCGAGGTTGCCGTGCGATCAAGTTCAGCCAAGGAAGTGCGCGAGCTGTGGACCTACATACAAAGCCGTCTTGCGCGGCTGACCCAAGACGCCAGCATCACACCGGTCAAAGTGCCCACGGCGTTCGCCATACACGGTCTTTCGCCCCTGGAGGCCTCCAGCTCTCCACCGTCCGAGCCAATCCTGCCGGAGTTGGATGATCCCGGCACAGCGCCCGCCTCCGTCAGTGAGGCCGGCCGCGAGACCATTCTTTTAAACCAGAACGAACCTGCGGCGCAGTTTGATGGCCGTCGCGAGCGCGGGCGCCCCGGCGAACCGCTACCCGGCCTTGGTCCGCGCCGGGCCCAGCCGTTTGGGCGCCGCAGCCCAGAAACCCCCTGCTGACGGAATGTACATGACCATGAGCCATCACCAATTTGCCTCGATCACGGCTGGCTTGCTCGCCCGCAAGGGTGACGCCGCACCCTCCCTCGAAACCCTGCCCGCGCGGCCCTCGATTCTGAGCCCTGCGGCGAGCGCGCCACTTGCTCCACCCCACCCGGCACCAACCAAGGCCACCCCCGCGCCAGGACCCAAAAAGTCGAGCCAACGGGTGAGCCTGGTACTTGGTGAGGACGAATACGAACGGCTGGGCATCGCAGCCGCCAAGCACCATAAAACCCGTCCGCAGATTTTGCGCGTCGCTCTAAAAGAGTATCTCGACCGCCTCGCCTGCAGCCATGGCTGCAGCTGCATTGCCCCTTCTACCCGCACGGACGCCGCGTCTCCCCCACGCCGCCCCGTGGCGGTTGGATTTTAGGCCGTCCCGCGACCGCCGGCGCCGCAGGGCCTGCGATCCGCGCCAACAAACGGGAGCGCGGGTGACGGCCTTGGGGTACGGCTTGGGAGGTTGCGCCAGAACTTGTTGTTAGAGTCGCTCCTGACGCGGGCTCTGCCACATTTGTTGACATTGATCATGGCGACAACCACGGCTCGACATGTTTGCATGGCGCTCCCCTAAGGAGGACATTTCACATGAACAAATATGCCGCAATCCTCGCACTCAGCGCCGGACTCGCCGTCGCCGCTACCTTGCCCGCTGGCGCCCAGCCCATGGGCAAGCACTTCGGCCCTGGGCGCTGCCATGGTGGCCCGCTGGTTCCCATGATGGCAATGCGCTACCCCGATGGCGCGCTCGCCTTCCTGCACACCGAGCTACACATTACCCCAGCTCAGGCAAGCCAGTGGAACCAGTTTGCGACCGCGCTCACCGACAGCGTCCATGCGTTCAGGCAGCAAATGCAGGCCCGGCGCAGCGAAGCGATGAGCGGCCGAACGTCGTTCGCGCTGCCCGCCGTTCTGAAGCGGCGGGAAGCCATGATGAAGTCGCATCTGGCTACCGTCGAACACATCGACGGGGCCCTGATCCCGCTTTATGAGGCGCTCGATCCCGCGCAGCAAAGGACCGCCAATCAGCTGTTCATGGGCTGCAGGCCTCATCATCCCTGGCAGGCGCAGGGTCAAGGACCACACCGGCGGATGTAAGGGCCTGCGCGCATCGCTTGGGGGAGCGATGCCTGACGGCGTGGCCGCACGCCCCACGGACGACGGGCAACAGGGCATGGCCGCTTCTTGAGGCTGGGCCGGGACACGCTGAGCGGGTCCCGGCCCAGCGCCTTTTGGGTCCGCACGCCGCGCCGCACCGGCCACAGCGGCGGGACCTTATCTTTCTATCGGATACATTGATATGTATCAGGATCTTGCCCATGCCGCCGGGCCAGTTCTTGCCTGCCTTTTGCAAGGGGACCTGCGCTAATGTGGCGCTTTGCAAAGGCCGCCTGAGAGGCCAAACTGGTCGACAGCCTGGCCTCAAACGCCTAATTTGCGCCTGGCCATGTGACCGAGGCCGTGGGAGATACACGATGGATTATGAAGCCTTCTTCGCCGCCGAGCTGGGGGCGCTACGCCAGGAAGGCCGCTACCGGATTTTTGCTGATCTGGAACGTCATGCCGGACGATTTCCCAAGGCTACGCGCTATGAGGGTGACAATACCCAGCCTGTGACCGTGTGGTGCTCCAATGACTATCTCGGCATGGGACAGAACACGCAGGTGATCGCGGCCATGCACGAGGCCCTCGATCGCTGCGGTGCAGGTGCCGGTGGAACACGCAATATTTCAGGTACGAATCATTATCATGTGCTGCTGGAGCGTGAACTCGCTGACCTGCATGGCAAAGAGGCAGCGCTAACCTTCACGAGCGGCTATGTTTCCAACTGGGCGGCACTTGGCACGCTTGCCGCCAAACTTCCTGACTGCGTGGTGCTCTCCGACGACCAGAATCACGCCTCCATGATCGAAGGCATCCGTCATTCGCGTGCCCAGTGTGTGCGCTTCAAACACAATGACGTTGAGGATCTTAATCGCAAGCTTGCCAGTCTTGATCCAGCGCGACCCAAGCTCGTCGCCTTTGAAAGCGTTTATTCGATGGACGGCGACATCGCTCCAATCAAAGAGCTCTGTGACGTCGCGGATATCCATGGCGCCATGACCTATCTGGATGAAGTGCATGCGGTCGGACTTTACGGACCGCGCGGCGGCGGCATTGCCGAGCGCGAAGGGTTGATGGACCGGCTGACAGTCATCGAAGGCACCTTGGCCAAGGCGTTTGGAGTGATGGGAGGCTATATCGCGGCGAGCGCTGATCTGTGCGATTTCGTACGCAGCTTTGCCTCTGGCTTTATTTTTACCACGGCACTGCCACCGGCCGTTGCGGCTGGCGCCCTGACGTCAATCCGGCATCTCAAAACGAGCACAGCCGAACGGCGCCGGCACCAGGAGCGCGTCGCCACGGTTCGGCGCAAGCTCAAGGCCATTGGCATTCCCATGCTCGACAATCCGAGCCACATCATTCCGGTGATGGTGGGCGACGCCAAAAAGTGCAAGATGATCAGCGACTGGTTGCTGGATAACCACGGCATCTACGTCCAGCCGATCAATTACCCGACAGTCGCCAGAGGAACTGAGCGGCTGCGCTTTACACCCTCACCGCTGCACTCCGATGCGGATATTGACAAGCTGGTCAGCGCACTGTCGGAGATCTGGTCGCACTGCGCACTCGCCCGTACCGCGGCAGCAGCCTAAGCGCTCTTCACTTCGCATCGCCCAGCAGCGGTGACGCCACCTGCCAAAGCGCAGTGGCTGTCAACGCCTGGTCCGTGGGACACAAAACTGCCCAACCTGAAATCAGTGCTTGGCGGTTCGGGACACGGCGGCAATGCGGCTTTGGCTGCGGATGCGGCCCCAATGTGCACGTCCCTGTCGGCGAAACTGCGACGGACGCTGGTCAAGATGATGTGCGGCCAGCCACAACCGCTTCAAGTGGCGCCTGTAACCAGACTGCGCATCATCAACATAGGCCGTACGCCCATGCAGCACATGGTAATTGTTGATGAACTGCATATCTCCCGGCGCCAGATCCATACTGATATTGTATTCCTGGCTGCGCGCCATCGCGCTGACGACATCAAGGGCCTCAAGCGCGGTATCCGACAGGCGAGGAGCTTCGGCGTGACGCTGGCTGGCGCGAATGTAGTGGGGAATAAACCGCACAAAGAGCCGCTGTTCAAAGGCGGTGAAGACCGGAAAGCTGTAGAACGGCTTGGCCCCTTCAGGCTGTTCGCCGCGAAAATCATAGGGCAAGGGTTGGTAGAGCACCCGCACCAGATCCGGCCGCTGGGCCAGCAGATCATTGTGTATGGTAACCGCATTGGCCACCATCGACAGGCCACCGGACCTGGCGGAACGCAAGCACATCAAGCCGATCAGATCGGCACCATCGGTATGATAATCGAGTGCCACCTGGCCAAGCTCATTGCCACGGAAAGTCGGATCGCTGAGCGCCTTGCCCTGATCGGTGACATCCCCCATCAGATGACCATGCTTGTTCTGCGGCCAGGGTTCCCCCAGATGAAGGCCGATTCCCCAATAAAGCAGCGTGAGATCCTCATCACTGTAGCGCTCCACGGGAAGACCGCGGATACGCACAAATCCGCGGCCCGCGATGAGTTCGTGCTCGATTCCGGTCAGGGTCTCTGCGAGCGCTGACAGGGGAAAGTCCCTCTGCTCGATCTCAAGAAGATCAGACGAGACCTTTTTTGCCTGGATGAGCGCCGCATCAAGCTCACTGAGATCAGCCGCAGACAAATGATAGGTCCAGCTGTCGGGGTCCTTCACATCGTGGTGGCGCCAGGCCAGGTGCGGCTCCAGTGCAGTCAGCATGAGGGGCTCCCTAGCTTGTGGCAGCGGCCTTTGGGCCACGCACCAGCCGTCCAGGCAGAGCCCCGGTGGCGACGCCATCACGGTAGGTTGGGATGCCCGATACGATGGTCGCGACATAGCCATCCGCCTCTTGCAGCAGGCGCTTGCCACCACCTGGCAGATCGTAGGCCATGTGAGGGGCCCGCACACGAAGTCGGCCGAAGTCGATAATGTTGATGTCTGCCTTCAGGCCCGGCGCCAGAATTCCACGATCGCGCAAACCCACCGCGCGCGCGGTGTCAGCAGTCTGGCGTTTGACGAGATATTCGATGCTGAGCCGACCATGGGTACGATCCCGTCCCCAGT
>JAKBAU010000185.1 GCA_021808875.1 Pseudomonadota bacterium | reverse complement strand
AGGGTGGCATCGCCACCGTCATCGAGGATCATGTTAGGGGTGCCGCCGTCAGCCCATTCAAAAATACGGTGGGTGTATTCCCAGTACTCCTCTAGAGTTTCGCCCTTCTTGGCAAACACGGGAGTGCCGCTGGCTGCGATGGCGGCGGCGGCATGATCCTGGGTGGAAAAGATGTTGCAGGATGCCCAACGAACATCGGCGCCCAGATGCTTTAGGGTTTCTATCAGGACCGCGGTCTGGATTGTCATATGCAGGCTCCCGGCGATACGGGCACCTTTAAGGGGCAGTTTGGGACCGAATTCTTTGCGCGTCGCCATCAGGCCGGGCATTTCGGTTTCGGCCAGGTCAATTTCCTTGCGTCCCCAGTCAGCAAGCTTGATATCGGCGATGACATAGTCGGTGCTCATGAAGCGATCCTCTAGATTGACGGCGGCGGGGGTATAGCAGGGAGGGTCAAAAGTCACAAGAAGATATAAAGAAATCTGCATATCTTTATGCATTTAGGATAGAATGGCTCAAAAACCCGGTTTCCATAAAAGAATGATCCGCCGGGTCAGCGTGATATGCGCAAGGAGGCAAGATCTATGTCTGGCGCTTTGGTTCTGTTATCCGGAGGACAGGATTCGGCAACCTGTCTGGCTTGGGCGCTCACCCAATATGCCCAGGTTGAGACCATCGGCTTCGACTACGGTCAGCGTCACCGCAGCGAACTGGAGGCACGCAGCCGGGTACTTCAGGGTCTTCGCAGCAAATTTCCCAAATGGGCGCCAAGGCTTGGAACGGACTATGTTCTTGATTTGGGCGTGCTCGGTCAGATCAGCGAAACCGCACTCACCCGCGACTGCGATATCGCGGCCTCTGGTAACGGACTGCCAAATACCTTCGTGCCTGGGCGTAATATAATTTTTCTGACCTTTGCCGCTGCCGTGGCTTACCGGAGGAAACTCACGCACATCGTCTCCGGGCTCTGCGAAACGGACTATTCGGGGTACCCGGATTGCCGAGACGACACCGTCAAGGCGCTTCAGGTGGTGCTCAATCTCGGCATGGAGCAGCGCTTTGTGCTCGACACGCCCTTGATGTGGATTGATAAGGCAGAGACGTGGCGGATGGCGGAACGATTGGGTGGCAATGATCTCGTTGAGTTGATCCGTTCCCAAACACTGTCCTGCTACAAGGGCGACACCCAACATTTGCACGCGTGGGGCCAAGGCTGCGGTGATTGCCCGGCCTGCAATCTGCGTGCAAAGGGTTATGCCAGCTTTATTGCCAGATCACCTCAATAGGATTTCGGTAGGCCCAAGACTCGCTCTGCGATGTAACAGAGCGCCAGTTGCGGACTTATCGGGGCGATCCGTGCGATCATGACTTCCCGCAGGTAGCGTTCAACGTGAAAATCCTTGGCATAGCCAAATCCGCCATGTGTCATCACCGCCTGCTGGCATGCGTCAAATCCAGCTTCGCCGGCGAGATATTTGGCTGCGTTTGCGCTCGCACCAGATTCGAGGCCACGGTCGTACTGGTCAGCTGCCTTTAAGGTCATAAGCCAGGCGGCTTCTAGAGCCAGCCAGTTTTTGGCCAATGGATGCTGGATTGACTGGTTTTGGCCAATGGCGCGATCAAACACAATGCGCTCTTTCGCGTAGCGTGCGGCTCTGCTCAGCGCAAGTTGACCAAGGCCGATGGCTTCGGCTGCGATCAGCACGCGCTCAGGATTCATGCCGTCAAGAATGTACTTAAACCCCCGACCTTCAACTCCGATCAGGTCATCTTCGGGTATCTCTAAATTTTCGATAAAAAGCTCATTGGAATCGATCGCCTTGCGGCCCATTTTGTCGATTTCTCTTATCGCGATGTGGCGGCGATCAAGATCGGTATAGAACAGGCTGAGACCGTCAGTTGGCTTTTGGACATCGCTAAGTGGAGTAGTACGGGCAAGAAGCAAAATCTTGCTGGCGACCTGTGCGGTTGAGATCCATACCTTTTGTCCGTTGACGATAAAGCGATCTTTATGACGCACGGCACGCGTCTTGAGACGGGTTGTGTTCAAGCCCGTATCCGGCTCAGTAACGGCAAAGCATGCTTTTTCCTGTCCAGAGACAATAGGGGGTAGCATACGCAGCTTTTGTGTATCGCTGCCATGGGCAACCACTGGGTTAAGTCCGAAGATATTCATATGCAATGCAGATGCTCCCGACATGCCGGCGCCGGATTGAGCGACTGTTCGCATCATTACTGCGGCCTCGCAGACACCAAGGCCAGATCCGCCATAGGCAGGTGGAATACAAATGCCCAGCCATCCGCCCTGGGCAAAGGCCTGGTAGAAGTCCTCTGGAAAGCCGCCCGAGTTGTCGCGGGCGCGCCAGTAGGCATCATCGAAGTTCGTGCACAGGGACGCCACTGCACTTCGCACATTCTCCTGGTCCGGACTCAGTTCGAAATCCATTGTTCAGTTCCCAGTGGTGAGCATTTCTCCGTATAAAAGGTTATGGCGGCCGGACGAGCCGGATGCAATCTTCCCAGAACCTTGGCCTGTCTGGAGCAGTGTCTCGGGTGTAAAGGAAAAACCGGGTATTTGCGTGTCAAGGTACAGCGTTAGAAGGCTGCTAGATTGAGCGCGCGGTCCCAGGATGGAGGTTTTTCGCTCAACTTGAGAGGCCATATTGGCGCCGGCAGGACGCGTCCAGCTGGTTAATTCCCCAACGGAGCGTCTAACCTTGCGCAGGGCGGATTTGAACGGTCCCCAAAGTGAATTTACCGAAGCAGCAGGATCTCAAATCAACGAGGACTTGTTCGACCTGGGAGTACTATCATTTTCTAGTGGAGAGAGCCTCAGCCTGTGGGCAACAGCCGCAGACGCCTCGCCCCGAATGCGGCGCAGTAATTCAGGCGAACTAGCGTGGCCGACGCATTCCGGATGGACGCAAAATCACATGAGGATCGATCGCCCGGGCCGGGTTGGCAAGAACGGCCGTGAAGTTAAAATGCCCAGGTTCAAAAGCGCTATTTCGAAGCCGTAGGGGCGTCCTGCAGAAGAGACGGAGAGGCAACAGCTCAGCGATTTCATTTGTTGGGTGTCCGCACGCTCAACGGCAAAGAAGTTGCTCGCAACACATTCATTTTGGCGCAGACACCAAACGGACCATTAGCCTCGATGCTCGGCTCGATGTGGGCCAGGGCGCCAATTCGTCGTTACTTGCCACCAGGCAAGGATATTAGGCGCCTCCTATGCCCTTTGGCACGGACAGTGCCTTCGGCCTTTATTTCAAGGACGGCACTCGCCTAGTCACGGGATGAGACTTTGGTCGTTCACCTAACTGCTCTTCGTCGTTTGACCTGGCACACCCATTCCAATCCCAGGTCTTAGGATGTCGGGTCCTGACGCATGCGGTTCTGGTTCTCCCGCCATATGCTCATGCTCATCCGGCAACCCCATCCTTGGCAGTTTATCGCGCAAGTCACCTTTAGGGCGCTGGAGGCGCGGCAGAAGTTCGTGCGAGTCCCCGATGGCCCATCCGGCTAGAGCAATCGTCACAAGCCCGAAGATAATCGAGTTTAAAGCCACGGCATCTATCTGCGGGTATCCCAAAACCTGCGGCGCGATGAAAAGCCATGCGCCCAACCCGGCAATGCACCATTCCTTCCAGCGAGCAAAACCCGAGAGCTCCGACAACCCCAAAAAAATCAGCAAAGCACCGCAGATCCACGAACTCCAAAGCAATTCGACACCGCTGGGAATAGCGGCGGTTGATGCTTGCATTACTGTCAAAAACCACGGAGAAACAAAAAGCCAGGTACCGACAAGAGCTGTACCCCAATCTTGCCAATGTTCCTTTTTCATGAGACGTCTCGCATCATCATGTTGCAAGACTAATGTCCTGCTATGTGACATCGATGATCTTGACCAAGATCAAAGGGATGCCTCCCAATTCCGGCGGACAAGTTGAGAGTATTCCGGCCAGCGTTGGCCGCAGCGCTGAACGCCATTGATGAGAATAATGTCGGTCACTCATCAGTACTCACTTGCATGCATGATTGTTAAGACCCGTTGCGTAAGCATTTTATCGAGCGGGTCCGGTGATGCCATGCTGAGTGTCAAGTCATAATAGTCAATTTTCCAAAAATATGTTTCACCATCAAACTCAAATGAGCCGAAATCGTGCTCATGATAGGGATCATTATGATTGGTGAACTCGCAGAATGTGCGAACTCTCTCCAGTAAAGCTTCCAAGGCTGGATGACTTTGGACCTTGGGGGTTATCAGCCAGCGTCCCCGGCGGGGATGATGCCGCACCTCATCGTTTAGCGCGCGAATCCGAGCCACCCTCCAACTGGTCACAATCGTCCTCCGGCGGTTGAGTGGTAAGGCGTCGTCAGCTCTGTAGCCGCATTGGATGAATGTGCCTAAATGCGGAAGGTTTCATGTGAGTTCGACCTTCCAGGCGCCTTTGCCGCCATGCGTGAAAACATCTCTCAGCGGACATTCAGCAGGTCTACGTCGCCCCGACAGTCGTAGATAATCTAGGCGTGTTAAATCGTCATGACATCCCAGCTTGTTATTCCTTATACTGGCTTTAAAAACTTAGGTGATCCGAAGTCCGGATGCTGGTCATAGTGGCGGGGGTAGAGGTTGGAACACATTGACCTGCTGGCAGCTTATCAGGGTGCGTCCGACCAATTTCGACACGGGTTTAGGTGGGGCGTCATGAAATCATCATCCAAATAGAGATTGGATTTGCTAGGCTGAGAACCGGGGCTTGCTCTCAAGGGGGATTTCTGTGCGCCTGAAACCTTTATATCGTTCGGTTTCTGTAGTGATTTCGACTGCGTTAGCGGCGATGCAGGTATCGGCGACACCCTATGCAGCGATAAATACCGCACCCGGACCTGGCATTAGGCCGTACATGACCGGGCATGATGCAGAGCCTCATCTTTCCCATCGCCAGATCGTTGCATTGCTACGTCAGCACATCAAATACATCTTTGTGCTTTACCAGGAGAACAGAAGCTTTGATTCGTATTTTGGGACATTTCCAGGTGCAGACGGCTTATTCAGCCAACCTCCAGCGCAGACGCCTGGATTTTATCAGCGAATAGTCAATCTCAATGGAACAGTTTCGCAAATTCATCCGTTTCGTATAGGACCTGGACAGGATGCGGCCGATACAGACGATGTGGATCATTCTCATCCGATGATCGTGGAGAAGATGAACTTCGTGAACGGCCGGCCGCGGATGAACCGATATGCCGAAAGCGAGGAGGAAAAATATTTTCAGAACGGGGCGCCCACGCTCATGGCCAAGCAGTTCGGAGAACTCACAATGGCTTATGAGGATTGTAATACGGTACCATTTTTGTGGCGCTTCGCCGATCGCTTTACCCTCATGGACCACATTTTCCAGCTGGTAACAGGACCTTCCACGCCTGGAAATCTTGATATCATTGCGGCTCAGACAGGGGTTACACAGTGGATTGAACATCCTGAGCAGGGTTACGCAGGGAATGGCGCATCGGGCCCGGGAGAACCAGTTGTCAATGATTCAGATCCGTTTTGGGGATCTCCTTATGACTGGCAAAGGAAGGTACCGGTAAATCCTTACGATTTTGGCGGCGATTACCAAACGACAGTGCAATACAATCAAACCTACGCCTCTTTACCATTGACGCTTGCCGGCAGAAGTTTGGCTGATGTGGCAAAGGATGACGCACTACCACAGGAAGATCTGGGTGATGTTAGGGGTGACATTGCGGAAATTACCGCCACGGGGCATATGCCAATAGCATGGCGCTGGTATGAAGAAGGGTTTGATCATGAGCCAAAGGACAGTGTGGACCCAGTAGATGCGTCAGGCCTGCATGCATCCTACATCACGCATCATAACGGCCCACAATACTTTGGATATGTTTCAAATAACCCCAAGATGCGTGGAAACTTGCGCGGTCTAGGAGACTTCTTTCGTGACGTAAAAGATGGACGGTTGCCGATGAAGGGAGGTGTCTTTTATGTAAAGGGAGGATACGGGAATATCGCCGGGCTTAGACCGGTTGACCCTCATGCACAGGACGTCTTTGTGGGTGATGACGATCACCCAGGATATTCTGACGCTATGATTTCCGAGGCTATGGTCGCCCGTGCAGTCGATGCGATAGCTATGAGCCGTTACTGGAAGCAGAGCGCAATTATTATCACCTGGGATGATTCTGAGGGCGATTATGACCATGTTCCACCACCATTGCTCGCAACGCACCCTGATACCGGTGTATTGAAAGCGACTGTGCCACTATCCGATGGTCCACGTGTACCGTTGATCGTTATCTCGCCTTTTGCCCGAGTACACTATGTTGATCATAGCGTTGGCAGCCACGCATCAGTGGTGAAATTTATTGATCGCGTTTTGGGATTAATTCCACTTGCCAAGCTTCCGAACGAACTTGCTGCGCGCAAGCTCGGGGAAAAGATGTATCACGAAAAATACCTAGGGCCACAAGATGCGTTGACACCGGAGGTCAACGATCTAACTAGCGCATTTGATCCCGCCCGATTGAGTGGACGGGTAAAGCCACTACCCGCAAGTTACGCGATAATACCCTTGAAGCTCGTCGATATGCAGCCGTCAGAACTGTCCGGCCTCTATGGTTGCAGGCAGGTTGGCATTATTCCGACGGACAGACAACTTGGGATCCATAACGAGATCCCCGTGGATTTTAATCCGCGTCCAAAGACTGAACCGTCATCGAATTGAGCGGCATGAAGTCGAAGGTGTGGCGGGGGACCAGTCCGCACACGCGTTGGCAGAAGATGAGTACTATCTGCAATTATATCGATAGATTGGTCCCGTCTAATGCCTTCGCCGATTTGGCCGCCTTTGGAGGTGCTTTTCGGTGGGAGCTAAAGTGCGAGGCGTTGTAGACGGCCGGCCAAGTTCTGGATGAAATCCAGTGCTTAGCTTAGTGGAACTCATTTTCAGGCTGTGCACGTGTAAGATGTTGTTTGTGGGCGGCGGTAGTAGGTCGCAAACTATGCCCCGCGAAAGGGGGACGTCGTGCTGTATGGACCACTTATCATTGGCACAAGTCAACCATCACGCTATCAGCTCCAAAGACCTCATTAGGTACGTCAGGCATGTCTCCACATCTGTTACGATCGGCGAACGCCTTCGAGCGAATGTCGTGGGACAGAAATTGAGAGCCGGCAGTTAAACTACAAGAGTGCTGATCAGGCTACGTGTCGGATCGTGGAAACTGCCAATACTTCAT
>JAKBAU010000184.1 GCA_021808875.1 Pseudomonadota bacterium | reverse complement strand
GCTCGGTGAAGCGCTCAACGAGGTTTTCATTCCGCTGCTGCAGCAGCAATTCCCCGAGATTCTGGATTTTTGGCTGCCACCCGAAGGCTGCTCCTATCGAATAGCCGTCATCCGAATGAAGAAGGCCTATCCCGGACATGCCAAGCGGGTCATGCTCGCCACCTGGTCCTATCTACGCCAGTTCATGTACACCAAATGGGTCATTGTGGTGGATGAAGATATCGATGCAAGGGATTGGAAAGATGTCATGTGGGCCGTGGCAACACGTATGGATCCAGCACGAGACATCACCCTCATCGAGCATACCCCGATCGACTATCTCGACTTTGCTTCCCCGCAATCTGGTTTGGGTTCAAAGATCGGCCTGGACGCCACCAACAAGCTCCCCCCCGAAACCAGTCGCGAGTGGGGACGCAAGCTGGCGATGGACCCTGGCGTTGTGGCGCGGGTGAACCGGATCTGGGACAGTCTCGGTCTGCCGGGTGATGGTCGCCCGATCTGGTAAGCGACAGGAGCTTGCCCAAATGGCCAGGTGCATGGGCTTGTTCATACGGAACCAGAATGCGTGCAAGCGCCACGTCTGGATCATTGCCATCTGCGCCCTGCTTGCCACCCCTCCTGGGCAAGCCGGCACCTGCAGGCCGCTCACCCTTCTGACACGACTTCACTTCCAGCGCAGCCGCACGGGCACGCGCATTTACGTTCCCGTCGTGATCGATGGCACATCCCGAGAAATGCTGCTCGATACCGGAGCCTCCTTTTCCATGGTCAGCCCGGCAGCGGTAAAGGCGCTCGATCTGCCGAGTAGAGCCACGGATTGGCGCATGTATGACTTGTCGGGCAGCTATGGACAGTATGGCATCCGCGCCAAAACCTTCGCCGTCGGGCACCTTCACTGGCGGCGTGTCGATTTCTTTGAAATGGGTTCCAACCAGAACATCGGCGGCCAGTTCACTGGCACAAAGCTCATCGGCGTACTCGGTGCCAATATGCTGAAAGACTTTGACGTCGATATCGATTACGGTAGCAACACGCTCTCGATCCTGTCCCCAGATCACTGTCCAGGACGCGTCATCTACTGGAAAACCAACGCCGTCGCCATAGTTCCGATGTCTTTGAACGATGGCGGGCAGATCACCGTGCGGGTACGCCTGGATGGCGTTGTTCTAACCGCCAGTGTTGACACGGGCGCCTCCAAATCCGTTCTGGACCTCTCGACTGCGGAGTCCGTTTTCAGCCTCACCCCGGGCAGCCCCGGTACCCCTGCCGCGGGTTACGTGCCGGGCGGCAATGGTGACTCTTTCTTTCTCCATCGCTTCCACAGCCTCACCCTCAACGGGATAAGCGTGAGCAATCCCCAGCTGCTTCTGGTTCATAATGCAGCAAGACGGCATCTCGACCATGGACCAGCGCTCGGCAGCCTCTTTTCACACCAGAGTTCGCGTGATCTCTCACCCTTGCTGATCGGCGGCGACATTCTGCAGCATTTTCATGTCTACATCGCCTATCACGAGCACATGCTCTACATTACGCCGGCAGGCACGCCCCAGCACTGAGGCATTGGATGGCGATAAGGGGACAACTTGAGCGCCTATGACCGTGGCTTGAGGCGCAGCCTCCCCGGGGCACCGGCCCGAGTTCAAAGGGCACCCAAAGAGCACCTTCCCCAACGGACGCACCAGTCTCTTGCCTTCTCCTGCTTGACCTTGGTCATGCGGGGCCGTCACATGGCCCCCCGTTTTGGCTGGGAGATTCGCGATGTCCGGTATTCTGTCCGACCCATTCCACCTGTTTGCCATCTATGCCGCGCTCAATGCCCTCATCATGTTGGTGCTAGGGGCTTTGGCCGTACGGGCGCGGATGAAGGCCAATGTTGGTATTGGCGATGGCGGCAAGCCAGAACTCGGGCGCCGGCTGCGGGCGCACGCCAACAATACAGAGTACACGCCCACGGCGTTGATCCTGATGCTGGGGTTGAGCTCGCTCGGCAGCCCGGTCTGGATTCTGCATGCCGTCGGCCTTCCTCTTACCATCGGCCGGCTCCTTCACGGTGTCGCCTTGTCGCGGAATGAGGGGCCGTCCACCTTACGCCTTGTGGGCATGGTTTTGACCTTTCTCGCCTTCATTGTCGGGATTGTCGCACTTCTGTGGCTTGCGATCGTACCTACGCTTGTGGCCTCCTGAGACCGTGACGAAGACCGATAACCCACAGGACCTGCTTGCGCACCTGATCGCGGCGGCCCGCGCTGCCGGCGCCGATGCGGCCGACGCCCTGATCGTGGAAAGCACCGCGGCCGGGGTATCCTACCGCCTGGGCAACCTGGAGGACGTCGAACGCTCCGAGAGCCGACATTTGGGCCTGCGGGTCTTTGTTGGCCAGCGCGTAGCTTTTGTGTCTTCGAGCGATCTTGCACGTGAGGCCGTCGACGGACTTCCCGAACGGGCCGTTGCCATGGCCCGCCTTGCCCCCGAGGACCCCTTTGCCGGTCTTGCCCCGCGCGGCCTCCTGGCTACGCAGATTTCGGATCTAGACCTCGAAGACACGGCGGAGCCAACCACAGAGACCCTGATTGCCCGGGCCAAAGATATCGAGGCGGCGGCCATGGCCGTTCCCGGCGTCACCAATTCTGAAGGTGGTGGCGCCTCCTTCGGTCGTAACGCCATCGCGCTTGCAACCAGTGAGGGTTTCTTCGGACGGTACGCCGCCACCAGCAGCAGCCTCGGTGTTGCGGTCCTGGCCGGGGAAGGAACCGCCATGGAGCGGGACTATGATGGGGTCAGCGCCCGCCACGCATCGGACCTTGAGCATGTGGGTGTAGTCGGACGTCGAGCCGGTGAACGCACCGTTGCCCGCCTCAATCCGCGCAAAGCCAAATCAGCAGCCCTGCCAGTGGTCTTTGATCCGCGGGTGGCCGGCGGCCTGCTCGGGCACTTTGTTGGTGCCATCTCGGGCAACGCCATCGCCCGCGGGGTCAGCTTCCTCAAGGATCGCCTCGGAGCAGAGGTTTTCGCGCCGGGGATCACCATTGTCGATGATCCTCATCGTCGACGGGGTTTGCGCTCAAAACCCTTCGATGGCGAGGGCGTACGCAACCGCTGTCAGAACCTGATCGACAGGGGTGTTTTGACCTCCTGGCTGCTCGACTGCGCCAGCGCCCGCCAGCTTGGTCTGACCACAACCGGACATGCGGCGCGCAGCACTGGCGGCCCGCCGACCCCCGCACCAACCAATCTCTATATGCAAGCCGGGGTTTTCGATCGTGCGCAACTGATTTCTGACATCAAGGACGGCCTTTATGTCACTGAATTGATGGGCATGGGCGTCAATGGCGTCACCGGCGACTATAGCCGGGGAGCTAGCGGCTTCTGGATTGAGAAGGGTGAAATCCTCTACCCAGTGGCAGGCGTGACCATAGCCGGGAATCTCAAGGACATGTTCCGGCAGATGACACCGGCGAGTGATCTTGAATTCCGTTATGGTACCAACGCGCCGACGCTACGTGTCGAGGGCTTGACCATTGCAGGAGCCTGATCTTGTCGCCGATCTGCATCTGCTTGAGCAATCGGTGCGGGATGCCGGTACGGTGGCCTCCAGCCTGTTTGGCGGTGACGTCAGAAGCTGGAGCAAGAAGGGCGGATCACCGGTCAGTGAGGCCGATCTGGCGGTCAACGCTTTGCTTGAAGCGCGTCTACGCCCTGCGCGGCCCAGTTATGGCTGGCTGTCCGAAGAAAGTGCGGACAACAAGGCGCGGCTAACCGCACGCACTCTCTTTGTGATCGACCCGATCGACGGGACAAGCGCGTTCATCCGGCATCGCCCCCAGTTCACCATCTGCGCCGCCGTTGTCCATGATGGCCGTCCGCTTTGCGGAGTCGTTTTCAATCCGATTCTCGACGAATTTTTTTCCGCCGCTCAAGGTCGTGGTGCCCATCTGAACGGTGCACCCATCCAGGTGAGCGCCCAGCGAGCCATCGAGGGCTGCCGGATGCTGGCAGGTGGCGTCATTTTCCGCTATCCGCAGTGGCAGATTCCGCCCCTCCCCCCTTGGCCGCAGATGCACGTTGAAAACCGCAGTTCCATTGCCTATCGCCTGGCGCTGGTTGCTGCGGGTCGATTTGATGCCGCTCTCGTACAGTCCGCCAAGCATGAATGGGACCTTGCGGCGGCCGAAATCGTTGTTACCGAAGCCGGCGGTAGGGTGAGTGACCACTCGGGGCGCCCCTTCCGCTATAATGGACCAACTGCCCGGCTGGCGCCCTATGTCTGTGCCGGGCCCAGTCTGCACGAGGCGTTGCTTGAGCGACTGCACGCAACGCCACTACCCAGATAAAGAGGAGCTCATGAGCAAACCCCCATCCAAGCAGCTTCTGCACCTGGTATTTGGCGGGGAGATGGTCACCCCTGATTCCAGCGAGTTCAAGAATCTGTCCGCGCTAGACATCATTGGCATCTATCCCGATTACAACTCCGCCCTGACAGCCTGGCGCGCCAAGGCACAGGCCACCGTCGATAACGCCCAGATGCGATACTTCGTGGTCCACCTGCACAAGCTTCTCGAGCCCGAGCCCCGCTAGGGCCAGAGCCCCCTCGTCGGCGGCCTGCAGCTGCGCCTCGCACTGCCTGTCGCGCTCATGCTATGAGCGACTCACCATGGCGCAGCCCCCAACAGAAGCCGCAGCCCGTCACCGCCCCCCGGCGGCCGCGGTACAGCCGGTTTCACCGTCCAGAAGCCAGCGGACCATCATCGTCCGTCTCGGACGCGAGTATGTGCGCCGATATTTGACCACGCTGTCCTTCGCCATCGCGGCCATGCTCGTCACCTCCGCGTCGACGCCACTGCTGAGCTATCTGGTTCAGCCCGCGCTGGACCTGATCTTCACCCAGAAGCGCGCCGACATGCTGGTACTGATACCCCTGGCTATCGTCGCGGTCGTCATCGCGCGCTCGATCAGCGGCTTTATCGAACTGGCGCTGGTCAATGGTCTAGCGGAGCGCATCGTGGCCGACACCCAGCGTGACATGTTTCGCGCCCAAATCCGCCTTGATCTGACCTCTCTGAACGCGGTGCATTCCGGCGAAGTCGTGTCCAAGTTTCTCTACGATGTCTCGCTGCTGCGCAATTCCCTCGCCCGTGGCGTCGCCGGTTTGGGAAAGGAACTGCTGACGCTGATCGGCTTGATGGTGGTCATGCTGATTATGGACTGGCAGCTGACACTGATCTCGCTTGTAGTTTTGCCAGCCGTCGCCTGGGTCACCCAGGCGCTTGGTCGCTCGATCCGCAAATCAGTCGACCGGGGGATGCAGGAGACCAGCAATTTCTCAACCACGCTCAGCGAGACCCTCGCGGGAAGGCGCATCATCAAGGCCTACGGGCTCGAAAATTATGCCGCAGCCATGGCGGATGCGCAGATCTCGCAGCGACTGCGCTATTTATTGCGCACGGTGCGTGCCCGCGCTGCAGCAGTACCGGTAACTGATCTATTCGGCGGCCTGGTGATCGCCTTCACCATCTTCTACGCAGGGTGGGAAGGAATAAATGGCCATCTGACTCTCGGACATTTCGCCGCCTTCCTCGCTGCCATGCTGCTCGCGCAGCAGCCGGTTCGTAACCTCACTCAGCTCTGGACAATTGCCGCCGAAGGACTGACCGCCGCAACCCGTATCTTCGACGTGATTGATGCCCGCCCCGACATCACGGATCGGCCCCAAGCTTTGTCATTGGCGATCACGCATGCCGGGGGCGCCATCAGCTTCGATCATGTGCGGTTTTCCTATCATGGTGATGCCACAATCCCGGCTATTGAGGACGTCAGTTTCGCCGTGGCGTCGGGCCAGAAAGTTGCCCTGGTGGGACCTTCCGGGTCTGGCAAATCGACGCTGTTCAATCTTTTGCTGCGCTTCTATGACGTGGCCGAGGGCGCCATCCGTATCGACGGACACGACATTCGCGATCTCACACTTGCCTCCTTGCGGGCCCATATTGCACTCGTCACTCAAGATCCCATCTTGTTCGACGCAACCGTCGCCGAAAACATCACCCTGGGCCGGCAGGATGCCAGCCCCGAGCAGATTAGGGAGGCCGCCAAGGCCGCAGCAGCGCATGACTTCATCATGGCCATGCCCGACGGATATGAAACCCGCGTCGGCGAAGGTGGGCTCAAACTGTCCGGAGGACAGAGGCAGCGTATCGCCATCGCAAGGGCCATGGTGCGCAACGCGCCGATCCTGTTGCTGGACGAGGCAACGAGCGCACTCGACAGCGAAAGCGAACGACAGGTACAGGATGCGCTCAGCGCACTGATGCGCGGACGCACCACCCTCGTAATCGCGCATCGCTTGTCAACGGTGCTTGATGCCGATTGCATCTTCGTACTGGATTGCGGTCGCATCGTCGAATTCGGCAGCCACGGGGAGTTGCTGGCGCGTAAAGGTCTCTATGCACGCCTCTATCACCACGGACTGGATGAGGAGCGGGTATCCGGCTGATCCCGATGCGCAATCTAACTGTCGGTCTCATCGCCTATCGCCTGCTATCGCGCATGGCCACTCCGCTTGCTCCGGTTTTGCTGCGCCAGCGCATGTTGCGCGGCAAGGAAGATCCCAAACGCATGGCGGAACGGCTCGGCTACACATCAATTCCGAGGCCGGACGGCACGCTAATCTGGATTCACGGCGCTAGTGTCGGTGAGTCGCTCGCCGCACTGCCCCTCATTGAGGTTCTCATACGCAAGCCAGGTCGACGGATTCTTCTTACCAGTGGCACGGTGAGCAGCGCCCAGGTGCTGCACCAGCGCCTGCCAGCGGGCGTGCTGCATCAATTCGCGGTCGTCGACACGCCTGGTGCCGTAATACGGTTTTTGGACCATTGGCGCCCCCAAATCGCGCTCTTTATCGATTCGGAAATTTGGCCCAACGCCTTGATCGAAGCCCAACGCCGCAATGTTTTGCTGGCGCTGGTCAATGGCCGGATGTCAGAACGCTCATTTACGAGCTGGTATCGTGCCCGCCGCAGCGCAGCTGTGCTGATGTCTGCCTACGACCTGTGCCTGGTCCAGGACGCGCGCACGGCGGAACGCCTTCGCCTTTTGGGCGCAGCTCAGGTCGAGGTAACCGGTAGCCTGAAGGCAGATGCCCCTGTGCTGCCTGCCGATCCGGCGGCGCTCGACAGCCTGCGGCAGGCCATCGGGGCGCGCCCGGTATTCCTCGCCGCCCAGACCCATCCAGGTGAAGAAACGATGATCTTCGCTGTTCACGACCGCCTGCGGCAAACCTTCCCCCAGCTTCT
>JAKBAU010000183.1 GCA_021808875.1 Pseudomonadota bacterium | reverse complement strand
CCGGCGTTGTGATCTAGAAGCCGGCATGGCCAAGCTTCTGGCGGCCCGGATTGCGTGGGCGGCAGCTGATGGTGCGCTGCAAATTCATGGTGGAAATGGCTTCGCGCTTGAATATCCTATCAGCCGTGTGCTCTGCGATGCGCGCATCCTCAACATTTTCGAGGGCGCCGGTGAAATCCAGGCGCAGGTCATCGCCCGCCGTCTTCTGGATGCTGGAGTAAACTGATGTCGTCGATACTGGACCAGCTTTTTGCCGAGCTTGAAACGCGTAAGACCTCGGATCCAAAAGCCTCCTATACCGCGCAACTGCTGCAGTCAGGCCGGCTCAAGATCGCCAAAAAACTTGGTGAGGAAGCCGTCGAAACGGTGCTGGCGGCCGTGGGGCAGGACAAGGCTGCCGTGATCTCCGAGTCGGCCGATCTTCTCTACCATCTTCTGGTTTTATGGCTGGCTTGCGATGTTGTGCCTGAGGAGGTCTATGCTGCGCTTGAAGCGCGCTCCGGAAAATCCGGTTTGGCGGAAAAGGCAGCCCGCGGAGCGCAGCCTTAAATCTCTTTTTCCTCGTCAGCCATGGTACGGACCAGTTCGACCACTCGGCGGCGCAACTTCGTCGATCTGATCTGCGTGAAGGCCATCGCCAACTGCAAACCTTCTGAGCTTGAGAGGAATTCGGCGACCGGAGGGCTCACCGTTGCAGCTGAATTGTTGACTTGCGGCTCTGCGCCCTCATAAAAATAATCAATCGGCACGCCCAGAATCTGTGCGATCTGATAGAGGCGTCCAGCACCAATACGGTTGGTGCCCTTTTCATACTTCTGTACCTGCTGAAAAGTCAGACCGAGAAGTTCGCCCAGCCGTTCCTGGCTCATGCCCAAAAGCATTCGCCGCACGCGGACGCGATTGCCAACCTGAGAATCAACGGTGCTGGGCTTTTTTTGGGGCACGAGGGATACCGTTCCAATGCTGGAACTTAGGCACATTTCTGCCCTAACGGGAAGGGGTCTTTCGATTGAGATTTCGTAGGAATACTTGCATCAGAGTCGCCTGCGCCGCGCAGCCGAGCAAGAGCACAAAGAACAGGGTGTCGCCGAAGCGGGCGTAAATCGTAGGCTGCAACGCAACCGGCAGACGGCCGTCAACCACGCCCAATTTTCCTGACCCAAGCCGTCCGCTGATCCGCCCTAAAGGATCAATGATGGCTGAGATTCCGGTATTTGCGGCACGGGCGATGGGCAGACCCTCTTCAATTGCCTGCGCGCGGGCAATCAGAAGATGTTGCACAGGGCCCGATGATCCCGGTGGACCGAACCACGAATCGTCGGTTACGTTCACAAACCACGCGGGTCGGACGGCACCTACCACCGCATTAGGAAAAATTACCTCATAGCAGATCAACGGCCCCACCGGTGGTGCGCCGGGGATGTGATAGGTGCGCGGTCCCGGGCCAGGTGTGAAATCCGACGGCGCGTCCACCAGCTTGGTCAGTCCGATCGCCGACAGAATTTTGCGCAGGGGCAAATATTCGCCGAAGGGCACGAGGTGGGCCTTGTCGTAGACGCCGATCAGCTGGCCAGCATGGGCGAAGATAAGGACGCTATTGTAAAAGCGGTAGCCCTTGTTCACCGACGCTGTAACACGCACGGCACCGGTCAGAAGCACGCGGCCACGCGTAGTGAGAGATGCGACCTGTGCCAGCGCGGCGGGACTGCTCAGCAGCAGAAAGGGTGGCGCCGCCTCAGGCCAGATGATGTCTGTGGGAGCGATGGGCGCAGGGCGGTGCGACAGATCGATCAGCCGCTGCCAGTTGCGTTCCTGATATTGCGGCAGATATTTCTGGTTTTGCGGGACATCCGGTTGCACCAGCCGCAGTTCGACATGTGGCACGTCGCGGACCTGGGTCAAAGCAAGGCGCGCGCGGCCTGAGAGCCAAAGCAGGGCAAAGCCGCCGAGCAGGGCCAGGGGAACAATGACAGCGCGCCGGGAACGCTCGCCCAGAAGCGCCAGGGACGCACCAAAGAGCACGGTCAGAAGTGACAGGCCATAGGCACCAAGCACGCTCAGACTCTGCAGGATGCTGAGAGAGGCGCCCCAGCCATAGGCCGGCAGGTTCCAGGGAAATCCGGTCAGAATGTGCCCCCGCAAATAGAAGGCGAGGGAAAAGAATACGGTGAAGACGAAGATTCGGCTCCAGTGACGGCGCCAGAACGGGATGCAGGCCGCGGCGGCTAGACCGGGAAAGAGCGCAAGGCCAGCCGGAAGCAGGGTGACAACGAACGGAATTTCCCAAGCATGCTGGCTCGGATCGACCAGAAAGGCGTAGGCAATCCAGTAAAGGCCGCCCATGAACTGTCCGAAGCCGAAGCTAAAACCCGCCCAAAAGGCACCACGCATCGAACGTGGCCGCGCGTGCGCGCCGTCAATTAATAGAACGACGACGGCATATCCTGCGAGCAGGAGGACAAAAATCCCATACGGCGGAAACGCAGCTGATGACAGGAGGCCCACAAGATAGGCCAGAAGGAATTTCCGCCAGCCTGATTGTGCGCGCACAAACTCCGCTACGCGGGCCAGTAGGCCTCCTGCGACACCGGGGCGATCACCATCTTCCGTCTGCATGGATCATGAGCTCTTGGCAGCTGGAGTGCGCGTGATTGGACGCAGCCTGAGGCGCTTGATACGCCGCGGATCAGCCTCCAGCACCTCGAACTCGTAATCAGGTGGATAGGGCACGATTTCTCCACGCTGGGCCACGCGGCCGAGACGGGACATGACAAGACCACCGAGCGTATCGACATCCTCGTTCAGATCCGCGGCTGACAGGGTAATACCGGTCTGATCGCGAAAATCCTCAAGATCGAAACGCGCATCCACATCATAGCCACCATCCGCTAGCGGCTTAAGCTGTGGAGTTTCATCGATATCATGTTCATCATCGATGTCGCCGACAATTTCTTCTACCAGATCCTCAATTGAGACCAGCCCGTCGGTCCCACCATATTCATCGATGACCAAGGCCAGGTGCATGTGGCTCGACTGCATTTTGAGCAGCAATTCATGAGCCGGCATAGACGGTGGCACGAAGAGCAGATCACGTTTGAGTCTGCTGATCGGCACCTCCGGCCCGCGCATGCTGCCATCGGCCTGCGGTTCGAGCAGTGAAAGCACATCCTTTATATGGATGAGGCCCACTGGATAATCGAGGGTCTCGCGGTAGAGCGGCAGACGCGAATGCTGCGCCTCACGAAACGCTGCCAGCAGTTCGTTCAGCGTGACGCTCTCCTCCACGGCCACGATATCCGCGCGTGGCACCATTACGTCATCGACGCGCAGTTCACCGAATTTAAGAAGGTTGGCCAGCATCTGCCGCTCCTGCGGCGAGAGCGCATCATCGTCACGTCCAACCTGTTCAATCGCCTGCTCCAGACTCTCTCGGATAGTCTTGCCGGCGCTGTCACCGCGCAACAGTTGCGCGAGCCGGCGCAGCAACGATCCTTTGCTGGGCTCGAAGTGCGGTAAATGACCGGTATCGTCGCCTGCCATCAGCTTAGGATGCCTGCTCGTAAGGGGCGGGTACGCCCAAACCCTGCAGGATCAGGGATTCCTTTGCTTCCATGAGGGCCGCCTCGCGCTCGTCTTCATGATCATAACCCAGAAGGTGCAAGGTGCCGTGCACCGAAAGATGAAGGACGTGATGGGCAAAGCTCTTGCCCGCCGCTTCGGCCTCGTCTGCGGCGACATCATAGGCAATGGCGATGTCACCGAGATAGCCCTTAAGACCAGGGCCGGGCGCAAAAGAAAGCACATTGGTGGGTTTGTCCTTGCCGCGAAAGTCGCGGTTGAGTTGATGCAGCGCAGTGGCATCGGTGAGCAGGACGGTGAGCCCACCGTGCTGGCCTTCTCTTACAAGGACGGTGCCGATGGCCCTGCGGATCGCGGTGGAAAGCCGGGCCTTGCGCCAGCGCGGGTCATTGATCGCGATGACGACGGATGTGCTCATGGCTCCGCTTTGGTGCCTTTTCCGCCTTGTTCATAGGCGCGCACGATGCGTGTGACCAAGGGATGGCGCACCACATCGTGGTCTGTAAAATGTGCAATCGCGACCCCTTCAACCTCATTCAGGCGTCGCAATGCTTCCTCAAGTCCCTCGGCCCGTCCACTGGGAAGGTCACTCTGGGTGACGTCGCCACACACCACCATGCGTGAATCCTCGCCCAAGCGCGTGAGGAACATGCGCATCTGGGCGCTCGAACAGTTCTGGGCCTCGTCCAGAATGACGAAGGCCCGTCTCAGGGTCCGTCCCCGCATGAACGCAAGTGGTGCCACCTCGATGCTGCCCTGTTCCATGAGCCGCGTTACCTGCTCGCCAATGACGTCGAACAGGGCATCGTAAAGCGGTCTGAGATAAGGATCTATCTTCTCGCGCAAATCACCGGGTAGAAAGCCAAGGCGCTCGCCGGCTTCCAGTGCCGGGCGCGACAGAATCAGCCGCTCGATGCGCCGCTCATAGAGCAGATGTGCACCGAAGGCGGCGGCGAGGAAGGTTTTTCCGGTACCGGCAGGGCCAACGCCAAATACCAAAGGATGCGTCCGCATCAGATCGAGATAGGCCGACTGGGCGGGCGAACGGGTGCGCGTGATACGCCCCGCTGCGGTGCGTATCTGTGGCACACCAAATTCCTGGGCCGGCAGATCGGGATGGGCATGGCTGGCAAAGCGTATTTCGGCATCGACCTCGGCAAGGCCGATGTCTTCGCCACCTTCGAGCCGGGCATATAGGGCGCGCAAAACTGTTGCAGACTGTTCGCGAAGGTCTGGCTCGCCTTCAATCACCACGATGTTGCCGCGCATATTAATGCGGACGCGCAGGCGCTGCTCGATGCGCACAAAATGTCGGGCATGGCCGCCGCAGAGTGCAGCCAAAAGTCGATTGTCCGGGAATTCGAGTGTAACCTGCTCGCGTGTCGTCTTGGCCGGTTTGGAACGTGGGCTCGTGGTCAATGGGCAACCTCGGCCACGGACGTATCAACCAATTCTCCGCGTAGGGAGTTGGGCAGGACCTCACGGATGCGCACGTTGCGGATTTCTCCAATCAGGCTGGCCGCGCCATCGACATGAACCGGCTGCAGATAGGGACTGCGTCCAACGCCCTGCTGTGATTTTTTTCCAGGCTTTTCGAACAGCACCGCAAAACTCCTGCCGCGGCAGGAGGCGTTGAAGGCATCCTGCTGTGCTGCAAGAAGGCATTGCAGCTGTTCCAGACGGAGCTTTTTGACCTCTTCGGGAACTTGGCCGAGGGCGGCACTCGCCGGCGTGCCTGGTCGCGGTGAATATTTAAACGAATAGGCCTGAGCATAGCCGACCTCGCGCACAACGGCCAGCGTTGCTTCGAAATCGGCATCTCCTTCACCCGGAAAGCCGACGATGAAGTCGGAAGACAGCGCCAGATCAGGTCGGCGCGCGCGGACACGTGCAACGAGATCGCGATAGTCGGCGGCACTGTGCTTGCGATTCATGGCGCTCAGGACACGATCGGATCCTGACTGCAGCGGAAGGTGCAGATAGGGCATCAACTGCGGAAGCTCGCCATATGCGGCGATCAGATCATCGCGCATGTCGCGGGGATGGGAGGTGGTAAAGCGCAACCGCGCAATGCCCTCGATCTCCGCCAACCGATAAAGCAGCCGGGCCAAGGACCAGTCCGAACCATCGGGACCCTCGCCGCAATAGGCATTGACGTTCTGGCCGAGCAAGGTGAGCTCGCGCACGCCGGAACGGGCCAGACGGCGTGCCTCATCTAGGATCTGTGTCACCGGGCGTGAGAATTCGGCGCCACGGGTATAGGGCACGACGCAGAAGGTGCAGAACTTGTCACAGCCTTCCTGCACGGTCAGGAAGGCTGCTGGCCCCGGCGCCGCACCGTCGCTGGGCAGGCTGTCGAATTTTTCCTCGGCTGGAAATTCTGTTTCGAGGACATGACCGGTCCCGCGTGTGATTTCGGCCAGCATCTGCGGCAGGCGATGATAGGATTGCGGGCCCACTACGACGTCGACAGCGGGCTGGCGGGCCAGGATCTCCTTGCCTTCGGCCTGGGCAACGCAGCCCGCCACCGCAATCAGCATCCCCCGTCCCTCTGCGGCCCGTGCGAGCTTGAGCTGCTTGAGACGGCCAAGCTCGGAGTAAACCTTTTCGGCCGCTTTTTCGCGGATATGGCAGGTATTCAGGATGACCATGTCGGCATCTTCCGGTCCGTTGCCGGGGGCGTAGCCGAGGGGAGCCAGAAGATCGGCCATCCTCGCCGAATCGTAGACATTCATCTGGCAGCCATAGGTCTTGATGAAGAGCTTTTTCATGACGGGTCCTTGTGCGCCGCCTTATATGGGCGATGCCACCGAAGGTGCAAATCCTGGCACCGCGTCAGGCCACCGCTTCGGTGAAGTCCGCCGCGGTCGCCTCATCATTGCTGGCATCGGTGGCGGGTACCTGGATGTGTCCGGACAGTGCCCGCGCCTGGCCCTGACGCACCACGGTTTCAGCGACGCTGCATAGGGCTTTGCGTCCACCGAGCTGGTCGATGGTCATGGGTTTATGGAATTCGACGATGACCTCGATCGGACCGGTTCTGAAGGCTTCCCAAAGGTGGGGCACCAGCTCCATGTCGCCGTACCAGGCAAAAAACGGCCTGAGATCCCGACTCATCGGCAGGCCATGGACGCCGACATAGGAAACCGAGACCGGCTGCACCGGGACATGGATTGGCCGGCCGGTGACCGGATCGCGGCCGATTTCGGCATCAGCCGCGCCCATCAGGGCACTTTTGAAAGGCAGCACGCGATTGCCGTCGCTTGAGGTGCCCTCCGGAAACAGTACCAGGGCGTCGCCGTCGATCAGCCTCTGGCGAATCTGGTCACGGGCTTCGGCAGTCTGGGAGCGTCGCACGCGATCGACGAATACAGTTTCCTGAAGCCGCGCCAGCAGCGAGAAGAAGGGCCAGGTCCGGACTTCCGATTTGGCGACGAAGGAAATACGGGCGGCCGCCGACAAGGTCAGGATGTCGAGCCAGGAGCTGTGATTGGCGACTATCAAGACCCCGCGGCCCTGTACCGCGGTGCCGATGACCCGCACGCGAATGCCGAACAGCCTGCACAAGAAGCGATGATAGCGCTGGGGAAATGATTTGCGCCGGGGGCGTCTGAATCTCAGCGCTGTGCTTTGCCACGGGATCAGGATCAGCGTGACCAGCACAAAGATCGAAAGCAATAAGGCTGCACGAAGTGATTGCATGGGGCTCCTCAGGCCTTGCTGC
>JAKBAU010000182.1 GCA_021808875.1 Pseudomonadota bacterium | reverse complement strand
GGGGCTGGCTGAGGCGGATCGTACATGTTTTGTTCCTGTTCGCAAGGATGGAAATAAGATATTGTTTTTACAGTATTATTTAAAGATGTTCAGGAAACGTTCGCGGAACTCGTGGGCAGCTTCGCATTGCCGGCTCGCGGCGCTGGCGCCGCCAGGGAGAGAGGGGCAAGAGATATTCCGTACACGCTTGCTCTGAGCCCGCCTGCTTGGGCAAGGTAGCCTGTGCAAATCCGGATGCATTCATGACCAACAAATCCGACAGGACCTTGCCGCCGTGGCTCCTGGGCTGGGGAAATTTACCGCTCGCGATCAACGGCTCGGTAGGCATCATTGCCGTTCCAGATCTGCTCGCCTCTGCACACACACCGGAAGTTCAGATCGCCACGGTGACCTCGCTTTATCTTGCCACAGCCTTTATCGGGATTCCGATCACTCCCATTTTGGACTGGCGCTATGCGCGCCGCAGCTATGCGATTGTCTTTACCATTTTGTGCGCGATCTTCACCTGCGCCAGCCTGCTCGCCGTTCGCAATGTCAGTCTGCTGACCATTTTTCTTTTCCTCAGCGGTCTTTCCAACGTGCTGGTCGTCAATTCGGTAGGAGGCTGGTTCGGCAATCTGCTGCCGACCGAGCAGAAAGATTCACTGGGAGCCTGGTTTACCATCGCCAATTTTGGCGGCGGCGGTGTGGCCGCGGCGTTTTCGATCTTCGCCATGCGCCATTTGCCTGCGCCGTGGGGAGCCATCGCGACGGCCGCTCTCGTTCTGCTCGTACTGCCGCTTTACCTGAGTACACCTTGTCCGCGTGCGGATGGCAAACTGGCCAGCGAGAGCTTTCAGGCGTTCAGCACCGATGTGATCGCCATGTTCCGCCGCAAGGAGGTACAATGGATCCTCGCAATATTTCTGGCTCCTGCCGCCTCCTTCGCGCTCACCAACACGCTTTCGGGATTCGGTCACGACTTCCACACCTCCGACGAAATGGTAGGGCTCATCGGCGGTGCCGGCGTCGCCATCGCCGGGGTTTGCGGCAGTCTCGTCGTACCGCAGATCGCCAAGCGTATGTCGCCCGTTACCATCTATCTTTTGGTCGGCCTGGTCGGCGCCACCTTCACCGTCTCGCTCCTGCCCCAGGCGCACGATGCCATCACCTTCGGTATCGCCATCATGGGCGAAAACCTGTTTCAGGCCGCCGCCTTCTCAGCAGCCAATGCCATCACGCTGCGTACCATCGGTCATGACAATCCGCTCGCGGCCACCCAGTATGGCGTGCTCCTGGGCGCGACGCAGATTCCACTGACGTATATGCAGGTCCTCGATGGCAATGCCTACCACGTCGTCGGCCTCGTCGGCACGCTGCTGACAGACGCCGGCGTCAGCGGCCTCGCCTGCTTGATCCTCGGTACACTCTATTGGCAATTCGGCCGCAAGATCGCGACGATCTGAGATCTGTCCGACCAAGGCTCGTTCATGGCGGCTTACTGTACCGAAGGAATAGCGTCAAAACTCTTCTTGAAATCCTTCATAAAGCTCTCAAGAGTGTCGATCGAGGCAACCTTGGCTGCAACATCGCGAAAGGCCACGCCTTGCGTGGAAACATTCTGGGTAACAACAGCAAAGGACGCGGCATCGGGGCCTTGAGCCATCTGCTGGGCGAAATGGCTACGCAACCGCGACAGGCTCGCGGCATCACCCGCGAGCGAATAGGCGATCGCCGCCCGCATGACATAGCGACGCTGCACTTTGCTGAGCGCCCCTTTCGTTGACCATGCATCGCCGAGCAGCGCTTCAGCCTCCCGCCCGGCCAGGGGCCAGTTGCCGCTCTCCCAATATATGTCGGCCCGCAGACGCTGGGTATCTGCACCCTTCTCGACCGCGATCAGATCCAGCGCCTGCGTATATTGTTTGAGCGCGGCCAGAGCCCTGGCCTCCAGTAGCAGACGTGCATGGGCAACATCATCGGGCATCCCCGCGACCCGCGTGGCCCGCAACACCGCGAGCGCATGCCGGGCCTTGTGGTCCATCAGATAGACCATGGCCAGACGCCCGGCTACCTGTGCCTGAGCAACGCCATTGAGGCGCTTGTCGACCTGGTATTTGAGCAGCTTTTCCGCAGGCCCGAGAAGATCGATGTCAACAAGCCGGTTGGCCATGCGACGGATCATGGCATCACCATCAGCGCCAATCGGCGTCAGGTCGATGTAGTCATAAAACAGACCCAACGCCTGGATGGGTGGCATCTTGTCGGCCTTGCCATGAAGAAACAGCGCAATGAAGGCCTTGCGCATGTCGTCCTGGACATGGCGCGTGGATTCGTCATTGGGGAAACTCTCGACCGCAACCTGCAGCACGCCAAGGCCCTTGCGCCACTTCTTCTGCGCAAAATAGAGCGAGCCAAGCTTGCGTAGCGTCTGCAATTCAAGTGCGTCTCCACGCCAGCGATAACGCAAGCGCTCAAGACTGGCGATAGCCTGGCTCTGGCTTATGGCACCGGCCGCAAGAGCCGATAGGGCATCATCATAGATCGCGTGCGCTGCAACCTTGGGATCCGGGCATTGCTTCAGCGCCGCAAGCAATGGTGCCGCGGCACGATAGCGGCCCTCTGCCACAGCTATCCGTGCCTGCGCCAGTTCGGCTTCATAAGATAGTGGTGGCCTCAGGCCCTTGGGTATTCCGGCCAGCACTTTTTTGGCTACCCCCAGCGCCCGCGTGGCAATGGCTGCATGGGCATAGGCGAGGCGTACGCGGGCCTGCCAGTTTGGCGGGTAACGCCCGATAACACTCATCGCCAACATCAGGGCGTGGCGCGCCTCCGGCCAGCGTCGCAGCCCGGCATCGGCAAGGCCTCGCCAGATCGCGGCATGGGGATCATTCGCGAACGCTGTCGCAGAGAGGGCCGATCGTGCATCACGATATCTTGCCATCATAACGTCGGCGGCGGCCTTGATGGTCTGAAGCTCCGGATCGTCCTGCAAAGTCGGATCCGAACTCTGCATTTGGGCAACCACCCCGAGCGCTTCGGCATCAAGCCGGTTGGCGATGTAGAATTGCGCTTCCTGGCGGCGCGCGCCATTGGCCTGCGCCGAGGGCAGGGCCGCGGCCGCATCGCGCAGGGCCCGCTCGGTCTCCAGCACGTCCAGATGCATGGGATGTGCCCAGGCAGCAAAATTGAGGTAGCTCGGCCCGTTGGTAATTTCGGCGAGTGTTGCAGGATTTGCTACCGCAGGAATTGCGCCAGCCGTCAGTCGCAGGCCGCCCGGCCGGCTGATGCGCACATGATCGCCAGAACTGCGGACGTCCAGACCTTCAGCATAGGGCGAAATGACGAGCCCGGAAGCGCTCGGCAGCGCCGCAAAATCAACATAGCGATCCGCATGCGTGAGCACCCGTCCGGGTGTCGCAGGAACGACGATGAGCGTGTCGCCCGCCACCGGATCGTTCAACTGAAGCGGCACCTGGGCGCCTGGCAATGCAACGCGCAACGCCGCAACATCAGGAGTATCAATATCGCGGGTAATCGTCAGGGGCCGGGCGACAGAGGTGCTGGCGAAGCTGGGTGCTATACGCACCACGTTTGCAGCTCCGTCGCTTGTGACACGAATCTGCTCAGCTTGGCGCAGTGCGATGCGTACCACGCCTACACCCGCCTGGCTCGAGACCGTAACAGCATTGGAAAATCCACCCAGGGCCTTCGTCAGGAATGACACCTGCAGTGGCTTTGCCGAACTCAGAACAATCCACGCGTTTCCTTCACGCATAAACGCCGCAATCGCCGTACCTGCTGGAAAGCTCAGCGTGGCCGAGCTGGCGTTCGCCGTAACCGGCAGAGACGAGCTCAATGTGGCTGCGTCTTTGGCGCGATGCGGCCGCGGAGTGGGCAGCGGCACAACAACCTTCCGCGCCGTCTTGCCATCGATCGCTGCCACGGCATTCAGCACTGCCTGTCGCTGCGAGACAGCTTTCGCTGCACCATGCTTCGGATCTGACGTTAGCCAATGGATTTTACCCCTGGCCGCTGCACCCTTCACGCCCGGTGGATCATAGCTCTGGCTATCACTGCGCGGCGCCAGAATATCCAGCACCACATCATCTCCGCTGCGGAAGCTATGATAGCCGGATCCCGCCAGGGTGTTGAAGCTAATAACCGTTCCGGTGCTGTCGACGTGCCAGCCTGCGGCTTTGACCCAGGGCGGCGCCACGGTTTCCAGCGCCGTGAAGTCCGGACGCAACTTGGCGTCAAAGTGAAGGGTGATCCGCCCGGAACCGGGGAATATCGAATAGGTAATGGGCGACTTGAGGACGAAGAGCAGACGCGAGAAGTGAGCATAGGCACCCGCGCGGATCGGCAGGACCGGCAGCGCCGCGATATTCACCGGTTTGGGTGTCACCGGTGGCGGCGGCGGCAAATCTGGAGGGGTACCGGTATAGTTCGCCGGAACCAGGTCGACAGCGAAAAGGTCACCGGAGCTGGACTGATGCAGCCACACCGGGTTTATGAGTGCAAAGCGGAAGGTTTTGCCGCGGGGGCCAGCATGGGCATCGGAAATATAGCGCGGCAGCCTGCGCATGATCTCTTTGGCGGTGAAAGGCGGACGATGGGCAAATTGAAGCACAAAAACACTGTCTTCAACCTTCGCTTCGGGGTGCTCATTGCTGAAAATCAGCCGCCCATAGCCATTCGCGCTCGTGATCGTTAGGCCAGCGGCACAGGACGGGCCAGCAAGACCAAGAGCAAACGCGGCGATGGCAGTCCAGCGCCGTACCTGCCCCTCTCTGCCGCGCGTCAGCGTCATCCCAGCCGGCCTCCGTACCACGCTAGTTCTGCGCTGCGGGCGGTGGCGATGCGGCCGCGCCGCTGGCCGCCGCCGCGCCAGCAGCAGCGACGGTGTTCGGTGACGGTGCAGCCTGCTTCGCGGCCGTGGTGGATGTGGCGGCAGCATGCGACGGTGTTGCCACATTTGCCTGCAGTGCCTGCGCGGCAGCTGCCGTTGCAGCGCCCTGCGGCAGCCGCAGCCGCTCGGCCAATGCCACCGTCAGCGCCTGCGCGTTCTGCGGCGACATGGCAGAAAGAATGGGAGCCAGAGCGTCCGGCTGCATGCCGGAAGCCACTTCCAGAAGCACATGTTGATCGAGGGAATCGAAGATACGTCCGGCGTTGCGCGGTTTCATGGCCGAATAGACCTTGATCAGAGTCGCGACCTGCTTGGCCTCGGCGGCGTCGCGCTGTCCAAGCAATGCCTGAATTTGCGCCTTGAGGCCTTTGAGATCAGCAATCTTGGCGTCTACACGCTTTTCTGCGGCGGTCAAAAGGTTGGCGCGCATATTCAGCGCCTGCGCGTCGCGATCAAGGGCCCGCCGACGCTTTGCCAGGGAAGTCAGGACGTCGATTTCCGAGGCGCTATCAGTGTTCTCATCAAGCATTGCATCACTGGCACTCGCGCTCTTGCTGGAAGAAGGCGGCGCGGAGGTTGCCGTTGCCGGCGCCCCGGCACGAGCCTGTGCAATCAGGTTTGCTCCTTTGAGGGCGATCAGCGTCCCGCACATAAATATGACCACAGGTAACAGGCGAAGCTGCCTGAAGAGCTGGCTCACCGCACACCCCCCACGGCCTGTTCAAGCGGCAGCTTGGTACGCAAGACGCGTGAACCTATACCAGCCAAGCGCTCGGCTGCCGCCGGCAGAACCGGCGACTTTGAACCACCTTGCGTCTCAACGCTGCGCTCGATGCGTGCGGCAATGCGATCACCGCTTGTGGTGAGTACAGAGAGCTCATCAATCGCAGCACGGGCTTTCGTGACCTTTTCATCGAGTTCCTCGATCGCACCAGAAGCCGCTGACTTCAGCAGCCGCATCGAGGTACCCGCCGCACCGATAGCGCCATTAAGTTCGGCAATCACGACCTTGAGTCCGTCCTGGCCCTTGCGCATCGCGCTGAGTTTGCGCTCCAGGACAAGACAGAAGCCAAGCGTTGCCACGAGCAGGATGCACAGTAATATTTCAATATAGAGCGAGATCGACATGGTGGCTCCTTACAGCTGCCGTGAGGCGTCAGCGCGTTTGACCGCCTGCTCGACGCGGACAGCCACAGCATTGCCGACGCGTCCCATGCGTCCGCTGAGCAGCGGTACATGGCCACAGCGCAGCTCAATGGTGGAGTCCGGGTTTGCATTGAGCATTAAGGTATCGCCGACCTTGAGATCCATAACTTTTGATACCGACATCACCTGCTCATCCAAGATCGCCTGAATGTCGAGCCGCGTGCACCACAGCTCGGTTGCAAGATGGGTTTCCCAGATTGAGTCACGACCGAATTTTTCACCCATGAACTGTTGCAGCAGCAGTTTGCGGATGGGTTCGAGGGTGGCGTAGGGCAGAAGCAGCTCCGTGCGTCCGCCACGATCTTCCATGTCGATACGCAGCTTAACGAGGATGGCGGCGTTGGCCGGGCGTGCAATCGCTGCAAAGCGTGGATTGGTTTCAAGTCGATCGAGCGTAAAGTTGACAGGTGCCAGAGGTTCGAAAGCCTGGGTCATGTCCTGCAGAATGACTTCCGTCATGCGCTGCACCAGACTGCGCTCGATGGTGGTGTACGGACGCCCCTCGATACGCATCGCCGCGGTTCCCCGACGGCCTCCCAGCAATACGTCAACGATCGAATAGATGAGATTGGAATCGATCGTGAAAAGCCCATAATTATCGAGTTCTTCGGCCCTAAATACCGAAAGAATGGCGGGCAATGGAATGGAATTGAGATAATCGCCGAAGCGGATTGACGTGATGTTGTCGAGACTGACCTCGACATTGTCGGAGGTAAAGTTCCGTAAGCTCGTGGTCATGAGCCGAACCAGGCGGTCAAAAATGATTTCGAGCATCGGCAGGCGTTCGTAGGATACCAGCGCCGAGTTAACTATGGCGCGGACACCAGACTTGTCCTGCAGCTGTTCATCATTGACATCGAAGCCCAGAAGGCTGTCGATCTCTTCCTGGTTCAGAACGCGTTCACCCGCCACTTGGCTGCCATTTTCACTGTCGGCAGCTGCTTCCTGCGGCGCTAGCTCTTCGTCGGCCATAATCTTGGTTCCATTTACTGAACAATCATTTCCTTGAGCAGAACATCCTGCACGCGGTAGGGTGCGACAGCGACATTGATCCGCCGCAGGAGCTCTTCCTTCACCCGCATCACGGACGCCGAGCCCTGCAGATCGGCGACGCGTAACTCGCGCAAATAACTCTGAAACTGATCTACAATCCGCGGCATCAGCACCTTAACGCCCTGCTCTTCCTTGGCGTTTTTGAGCTCAAGCGTGACTTCAAGCTTGAGATAAGTGGGATTGCCGTTCTGGCTTTGGATGTTCACCACG
>JAKBAU010000181.1 GCA_021808875.1 Pseudomonadota bacterium | reverse complement strand
GGAACACTGGGATGTACGGGAGCTTTATGCCGAACCAGGTCGGCTGGAAGATGTTTTTCGAGCCGTCACCACCCATGATGCGGCGCGTGCGCGTGCCCAGGCGAGCGGGGCAAACCCATGAGCGGATTGTGGCCGATCTTCAAGCGCGAATTTGTGGCCTATTTCGCAACGCCCCTGGCCTATGTGTTCATCGTGATCTTCCTGTTCGCCATGGGTGCTTTCACGTTCTACATCGGCAATTTCTATCAGAATGGTGTTGCCGATCTGTCCGTCTTCTTCGCCTATCATCCCTGGCTTTATCTGTTTCTCGTGCCGGCCATAGCAATGCGTCTGTGGGCCGAAGAACGCCGCAGCGGCACCATTGAACTGCTGCTCACACTACCCGTCCCGGTATGGGCGAGCGTGATCGGCAAATATTTAGCGGCTTGGGCGTTTACCGGAGTGGCACTGGTTCTTACCTTCCCCATCTGGCTCACGGTTAATTATCTCGGCAATCCGGACAATGGTGTAATCCTTGCCGGTTATGTCGGCAGCTTCCTGATGGCCGGTGGCTATCTTGCAATCGGCGCGGCGATTTCAGCGGCCACCAGCAATCAGGTGATCGCCTTTGTGGTTTCGGTGGTGGTCTGCTTTCTGTTTACGGTCTCTGGCGCGCCCCTCGTGCTCGACTTTGTCCGCGTCATCGCACCACTACCGATCGTGACAGCGATCTCATCATTCAGCTTCCTCACGCATTTCGGGGCTATTTCGACCGGCGTGATCGACCTTCGTGACATCATTTTCTTCGTCTCGCTGATCGCCCTGTTTCTGGCGATCAACATCGTATTGATCGACCTGAAGAAGGCGAGCTGACCCATGACCAAGCCGCTGTCCCGGCGCGTCTATGCGATCACCGCCCTCATCCTGGCGGCAGTCATCTTCGTAGCCATCAACATTGCCGCTGATGCCAGCCTGACCACCGAGCAGATCGATCTCACACAAAACGGCCTCTATACGATCTCCAAGGGCACCAAAGAGATCCTGCGCAACCTGAAAGAACCTATCACTCTCAAATTTTATTACTCCAAGAAGGCCGCCGCCGATTACGCGCAGATCAATGCCTATGCGGCGCGCGTGCGCGATCTGCTGCAGCGTTATGCTGCGCTGTCTAACGGCAAAGTCATTGTCGAGGAGCTGGATCCGGCGCCCTATACCAGAGCCGAGGATCAGGCCAACGCAGCCGGATTGACCGGCGCCCAGACCGATGATGGCCATGTCGTCTATTTCGGCCTTGTGGGTACCAACACCATCGATGGCACTCAGACGATTCCCTTCTTCAGCCTGAAGCGGGAGCCGTTTCTCGAATATGACATCACCTCGCTGATCTACCGGCTGTCGCAGCCGCAAAAACCGGTCATCGGGGTGTTGTCGTCGCTGCCCCTCAATGTCGGGGCTGGCGGCATGATGGCCGCCCTGCAGGGACAGGCGCAACCTTATGTGGCCTGGGAGCAGCTGGCACAGAATTACAAGACGCGGATGATACCTGCCGACTTCAAGACCCTTCCCAAGGGCATCCGCGTACTGATGATTGTCCAGCCCAACAAACTGAACGCAATACAACGTTATGCTATTGACCAGTTCGTGCTGCGAGGCGGACATGCACTGGTCTTTGTCGATCCGCGTTCAGATCTGGCGCTGGCCTCCGGTGATGGTGGTCAGCCGGTCGCCCCAGCCTCCTCGAACCTGCCGCAGCTGTTCAAAGCCTGGGGCATCGGGTTCAACCCCAACAAGGTGGTTCTGGACGGCCGTCTGGCCCAGCAGGTGGAAGTGCAGGACAATCCCCACGATCCCATCGTGCTCTATCCCACCTGGCTCAGGATCGGCAGAGCGCAGATGAACCGCCAGGACCAAGTTACGGCCAATTTGTCCGATCTCAACCTGGCGACGGTCGGCGCGCTCTACCCGGTCAAGGGGGCCACCACCCGTTTCATCCCACTGATCAGCTCCTCGGACGACGCCAGCCTGATCTCGACCACTCGCCTGCAACTGACCGCGCCGCAGGATCTGCTCAACGCCATCCATCCGGTGGGCAAACCCTTTGTAATCGCGGCCCGCATTTCTGGCCCCGCCCATACCGCCTTTCCCAATGGGCCACCGACGGGTGTTCCCGCCAAGGGCCAGATCAAGTCCGCCAAGAGCGTCAATCTGATCGTCGTCGCCGATACCGATATCTTCGACGACCGCTTCTGGGTACGCATGGATCAGAGCTATGGCGGAAAAACCATTGCCGAGCCTTTCGCCGACAATGGCGCCTTCATCCTCAATGCGGTGGAGAATCTCACCGGATCGAATGCTCTGATCTCGCTGCGTACCCGCGCTGTGTCCACCCGTCCGTTTACAGTCGTCAAGGAATTGCAGGCCGAAGCTCAGGCAGAATTCCAGCAACAGGCGAATGATCTGCAGCAAAAATTGTCCGATACCGAGCACAAGCTGAGAACCCTCGAAAGCGGAGGCACCGCTGCTGCTGGCGGAGCCGTGCAGCTTTCGGCCAGGCAACAGCGCCAGATCGAGAACTTCAAACGTGAGCTGATCGATACCCGCCTTCAGCTGCGCAAAGTGCAGTTGAACCTGCGTAAGAGTGTCGATCAGCTGGGCAGCATCCTTGCGTTCCTCAATATCGCCTTCGTGCCTATTCTGGTGGCGCTGTTTGCGCTCGCTCTGGCCTGGTTGCGGCGGCGACGCCGCGCCCGCGCCGTGAACCTGTGACGGAGGCCGCAATGTCCCTGGCAGCAGCGATCCTTCACGACCGGCGACGGCGCAATCTTCTGGTGCTGGCGATCGTGGCCGCGCTCAGCTCGATTCTTGCGGTGCTGGCACTTGACCATCAGGCCGCCTTGATGGCGCCAAAATACAAGCCGCATACATTTTTTCCCGGACTTGCCGACAGGGACCGGCACATCGCCAGCATCCGCATTACCTCAAAGGAATACGGGACTGTGGCGATCGATTTCGTTCCTGATCGCGGCTGGATCCTACCGGCTGAGCATGGTTTTCCTGCCAATTATGATCTTGTCCGCAAGACCATTTATGGCATGGCCGGTCTTGAGGCGTTGGCCCCGGAAACCGCGCGACCCGAATGGCTGAAATATCTCGATCTCGACGCTCCGCCGAAGGGGCACGGCGTAAAAGTCACGCTTTACGATGACAAGGGACACGTCATCGCAGCTTTGATCGCGGGAAAGACCAAGACGCTGGGCGAGCTGGGACAGCTCGGCCTGTTCGTTCGCACCCCGACGAGCAACCAGAGCTGGCTCGCCCGCAGCGTATTTCAGCCAGATGCCAATCCTGCCGACTGGATGAACAAGGACGTGCTCGATCTGGCGCGTTCAGAAATCAAATCGGTCACCGTCAAGCCCAATCATGGTCCGTCCTATACGGTGGCACGGACAGAACCCTCAGACCCGAATTTCAGCCTGAGCGGACTGCCGAAAGGCCGCACCCTCGCCTATCCCACCGCGCCCAATGGCCCGGCCTTTGGGCTGGTAGACTTTTCCTTCGACCAAGCGGTCCCGATTCAAACCGTCGATTTCAGCCACGCCACCCAGACCGAAACCACCACCTTTGACGGCCTCACTATAAACGCCCGCATTGCCGCGCAGGACGGCAGCAGCTGGGTGGCGCTCGCCGCGCAGGCCAAGCCCGCCAACAAGATCGCCACGCTCAAAGCTCGCAAAATCAATAAGATCGCCGGCGCCTGGGCCTTTGAAATTCCCGCCTACAAGGCGGCCCAGCTGACCACCCCCTTGGACAATCTGCTCAAAGCCCACACGGCGCCGGCCACACACGGAAGGTGACAAATGCGGCGGCGCGCGCTAGTCGGGCAGGGATTGACCCCAGGGCCCGCAGATGAGCAGCGACGAGGCGCCTTTACGCAACCTTTGGTACATGGCGGGTTTTGGCCGGAAGTTGGCTCGCGGTAGCCTCTGGCACAAACTTCTCCTGGGCGAGCCGGTGTTGATCGGCCGCACCCACGCCGGAACGCTCTTCGCCATGCGTGACATCTGTCCCCATCGCGGTGTGCCTTTGTCCGCTGGCCGGGCCACGTCCAACGGCGTTCAATGCCCTTATCATGGCTGGCAGTTCGGCACCGATGGCGTGTGTACCCACATCCCCTCGCTCACCGACGCCCAGGACTTAGACCCCAGCCGGATCAAGGTCCGAACCTTTCCGGTGTGCGAGCAGGACGGACTGATCTGGATTTACATGGCCGCAGAAGGCCATGAGACAATGGCGCCGACCCAGTTGCCGCCCAAAGTGCCGCTCGCCAACGCCCGCCCGCGCTGGTTTGAAAGCCAGACCTTCCAATGCCCCATCGACCATGCCGTCATCGGCCTGATGGACCCGGCCCATGCCCCCTTCGTTCACGGCCGCTGGTGGTGGCGGGTCAGGCCAAGACTGAAGGAAAAGGCCTATGGCCCGCTGCCCAATGGCTTCGTTATGAAACGCCACGCCCCCAGCAAGCCCGCCTATCGTCTGCTGGGCGCAGAGGTGTCCACCGAGATCACCTTCGAACTGCCGTCGACCCGCTTTGAGATCGTGAAGGGACACCTGTTGGGGCGCCCGCTCGACGTGGTCGGATTGACCGTGTGCACGCCCATTGATGCGCACAGCACGCAGGTCACCCAGATCCAGTACTGGCCGGCATGGCTAGGCTTCATCAAGCCGTTCTTCATGGCCATCGGGCCGACCTTTCTTGGCGACGACCGCCGGATGGTGGAACTGCAGAAGGAAGGGCTGAAGTTCAATCCTCGGCTGATGCTGATCCAGGACGCCGACCAGCCTGCCATCTGGTATCACCGCATCAAAAAATCCTGGAGCGAACACGTCGCGACCGGTGAGCCGTTCGTCAATCCCGTGGCGGAGCGCACCTTGCGCTGGCGCAGCTAGACCCCAAAGTGATGCCACGGAACGCCCGTCATGGCCGGCCCTGGGAAGAGCTTGCGGCTGGCCCCGCCCCGAGCTTCTGACCATCAGAATTGCGCAGAGCACCAGCCCATCACGGGAACCGCGAACGAAGTTGTTGGGCAGTACGGATTCTCCGCCACCAAGGGTTGCTCTGTCCGCCTATCCGAGATAGACGGTCCACCTAACCTATAATTCGACCCGCCCAAAGCGCAGCGTCGCGCGCGCAAGTAGGCGCACGCGCGAGAATGCTATGCCCAAACGCCACGATATACACACCGTGCTCATCATCGGAGCCGGACCCATCGTTATTGGCCAGGCATGCGAGTTCGACTATTCCGGCGCTCAGGCCTGCAAGGCCTTGAGAGCTGAAGGCTACCGGGTGGTCCTGGTCAATTCCAATCCAGCCACAATCATGACCGATCCGCAGCTGGCCGACGCCACCTATATCGAGCCCATCACGCCGGAATTTGTCGAAAAGATCATCGCCAAAGAGCGTGAACATGTGCCGCCCGGACGCGTTTTTGCGCTGTTGCCGACCATGGGAGGGCAGACTGCACTCAATACTGCGCTATCCCTGCGCAAGCGCGGCGTGCTTGAAAAGTACAATGTGGAGCTCATCGGTGCGTCGGCTGAAGCCATTGACAAGGCCGAAGATCGCGAGCTGTTCCGTCAGGCCATGATCCGCATCGGTCTGGAAGTACCACGTGGTCGCACGCTCAAGGGATATCTGCGGCACAAGAAGGACCGCGACGGAAATTTTCTTTACGACACCGAAAACAATCCGGTCATGGAGTTGTCACCGGAAGCCTTTGCCCATGCACTGCAGGCTCTTGATGATGTCGGCCTGCCGGCAGTGGTTCGCCCGTCCTTTACCCTTGGCGGCACCGGCGGAGGCATTGCCTTCAACCGCGAGGAATTCTTCGAAATCGTTGAGCGCGGCCTGGATGCCTCACCAACCAATGAAGTGCTGATCGAAGAATCGGTGCTCGGCTGGAAAGAGTATGAAATGGAGGTCATACGTGATCGCGCCGACAACGCCATCATCGTCTGTTCGATCGAGAATGTTGATCCCATGGGCGTGCACACCGGCGATTCCATGACCGTCGCTCCCGCTCTGACACTGACCGACAAGGAATATCAGCGCATGCGTTCGGCATCGCTGGCGGTGTTGCGCGAAATCGGTGTTGAGACTGGGGGCTCCAACGTGCAGTTTGCGGTCAACCCGGCGGACGGACACATGGTGGTGATCGAGATGAACCCGCGGGTGTCGCGGTCATCGGCACTAGCCTCCAAGGCCACCGGCTTTCCCATCGCCAAGGTCGCGGCCAGACTTGCGGTCGGCTATACGCTCGACGAACTGGACAACGATATCACCAAGGCAACACCGGCGAGCTTTGAACCCAGCATCGATTATGTTGTCACCAAAATTCCGCGCTTCACTTTTGAGAAATTCCCCGGTGCCGAACCCCTGCTGACCACCTCCATGAAGTCGGTGGGCGAGGCGATGGCGATCGGGCGCACCTTCCAGGAGTCGCTGCAAAAGGCCTTGCGCTCGCTTGAAACCGGCCTGACCGGACTGGACGAGATCGATCTGCAGGACGACGCAGATGCGATGCGGGCGGCACTCGCCCGTGCGACACCAGATCGGCTGCGCTACGCGGCTCAAGCCCTGAGGCAGGGCTTTTCGGTCAGCGATGTACACGACATCACGCAGTATGATCCCTGGTTTCTCGGCCAGATCGAAGGCATCGTTCAGGCTGAGGAAAATGTTCGCCGCCAAGGCCTTCCCCAGGACGCGAAGGGCCTGCGCGCGCTGAAAGCGATGGGCTTCTGCGATGCAAGGCTGGCCAAGCTGGCGGGCGTAGAAGAGAGCGACATCGCGGCGCTGCGCGCTGAACTTAACATCCATCCGGTGTTCAAGCGGATTGATACCTGCGCCGCGGAATTCGAAGCTCTGACCCCTTACATGTACTCGACCTATGAGGCACCAGTGTCGGGTGCCAGCGAGTGCGAAAGCAATCCCACGGCAAAGACCAAGATCATCATACTTGGGGGGGGGCCGAACCGCATCGGCCAGGGTATCGAATTCGATTATTGCTGCTGCCATGCTGCGTTTTCGTTGTCGGCGCAGGGTTATGAAACCATCATGCTCAACTGTAATCCTGAAACCGTCTCCACCGATTACGACACCTCCGATCGCCTCTACTTCGAGCCCCTGACAGCGGAGGATGTGCTTGAAGTGGTCCGCACCGAATCCAAGAGTGGGCGGGTGGCCGGGGTGATCGTACAATTCGGCGGACAGACCCCGCTCAAGCTAGCCCATCGCTTGGTGGAGGAAGGTGTGCCCTTGCTTGGCACCTCTGCCACCTCGATTGATCTGGCGGAGGATCGCAAGCATTTTCAGCGTCTGTTGGAGCGCCTTG
>JAKBAU010000180.1 GCA_021808875.1 Pseudomonadota bacterium | reverse complement strand
GCCCATTCAGTAGAAGAAGGGATTACCTTCGCTCGCCCGCAACAGGCCTTTGACCGTGCGGAAGATCACATAGAGATAGAGCAGTCCCCACAGAATGAACCCGATGCCGATAAAGCACAGCGGCACAACGATCACCATGCCGACCAGAAAGATCCAAAAGAGCTCGATCGCGTTGGAGAAGTGGCTCTCGTAGACTGAGCCGCGCGCATCATCGCGTTTGGCATAGGCCAACACGACGCCGATGATCGCGGTTAGGCCGTTTACCAGCGCCGCGAGGTAAAGCAGATAAACGATGATCGCCACCGTCCGCGCACTGTCCTGGCGCATCGCAAAATCATACCTACCGTCATTATGAGGTACTTGGCTCATGTCGCTATCTTGCCTCCATCCGCCCCTGTTGTGACCAAATGTGGGCATGAGCTGGCAGGCTTTCAACCGCGCTGACGCGACCGGCCGGCCGCACACCAGCGCCTCACGCCCCCTCACCCGAAATCCCTCTATTCCTGCAAAGACTTAATCAATCCATCGTATGGCTGTCATGCTGCTATGATTTATTCGCATCGCCGGGGACGATGACCTGATCATTTTCCCCCTCGACTGTGGAGCGCCGGGGCAAAATTGGGGCACCTGGATCGGGAAGGCCAGCTTCCCGCCGCAAGGAGACACGTGATGACGATGGTAGACCTGACACTGCAACGGAACCAAGCGACAGCACAACCACTGACCGAGCCACCTGTTGCCTACGACATCTGCTATGTCGACGGCGCCGGACGCCTACTTGCCTCTCATTCGGCTCCCTGCGTCTCGGACAAAAAGGCCTGCATCCTTGCCCACGCCATGCGTCCGCAAGGAACACGGCGCATAGAAGTATGGAAGGGGGCCAGCCTGATCTATGAACGGCCTCAAACAAGGCGCGCCGCCACGCTTGAAGCCTTGCGCCCAAGCCGTGATCCCGGCCTCACACCGCTTGCGGCGTGGCGCGCCCAGCCAAATCATTGAGGCCTGCACCACGCTATAGCATCTGCCCAGCTGACCGCACGTCCGTCTGAACACTGCGGTAGATGATCACGAGGGGGCGGAAGGTCCCCTCGTCCGCCCATCATGTGGGCGGTTCGCGGGGACTGTGATGGCCCTCTGCTGCAAAAAATCCGCCGCGCCGCAACCAGAGGGGTGGCCACAAGGACCACCCGCACCAATATCCTCTCAGAGCGGGAGCAAGGCTTGCCAGCGATCCTCGCCCCCGCTTCTATGCACCCCCCCAAGCATGCGACAGTAACGGCGATGGCACACAATAACGGAGAGGTTCCCCGTCCCCTGGGCCGCAGGACGCCCAAGTCCCAGCGGGCGAAGTCCAGCGCCGCACAGAACCCATCCCCAACAGCCGGTGCCAAGGCTTCACCGCTTGCAGATGGTGGCGCCCATGACAGCCCGCAGTTCGAGGTCATCGGCCAGCTGCCGCTTCATGGCACAAGCGGCGCCGAAATGGCGGGCTTTGTCCCCCATCGTCCGGCCCGGCCGCAAAAGAGCGAAGGCGGCAAGAGATTCAAGCTCGTCAGCGAATACGAACCGGCGGGTGATCAGCCTCTGGCCATTCGTGAACTGGTCAGTGGCACCAAGGCCCTCGAGCGCGATCAGGTCCTGCTCGGGGTCACAGGTTCGGGCAAGACGTTTACCATGGCGAAGGTCATCGAGACGCTGCAGCGACCGGCGCTGATCCTGGCCCACAACAAAACGCTCGCTGCCCAGCTCTACACCGAGTTCAAATCCTTCTTTCCTGAAAATGCCGTTGAGTATTTCGTCTCTTATTACGACTACTATCAGCCCGAGGCCTACATCCCCCGCACTGACACCTATATCGAGAAGGATTCGTCGATCAACGAAGAGATCGACCGCATGCGCCATTCGGCAACGCGCGCCATTCTCGAGCGTGATGATGTCATCATCGTCGCATCGGTTTCCTGCATTTACGGTATTGGCTCGGTGGAAACCTATTCCGGCACCGCACTCACCGTCTCCCAAGGCAAGCGCCTTGATCGCAGCGCCCTGATGCGGGACCTTTCTGCGCTCCAGTACCGGCGCAACGACGAGAATTTTGTCCGCGGCAGTTTTCGCGTGCGTGGCGATACCATCGATCTCTTCCCGGCGCACTATGAAGATCGCGCCTGGCGCATCGAACTGTTCGGTGACGAGGTGGAGTCCATCGCCGAATTCGATCCGTTGACCGGGAAAAAGGCTGGCACCCTCGACAGCATCAAGATCTACGCGAACTCTCACTACGTGACACCGCGCCCAACGCTGGCCCAGGCCATCAAGGGCATCCAGCAGGAACTCATCGAACGGCTTGCGCAATTTCGTGCCGAGGGCAAACTCCTGGAAGCCCAGCGCCTGGAACAGCGCACCCAGTTCGATCTCGAAATGATCGAAGCCACAGGCTCCTGCGCTGGCATCGAAAACTATTCGCGCTGGCTCACCGGCCGCAAGCCCGGAGAGCCACCGCCAACCCTGTTCGAATATCTGCCAGATGACGCCCTCGTCTTCTGCGACGAAAGTCATGTCACCGTGCCCCAGATCGGCGCCATGTATCGGGGCGACTATCGGCGCAAATACACGCTTTCAGAGTACGGCTTCCGCCTGCCCTCGTGCATCGACAATCGCCCACTCAAATTCGAGGAGTGGGACGCGATGCGCCCGCAGACCGTCTATGTCTCGGCCACACCTGGCCCGTTCGAAATCGAACGCGCTGGCGGGGTTTTCGTCGAGCAGGTGATCCGGCCCACCGGTCTCATCGATCCTCCCGTTGAAGTACGTCCGATCGAGACCCAGGTCGATGATCTCATCGCCGAATGCCGCACCGCCGCTGCCCAGGGATATCGCACCCTGGTCACCACTCTGACCAAAAAAATGGCGGAAGATCTCACCGAATACATGCACGAACAGGGAATACGCGTGCGCTACATGCACTCTGACGTCGAGACCCTGGAGCGCATCGAGATCATCCGCGACCTGCGTTTGGGTGCGTTCGACGTCCTCATCGGCATCAACCTGCTGCGCGAGGGGCTCGACATTCCCGAATGCGCCCTGGTGGCGATCCTCGACGCTGACAAGGAAGGCTTTCTGCGCAGCGAAACGTCGCTGATCCAGACCATCGGTCGGGCCGCCCGCAATGTCGATGGCAAGGTGATCCTCTATGCCGACACCATCACCCGCTCGATGGCGCGGGCCATGGCCGAGACCGACCGGCGCCGGGCCAAGCAAATGATGTTCAACGCGGAACACGGCATTACACCTGCCAGCATCAAGAAGAAGATCGGCGACATCATGGGCTCGATGTATGAGCGTGACCATGTCACAGTCGATGCCGGTGTCAGTGCGGAAGATGGCGCCTTCATTGGCCACAATCTGCGCGCCCATATCGGAGATCTGGAACGGAAAATGCTTGAGGCCGCAGCCGACCTCGAATTCGAGACCGCCGCGCGGTTGCGTGATGAGATCAAACGCCTGCAGGCGGTTGACCTGGCCATTGCCGATGATCCCTTTGCCCGCCAAAGCGCTGTCGACGACGCGGAAGACAGGGCCCTGAAGGCAGACCGCGGTAAGCCGAAGAGCAGGCGTGGAACGGCCAAGCGAGTCGGACGGCCAAACCCGCCGAAAACGTTCGGCAGCCGCGCGCGCTAAGCTTAACCATGTCCGCGCTGGCGCGACACCAAAGAGGCGCGCCACGCTGCTGCGCCGTTCGTCTCCGCAACACCAGTCGTACCGCTGCGTGAGAAACAGAGCCCTATATCTAGGCGTGCGCCAACAAGCATCCCCGTTTACCACGAAAGCGCATTGCGCCTGTCATCGAACATCCCCATTGTGGACTTACCTCACGAATCACAAGGATAAGATCTGGTATGGAGCGGGTTTGATGCTGTCGGACCGCGAACTGCAAAAAGCAGCAAGCCGCGACCTGTGCGAGCGACTGGCGGCGCGGGGCGATGCGCGAACTATTGTGCGCGAAATCGATCACTGGGCCTATTTTCCTACACCGGAGACCCGTGCCAGCTTCGTCGAAGCCGGCATCAGAGCAGGATTTCGGCTGCGCGGTACCTCTGAGCCTACCGGTCCCTGGCAGGGCTTTGGCGCCCAGCTCTATCACCGCGATGTCCCAAGCGACGAGGCCATGGAGCAGGTTACGCTCCTGCTTTACGACCTCGCCGAGGAATCGGGCGGCGACTATGATGGTTGGGAGACCCGGATCCTCGCCTGATCAAGCTGATCCTTGTCCTATTCGCCAAATCCTTCCCCAACCGCGTCCACGGGAGCAAGGCGGATCAGTCGGCTGTCCTCCACCGCGGCTTGGCGGTGTTTGACGAGTTCGCGATATTCAGGATCGGTGACCATGGCGAGAAACGCACCCGCGCTGGGATAGGCGGCAATGAAGGCGATATCCCAGCGTTCGTCTTGGGGGCCGGTCAGGACGGTCATGGGACGGCCGACCCAAACCTGGTGCCCGCCGACACGCTCGAAGATGTGGGCCGTGGTGCGTCCATAGGCACGGTAGGCCTCAAGTCCGGACATTCCTTTGCCGTGATTGGGATGGCCGACAGGATATCTGGCGTCCTTATTCAGCCGGATCAGATTGAGCATCTGAATGGGGGTATCGCGCGGCAGCGCCTTGAAGGCGTCAAATTGCGCACGGGTGGGATCGATGGATCCGGTCATGACTCTCCTCGCCAAAGAATTGGGACTGAGACCACAATGGCGGGTTGCCAATGTCCACAGCAAGCCCGCACCCCTAGCGCCGCACGCCCCGCATCACAGAAACAAATCCGGGAAACACACCGGACGCCTGTCCCCTCGCTTCCCTCTAGGATTTGTTTTTGAAGATGAGGACCACCCGCTTCTGCCCCTTGGCAGGGGGCGAGAAGGCAGCGCTGGCCGGGGCGGCCTGGGGCGCGTCTTGTCGCCTGGCCGACACCTCGTATCTGCCGCTGGGAAGCTGGAAGAGGAGCCAGGCCCCCGAACAGCTGAGACGGGCCAGATCCCTTCGGCCCTGCTTGAGCGTGAGATCGACGCCAGCGATGTATTGATTGGCCGCATTGGCAAATTCAATCCGCACTGGATACGCCGCCCAGCGCGGATCATCCTGCGACTCTCCAATCCCGGCACAAACCGCGGTAATGGCATGGGCCAGGACCACCGGCTCATCAACTGCCATCGATGCGGCTTGGACCGGAAGCGCCCAAAGCGCCCAAACGGCCCATAACGCGGAAGCGAGCAAAAAGCGGGCCATGAGATCCTCCCCCCAAATCAGCTCCTTGCTGTGACCGTGGGATATTACTGTGGCGGCCTCATGGCGGCGGCGCTGGCCAAACCAGCCGCCAACTGCCCCTAGGGGATATGGACGGCATGTGGACAACTGCGGCAAGTGGCCCTATAGTTTTAAGGTTAAGGCCGCGCGAGCCTCAAAAGAAAGTTTCATGCGCGTCCAGCGAATGACCGACCAGCGGGAAGCAGGGGTTGGTACAGACGGCTTGGAGTGACTACGACGCTTTTCCTGAAAGACAGACGCGGAATTGACGGTCGGCTTGGACATGGTGTCTTGACGGCCAATTTCTTTTCTTTCAGGAGAGTACACGATGTCGACCACAGGTCAGGTCAAATTCTTCAACACCACTAAGGGCTTCGGCTTCATCGCCCCGGAAGGCGGCGGCAAAGACGTGTTTGTCCACGTCACCGCGGTGCAGGCAGCCGGACTGCGTGGCCTTAATGAAGGTCAGCGCGTCAGTTTCGACATCGAAGCAGATAAGCGCGGCCCCAAGGCGGTGAATCTGAAGCTGGTCTAAGATCTGCATCCAGATCGGTTCGGCGAACGGCGCAGGAGGCGAGCTTTCCTGCGCCGTTCCTTCACGCCTCGCATTTAGGATGTTGGAAATGCCGGCGTCAGAATTCGTGCTCGTCTATTCGACCTTTCCGGATCGGGGCAGCGCCCTCAAGGTCTGTCAAGATCTCGTCAGCTCCCGCCTCGCAGCCTGCGTCAACATCTCTGCCCCCATGACCTCAGTCTATGAGTGGGATGGCAAGCTCAGCTGCGATGAAGAGGTTGCGGTTCTGATAAAAACCCGCAAGAGCCTTGCCGATGCCGCCATTGCCGCGGCACGCGCCGCACACCCCTACACCACCCCCTGCTTTCTGACCCTTGCAGTGCAGGGTGGCGATCCCGACTATCTGGCGTGGCTGCGCGCGCAGACATCGCCCTAGGGGAGCAACACCGCAGCGCCATTGACCCGCCCACACCGCAGATCATCCAGCGCAGCATTGGCCTCATCAAGGCGATAGGCGATGGTGTGGGTGCGGATCTTGATCTGTCCCGCCAGCGCCAGAAATTCCTCGGCGTCCGCCCGCGTCAGATTTGCAACCGAGGTCACGCTGCGCTCGCCCCACAAGATGGCATAGGGAAAGCCCGGAATATCGCTCATGTGGATGCCGCCACAGATCACCCGACCGCCCGGACGCACTGCGCGCAGCGCCATCGGCACGAGTGCCCCAACCGGTGCAAACACGATCGCTGCGTCAAGCGCAACTGGAGCAGGTTCATCCGAGCCTTGAGCCCATACCGCCCCCATTTCGCGCGCAAAACTCTGCGCCGCCTTATCGCCGGGCCTGACGAAAGCATAAACCTCCTGCCCACGACTCCGTGCGACCTGGATGGCGATGTGCGCGGCCGCACCAAAGCCATAAAGCCCCAGCCGCGTCCCGCTGCCGGCCATCTTCAGACTACGATAACCGATCAGACCCGCACACATCAGGGGCGCAGCCTCCTGATCCGAATAGCCAGCCGGTAGGGCAAAAACATAGCGCGCGTCGGCCAACACATGCGTGGCAAAGCCACCATCAAGCTGATAGCCGGTAAAGCGCGCAGAGGGACACAGGTTTTCCTCACCGCGCCGGCAGAAATCGCAGCGCCCGCAGCTCCAGCCCAGCCAGGCAATGCCGACACGCTCACCGAGAACAAAATCCTTCACGCCAGGCCCCAAGGCCGCGATATGGCCGATAATCTCATGACCTGGGATCAATGGCAGTTTGGGCTCTGCAAGCTCGCCATCGACGACGTGTAGATCGGTCCGGCAGACCGCGCAGGCCGAAACCTTGACCAGGACCTGCATGGTGTCGGGAACGGGCGTCGGACACTCCTGCAGATGCAGGGGCTTGCCGACCGCTTCAAAACGCATGGCGCGCATGACCGCCTCCTTGCCTTGACGGCGCAGTGGGCATTGTATGCGGGTATGACCAGCGTGGAAAATCACCGTGACCCCAAGCCCTTTGGCTGAGTCAAGCTTGATCGACGGCGAGGCACTCCGTCTTCAATTGACAGCCCTTGCCCACAGACAAAGCGACCAG
>JAKBAU010000179.1 GCA_021808875.1 Pseudomonadota bacterium | reverse complement strand
CCAGCCTACCCACAGCAATGAGGCACCAATCACGCTCAACACCAGATTGTGCGGGGCCATGTTTTCTGTGCCATAGCCAACACGGCGTCCCAGTACCAGACAGGTCACGAGCGCTGCGGTGCCGGCATTCAGATGGACGACCGTGCCGCCGGCATAGTCGAGAGCTCCCATGCTGCCCAACCAGCCGCCGCCCCACACCCAATGGGCAATCGGGCAATAGACGAATATGAGCCACAGCGACATGAACCACATGAAAGCGGAAAACTTCATGCGGTCCGCGAGGGCGCCTGCGATAAGAGCTGGAGTAATGATCGCAAACGTCATCTGGAAGAACATGTATACCGATTCCGGGATTGTCGGCGCCAGAGGGCTTACGGAGTTTAATGCCAGCTTGCCGAGAAGAAGTTCATTGACGCCGCCGATGAGCTGATTGAGACCGGCATGTGCATTCGGCGTAAAGGCCAGCGAATAGCCGATTACCATCCAAAGGACGGTGATGATGCAGGTCGCGCCGAAACTTTGCGCCAATGTAGCCAGTACGTTCTTCTTGCGCACCATGCCGCCATAAAAAAGGGCAAGCCCCGGTATCGTCATCATCAGTACCAGGGCGCTCGACGTCAGCATCCAGGCCGTGTCACCGCTGTCGAATTTAGGGGTTGCAGCCAAAGCAGGTGTGATGGTGCTCATCACAAGCCCTGCTGCCACCGCCAGCCATCTACAGGCTCTCTTCCATGTGGTCATTATGTCCTCGCTAAGATTGCACGATTGGGATGAATGAGCGCGATCAGAGCGCGTCTCGATCGGTCTCGCCGGTGCGGATACGCACCGTATGCTCGATGCCAGTGACGAAGATCTTGCCGTCACCAATCTGTCCGGTGCGCGCCGCCAAGGTCATCGCCTCGACCACGCTTTGAGCGAGGTCTGCAGTCACCGCCACCTCGATCTTGACCTTGGGAAGAAAATTGACCGCGTATTCTGCGCCGCGATAAATTTCGCGATGGCCCTTTTGCCGACCAAAACCCTTCACTTCGGTCACGGTCATGCCTTCGATGCCCAGGGCCGTAAGTTTTTCGCGTACTGCATCAAGCTTGAAAGGCTTGATGATTGCCGTGATGAGCTTCATGCCAGGTTCCCTTTTGACCTAGCATCATTGTGGGCGGGGCCAACCGGGCGCCAAGATCTGCAGGAACACCGAGGGAGTAGAAAATGCCCTGCTCACTCACGAATATGGATAATTGTTGTCCACAGGCCGGGTAGTGCTGCCCAAAATCTGGGCAATGGCTGGATTTTGCGCAGTGCTTGGGCGATATCGCCACTGGTCTTCCCTGACCGACTGGGTAAGGTGCCGGCATGGACAAGCTCTACCAGTATGACGTGGTGATCGGCGGCGGAGGGATGGCCGGCCTGTGCCTGGGCGTTGCGCTGGCGCATGGCGGGCTGAGGATTGCTGTGGTCGAGCCGGTCGCGCGGGCGGCAAGTCTGGATGCCAGTTTTGATGGCCGCGTGACCGCATTGTCCTACGCTTCGGTGCGTATGCTGCGGGCACTCTCGATCTGGCCTCAGCTGCAAGACGAAGCCCAGCCGATCCTTGACATTCTTGTGACCGATGCCCCAGCAGGGCGCCCGCCCTCTCCTTTATCCTTGCACTTTGACGCCGACGAGATCGGCGAGCCCATGGGCTATATCGTCGAGAACCGTCATCTGCGCAGAGCCCTGTTTGCGGCCGTGGATGCGACGACCGGGCTTGAACTGCTGTCACCCTTGGCCGTAGAGCGGGCCACCTGCGTCCCCGAGCATGTCGATGTCCAGCTTTCAGATGGCAGATCCCTAGCCACCCGCCTTCTGGTTGCGGCGGATGGACGGACCTCGCGCCTGCGCGAAGAGTTCGGGATCGGCATCATCGGCTGGTCCTATCCCCAATGCGGAATTGTCGCAACGGTAACCCATGAGCTTCCCCATAACGGCACGGCTTACGAACATTTTCTGCCTGCCGGGCCTTTTGCCATTCTGCCTCTGACCGGCAATCGCAGTTCACTTGTATGGACGGAACGGGCTGATCTGGCACCGCTTTACATGAGCCTTGCCGCCGATGCGTTCGATGCGGAAATAGCCCGTCGCTTTGGGGCGCATCTTGGCGCCACTTCGGTCAGTGGGCCACGCTGGTCCTATCCGCTCAAATTCCACCTGGCGCGTTCATATGTGAAACCCCGCTTTGCCTTGATTGGCGATGCCGCCCACGGCATCCATCCTATTGCCGGTCAGGGCTTTAATCTCGGGCTTAAGGATATCGCAGCGCTTGCGGAGTGTGTACTCGATGCCGCCCGGCTCGGGCTCGATTTTGGACGCATCGACACTCTGCGTCGCTATGAGCGCTGGCGCCGCTTCGAGTCCACTCTCATGGGATTTTCCATGGATGCCTTCAACCGTATCTTCTCCAATGACATACCGCCTTTGCGTCTGAGCCGGGACCTTGGTATGGGCCTGGTTGATCAGATTGGGCCGTTGCGCCGGTTCTTGATGCGCAATGCAGGCGGTGCTGTTGGAAAACTTCCGCGACTGATGCGTGGTGAAGCGGCCTGAGCCCCTTGCCGCGGCATCGCCACTAGCTTCTGAGTTTTTCCTCGTCGCGGACGTAAAGAGCGCGTGGCAGTTCGCGGTAATATTCCATGGTAATCGCGCGGATTTTCTCGGCGCGGGCGCGTTCGGCCTCAGACCGAAGGATGAATTGTTCGCCAAGGAAGAGAAAGCGTGTCACACCGGTTCCCAGCCGCTCGTCGTGAACCCGGATCTCGCTGATGGCCTCGACCTGGTCCTCCGCGATTGCCAAGGCATGGCGGAAATGAGCTACCGGATCATCGCTTTCGCGCTCCTGCTGCGCGATGCGAACGCGATTTTCATGATCGAAACGCCTGAGCCTGTCGATGATCGGGGCGCGGAAGCGGTAAAGCACGATGGCTGCAACAATGATGCAGAAAGTCGTGACCAGATCCTCGATCATGGTCGCATTCTCCTAGCCGACACTCTCGGCAAACGGACGAGGGTTGTAAGCGTCACTCTGCATTTCAACCAATCTGGAGGCGGTTCGGCGGAACGCATCTGCGCCGTCGCCTTCAGGGTAGAGGCTGTCTGCAGGTGCGGCCGCAGAGCAGACGAGGCGTACCTTCTCATCGTAAAATGTGTCGATCAGAAGAACGAAACGTCGTGCCTGATTGCGCATTACCGGGCTCATAACCGGAATATCGTCAAGTAAAACGGTGTGGAAATCACGGGCAATTGCTAGATAATCATTCGCGGCAAGAGGTGCATTGCACAGGTCATCAAAATGAAATCGGGCCACGCCGTCACTGGCGGCCGGCACCCGTATGGTGCGCCCCAGCACCGAAAGCTGCGCAGGCAAGCAGGCTGCACCGCCAGTCAGCCGCTGCCATGCCAGATCCATTTTCCGCCTGGCCAGAGGGCCGAGTGGATAGATATAGAGATCATCATCACCGGATTGGCGGCGACGATAATCCTCCTTGCCGTTCAGTTCGACGATGTCGAGCGTTTGCTCAATCAAGGCGATGAAAGGCTGGAAGAGCTGGCGATTGAGGCCACCTTCATATAGCCGAACCGGAGACGTATTGGAGGTCGCCACCACTACAACACCAAGCGCGAACAGCTGTTCAAACAGCCGGCCCAGGATCATGGCGTCCGCGACATCGGTAACTTGAAACTCATCGAAGCACAGAACTGTTGCGCGCGCTGCAAGCAGGCCGGCTACAGGAGGGATTGGATCCTTGGTTCCTTCTTTTTGCCGTTCGGCATGGATCAAGCCATGCACCTCGCCCATAAACGCGTTGAAGTGGACGCGCCTTTTCCTGGGCAGTGGAACGGCACTGAAAAACAGGTCCATGAGCATGGACTTGCCACGCCCGACATCGCCCCAGATGTAAAGGCCGCGCGGTGGTGGCTCGGCACGGGTGAAGAACCCCCGCCGCCCCGGCCGATAGCGTGCCAGCTGGCGCGCCAGCTGGGCCAGCCGCTCGGCGGCCCGCTCCTGCAACGGATCGCGTGCAAGCTCTCCGGTGAAGACCCGTGCGCGGTAAGTTTCGATCAGATCCGTCATCCAGCTCGCCGCGGCATCAGCGCCCAGTAATCAAAGTCCAGTACAACTTCAGGCGCATAGGTGCCGTCTGAACGTTGGTAGGGGAAGGTGCGGCATGGCACGTTTTTGGTCGCAATCAGGCGCAAGCGAAGGGCGGCGCAATCACTGCGTCCGGCGATAGCGGCCTTGTCGAGGACCTGACTCCAGCAGTAGAGCGTGTCGCCCGCAAACACCCCGGAAACGTGCTGTCCACTGTTGACCGCCAGTAGACTGAAGGCATTCGCCAGACCGTTAAAAGACATTGCGCGACCGATGCTGATGGTGTGGCCGCCATACGCCAAACGCCTTCCGACATGCCCCTGGCCCTGCGCATACTGATCAAAATGCACGCGTGCGGTGTTCTGATAAAGCCGTGTGGCGAGCATGTGCTCGGCTTCTTCCACGGTCATGCCGTCGACATGATCAATCTTGTCACCTTGCGTGTAATCATTCCAGCAAAGTTCAGAGCCGGAATCGCGGGGCTCAAACTTGGAGAAATCAACGCCCTCCGGTGCCCTCAGCGCATCGGCCGAAACGGCACCCTGTAGCTGCGGGATCACTCCTTCGCGTACGCAGGGCTTGTCAGGATCACGCTTATTGACCATGACCCAACGCACATAGCTGAGTACCTCATCGCCATGATCATCAATCCCGGTCGTTCTGACCCAGACTATGCCGGTCTTGCCGTTGGAGTTCTCCTTCAATCCCAAAACGCGCGAATGTGCCCGCAGCGTGGTGCCTGCAAAAACAGGCTTGAGAAAGCGGCCTTCCGCATAACCGAGGTTGGCGACCGCGTTGCGGGAGATATCGGGAACAGACTTGCCGAAGATCGTGTGGAACACGAGCAGATCATCCAGGGGAGCCTGTGGGTAGCCAAGCGCGCGGGCGCTACTATCCGCCTGGAGGGCAAAGCGCGAGCCGTACAGTGCCATGTAAAGGGCGGCATCACCCAGATTGAGCGTGCGCGGTGTTGGATGTACGATGTCTTCTCCGATGGAAAAATCCTCGAAATAGCGACCCCGGTCCGTTTGCATGTCATTCCCCCTTGTGTGCAGCGATGGCGTCAGCAAGCGCCACGGTCTGGCGCGCGATGTCGGCATGCAGACGTTCGACCATGCGACCGTCCAGAGCGATGGCTCCCTTGCCCAGGTTTTCCGGCGCATCGAAGGCCGCGATGATCTTGCGCGCGGCGGCGACCTCGGCCGCATCCGGAGCGAATATCTGATTACACGGATCAATCTGGCTTGGGTGGATCAAGGTCTTGCCATCGAAACCGAAGGCTTGCCCCTGGCGGCAGGCGCCCTCGAAGCCTGGGAGGTTGTTGATATCGTTATAGACCCCGTCGAGGACAGCCAGATGGTTGGCGCGTGCCGCTGCGACCGCGAGGGTGAGCGCGGCTGCAATGCCGGCCCGGTCCTCGGTGTGTCGGCCGTGCAGTTCTTTGACGAGGTCGTTGGTGCCCATCACAAAGCAGCTCAGGCGGCCGCCCGCAGCGGCAAGCGATTCTAGACGCAGTATGGCTTGCGGGGTCTCGATCATGGCCCACAGACGACAATTGCTGTCTCCAAGGCGAGACTCTAACGCGGCAAGTTCGGCGGTGGCACTGATCTTTGGGACCAGGACGGCATCCGGCGCAGCCGCCTTGGCCGCGGCGAGGTCAGCGGCACCCCAAGGGGTTGCGAGCGCATTGATGCGGATGATGACCTCGCGCTTGCCGAAGCCCTTCTGGCGGACCATGTCCGTGACCTGAACGCGGGCCAGCTCCTTTTGATCAGGTGCGACCGCGTCTTCAAGATCCAGGATCACTGCATCGCATGGCAGCGTCCGGGCTTTCTGCATCGCCCGCAGGTTGGAACCGGGCATATAGAGGACCGAGCGACGAGGCGTGATGGGCTTGAGCATGATAGGCTCCGGGACAGCATATGCGACACCTAGCGCATGGCTCCCGCTTCGCCAAGTTTGGCGCTAGCATCAGCTCATGAACATTCTCTCGATACAGTCTGAAGTCGTGTACGGCCATGTCGGTCAGGGAGCGGCCCGACCTGCGCTGCAATATCTCGGCCACGAAGTGTGGGCCATTCCGAGCGTGAACCTGTCCGGCCACGCCGGGCGCAAGGCGGTCACTGGCGAACCGGTCAGCGCTGAGCTCATGGCCCGATTGCTGGATGGTATGGCCAGGTCCGGCTGGCTTGAGCACTGCGACGCCGTACTGTCCGGTTACCTTGGCTCCGCCGAGCAGGCCGCGGTGGTGGCCGCAGCGGTGCGGGCAGTCCGCAAGGCCAATCCACACGCTCTGTACTGCCTCGACCCGGTATTTGGAGACGAGGGCCGGGCCTATGCCAAACATGGGGTTGCCGAGGCGATGGCGTCCCAGCTGCTGCCCCTGGCCGACATCGTTACCCCCAATGCCTTTGAACTGGCGAGCCTTGCCTCCATGTCGGTGCGGGATTCTGCTGAGGCGCGCGATGCCGCCCGCAGGCTTGGCCGTCCCTTGGTGCTGGCCACCTCGGTCCCGGATGGCCCCCGAATCGGTACGCTGGCAGTGACGGCAGACCAGATCGCCTATGCTACGACACCGCGACTTGATGGGGTTCCGCATGGCGCAGGAGACCTCGTCGCAGCCCTGTTTCTGGCGCAGCGCCTTCAGGGCGCAGACCTGGCGGCTGCCCTGGTTGGGTCGGTGGGGCCGGTTTATGGGCTTTTGCGCCAAAGCCTGAGCGAAGGGGCCGATGAAATGCCCCTGGTCACTGCCCGCAGCCTGCTGAACGGACCGGTGCCGGCTGATCTCGAGGTAGCAGGGTTTTAGCCCCCTGCGGCGAAGTGTCGGAATTGTTTACTTGAGGGATTGGTGCGGGCTAGCATACATGGGGTAGTAGGGAATCCATCGCAAGGATTGCGGCAGTGAGCGATCATTCGGTATCAGCGGGCGAGATCAAGCGGCGAGACTTTCTTTATGTCGCTACGGGCGCTTTCGCTGCGGTAGGCGGGGCCATCGCCCTTTGGCCGTTTATCCAGCAAATGGAACCCAGCAGTGACGTTCTGGCTGCTGGCGGACCTCTGGCGGTCGATGTTTCCAAGATCGAGCCGGGCCAGCAGATCCTGGTCATGTGGCGTTCCAAGCCGATTTTTGTGGTCAACCGCACTTCACCGATGCTGGCAACGCTGAAGGAACCCGCTCTGCTGGCCAAGCTGAGCGACCCTAATTCCAAGGCCAAGCAGCAGCCGGCCTACGCGGAGAACTGGTCGCGCTCTCTCCAACCCGAATATCTCGTGCTCGTGGCAATCTGCACCCATCTGGGTTGTATCCCTGGCTTTAAGCCAAATAAGGGCCAGG
>JAKBAU010000178.1:5861-7471 GCA_021808875.1 Pseudomonadota bacterium | reverse complement strand
CCAACAGGTCGTGCGTGCCAATGATGGTTCACGCAAGGGCATTGGTGTGCTGGAGCAGGTCTGCATCGGCCCCTATGCGCCCGCGGGGTTCAAAGACTGGTTCGACGGCGCATCAGCAGGCCCGCAATAGGCGACAGGAGAAACTCGCATGAAGATCACCGCCGCAGTTACCCCGGCGCCGCAACAGCCCTTCGAGATCCGCGCCGTCGAGCTTGAAGCACCACGGGCCGACGAAATCCTGGTGCGCATCGAAGCGGTCGGAGTCTGTCACACTGACATCGTTGCACAGGCCGGTGCCATCATCCCGCTTCCTGGTGTCCTTGGTCATGAGGGCGCTGGCGTGGTTGAAGCGGTGGGGGCCGAGATCAAAAAGGTCGCACCCGGGGATCGCGTGGTTGTTACCTTCCGCTCCTGCGGCCACTGCCCCAATTGTGACAAGGGCCTAGCCTCCTATTGTTACTCCATGCCGATGCTGAATTACACTGGCGCAAGGCCGGATGGCAGCACGCCACTCAGTGCCGACGGCAAGCCCCTGGCCGGCGCCTTCTTCGCGCAATCCTCGTTTGCAACCCATTGCCTGGCCTATGAGCGCAATGTGGTGAAGGCACCCAGCACCATTCCGTTCGAAGTGCTGGCGCCATTCGGCTGCGGCGTGCAGACCGGCGCTGGTGCGATCCTGCGGTCACTTGACTGCGAGACGGGCTCAAGTCTGCTGGTGCTCGGCGGTGGTGCGGTTGGCCTCAGCGCGGTGATGGCGGGCATGCTGCGTGCATGCAAGCCGCTGATCGTGGTCGAGCCGCTTGCGGTGCGTCGGCGTCTTGCGCTCGAATTTGGCGCGAGCCATGTGATCGATCCCGCCGACGGCAAGCCGCTGGCGGAGGCGGTGCGTGCAATCAGTCCTGTCGGCGTCAATTTTGCCTTCGACACAACGGGACGGCCGGAGGTGCTGGAAGGGGCGATGGCCTGTCTGGCGCCGCATGGCACGCTTGGCGTGGTGGGCATTCCGCCGCCTGGAACGAAACTGCCCGGAGACATGACCATGGCCATGACGTTCGGGCATTCGGTCAAAGGCATCATTGAAGGGGACAGTGATCCTGACAGTTTCCTGCCCGAACTCTTCGGTTATTATCTGACCGGGCGCCTGCCCGTTGAGCGGCTGATCAAGACCTACCCCCTGTCCGAGATCAACCGCGCCGTGGCCGAACAGCATGACGGGCTGTGTACCAAGCCGGTGCTTTTGCCGCAGCCCCGGAAATAAGTGAGCCAATGGTGTCGAGGTCTTGCTTGAATACACCTGCAGCCGGACTATCGTGACCCGCAAAGATGGATCTGCGCCCACTGCGCAGGATCAATGCAATCGAGACGTGGAGACATGTTCATGGCAGAAATGGCTCGGGGACTGAAGGTACGTCTCGAACCTTCGGATGAATTTCCTCACGCGCCGGGTGAGGCGAAGAACTATAACGAGAGCATGTATTTCAACGTGATTGATCCGGGCACGCAGCTTGGTGGCTGGTTCCGGATCGGCAACCGTCCCAATGAAGGATACGCGGAAGTCAGCATCTGCCTTTATCTGCCAGATGGTCGGGTCGGTTTCATGTTCCAGCGCG
>JAKBAU010000178.1:0-5851 GCA_021808875.1 Pseudomonadota bacterium | reverse complement strand
ATCAGCGGCAACACGCAAATGAACGCGGGCGGCCTCAGGGTCGACGTCCTCGAACCCTTCAAGCGTCTCAAGCTCAGTTATAGCGGCAATATCCTCGTCCTGGCGCAGCCAAAGCAGATGGCCGACCCGAAGACCGCGTTCAGGAACAATCCAGTGCTGGCCTGCGAGATCGTGCTCGATTATGAAGGCGTCTCACCCATGTATGGCGGGGAGACCATCAACACAGACGGCTCTGCCCTCGCGATTGATCCCGAAAAATCCTTTGCCAAGGCCCATTACGAGCAGCATTGCGCCGCCACTGGAGAATTTGTCGTCGGCAGCGAACGCTATGCGCTCTCCGGCTACGGCCTGCGTGATAAGTCGTGGGGACCGCGATACTGGCAGGCCATTGACTGGTATCGCTGGTGCCCGATGAATTTTGGACGCGATTTCGGCATGATGCTGTCGGTGATCGGAAATGGCGAAGGTGACGTGCGCGAGGGCGGCATGGTGTTCAGCGATGGCGCCTATGACCTGATCAGCACCTGCCGCATTGAAAGCGAGTGGGACCCGGACGATTGTCAGACGGCGCTGCGCGCCAGCGTCAAAACCCATGGAGGCAAGAGCTACGAGGTCACCGGCCGGGTATTGTCACTTATCCCCCTGCGCAACCGCCGCACTGCAGCAGATGGTACCGAACTGATTACACGCATCACCGAGGGCATGACCGAATATCGCTGCAATGGCATGGTCGGCTATGGCCTTAGCGAATATCTCGATCAGATCATAAATGGCATGCCTAACGGCAAGGCTGCGGGCTTTTGAACCGCGCGGCCCGAACAGATGATGGTGCAAGCCTGGCCTGGGCACGACAGAGGGGCTTCCTGACCGCGTGCTGGCGTGAGCGAATTGACAGCGGGGAACGTGTCGTCTGATTTGCCCTGCCCAGGAAACCGAGTGTTTCAGGTTTACGCCTGGAGGCAAAGATAATGCCTGCGACATAGTGAGCCTGCGCATCAAAGCGGTGGCCTTTTCAGATTAGGATCTGTTCAATAGCAGGAACGGTTTTTTGCTGCAGTCGCCAGACCAGGGTTGCATCACCCGGCACGAAAAAGCAGAAGGCTTGTACTGTGCGTCAGGAGGACGTCTGCACGACACTACAAAGAGCCCGGACGTTGCGCAGTGCAACATCGTCTCTCTGCGTGATCGCAATGGCAAGTTGACGTAACGAGAGTTGAAGAGCGTTGCTTGCCGGCTTTGGCAGGCGTTAATAGAACTGCTTGCCGCGAGACGTGGCGCGGGCCGGGGAGGCGAAGATGGAAAGAACTGTTCGCATCGGTGGCGCCAGCGGCTTTTGGGGTGACGCAGCGATGGCCACGCCGCAGCTGCTGCGGGCAGGCGGGCTCGACTACATCGTCTATGACTATCTCGCTGAAATCACCATGTCGATTCTCGCACGCGCGCGCGCAGAGAAGCCGGAGATGGGGTACGCGACCGATTTTATATCGCTGACGCTGAAACCCAACCTGGTTGAAATCGCCCGTCAGAAGGTGAAGATCATTGCCAATGCGGGCGGTGTGAACCCGCAGGCCTGTGCGGCGGCTGTGCGTGCACTCCTCGCTGAGCGTGGGCTCGCGCTAAAGGTTGCGGCAGTGACCGGTGATGATCTTTTGGCGCAGAAGGAGGAGCTGGCACGCGCTGCTCCGGCCGAAATGTTTTCCGGAGAGGGCTTTCCTGCTCCCGACAAAATTCTCTCGGTCAATGCCTATCTCGGGGCCTTTCCCATCGCCAAGGCGCTCGATGAAGGCGCAGACATTGTCATTACCGGACGCTGTGTCGACAGCGCCGTTACACTGGGCGCCCTGATCCATGAATTTGGCTGGCAAGTGGAGGACTGGGACAAGCTCGCCGGCGGCAGTCTCGCCGGGCACATTCTCGAATGCGGGCCGCAGGCCACCGGTGGCAATTTCACCGACTGGGAGAGCGTGATCGACCGTCTGGAAGATATCGGTTACCCGATCGCCGAAGTGGTGGCGGATGGCAGCTTCATCTGCACCAAGCCGGAGGGCTCCGGTGGAGTGGTCAATGTCGGCACAGTGTCCGAGCAGATGCTGTATGAGATCGGTGATCCTGAAGCCTATCTCCTGCCGGATGTTGCCTGCGATTTTTCCCGCGTCTCGATCAGCGCGGAAGGCAAGGACCGCGTAAGGGTCTGCGGTGCCAAAGGCCGGCCGGCACCCGACAGCTACAAGGTCTGCGCAACCTATCTCGATGGGTTTCGCGGCGGCCTCAGCATGAGCTTTTATGGTATTGATGCCAGCCGCAAGGCCGAGCGCTTTGCCGAGGCAGTATTCAAGCGCGCGCGGCGGACGTTGCGCGGACTAAATCTGCCGGAATTTACCGAGACCAGCATCGAGGTCATCGGCGCGGAGTCACAGTTTGGTCCGCAGCGGCGCATCAACTCGGCGCGTGAAGTGGCAGTGAAGATTGCGGCCAAGCATCCTGACGCCAGCGGCATTGGCATCCTTCTCAAGGAGGCGACAGGACTTGGACTGGCGACGCCGCCCGGACTTTCCGGCTTTGCTGGTGGCCGGCCCAAGCCGATGCCAGTGGCTCGGCTCTTTTCCTTCATGCTGCCCAAGAGGACAGTATCCATCGGTGTCGAGGTCGACGGACGTCTGCATAACCTTGCCGATGCTCCTGGTACACACTTTGATCCCACACAGCTGGTGCATCCGGCCCCGCCGCTGCCCTCCGCACTCGAAGATCCCGTACCCGTGCCCCTCATTGCCCTGGCGTGGGCCAGAAGCGGCGATAAGGGCAACAAGGCCAATATCGGTGTCATCGCCCGGCGGACAGATTATTTTCCCTATATCTGCCGCTCCTTGAGCACGGAGGTGGTTGCTGCCCGCTTTGCCCATTTTCTTGAAGGCAAAGTGGAGCGCTTCGTGCTGCCGGGACCGTCGGCGCTCAATTTTCTCCTCCACGAGGTGCTGGGAGGTGGCGGTGTGGCCAGCCTGCGTAACGATCCGCAAGGCAAAGGCTATGCCCAACTGCTGCTCGAGGTACCGGTCGAAATTCCCCGGGCGCTGGCCAGGCGGGACCATCTTCTCTGAGAAGGACAACGCATGCCGCGGTTCGTTTCCAAGATCAGCACAGGCAGCGAAGCATTCAGGACCAACCGCGCCGAGATGCTGGCGCTGGTCGAACGGCTTGGGGAGATCAACGGCCGCTCCCGCCGCGAATCCGAAAAGCGCAAGGCTCATTTTGATGCGCGCGGGCAGCTCACCCCGCATGAGCGGCTGACACGGCTGCTTGATCCAGGGCTGCCCTTTCTCGAAATCGGCAATGCCGCCGGCTATCTCCTCGACACCAAGGATCCTGATCGTTCCATCCCAGGCGGCAATGTCATCGCCGGCATCGGCTTTATCGCGGGTGTGCGCGTTGCCATCGTCGTCGATGACAGCGGCATTAATGCCGGTGCCATGACGGCCGCTGGCGGCTATCGCCTGCGGCGCTGCCAGGAGATTGCCCTCCAGAAGAAGCTGCCCTTCGTGCATCTGGTGGAAAGTGCGGGCGCGGACCTCATGAAATACACGGTGGAGGGCTTCGTCGTCGGTGGCGGGCTCTTTGCCAATCTGGCGCGGCTGTCCAAGGCAGGCTGTCCGGTGGTCACGGTCCTGCATGGGGCATCTACTGCAGGCGGTGCCTATATGCCCGGCCTGAGTGATTATGTTGTCGCCGTGAAGGGGCGTGGCAAGGCGTTTCTCGCCGGACCTGCACTTCTGAAAGCGGCTACCGGCGAGGTGGCCAGCGAGGAAGAACTGGGCGGGGCGGAGATGCATGCCACGGTCTCGGGCCTCGCCGAATATCTGGCTGAAGATGATGCCCATGGTCTGCTGATCGCCCGCGAGGTGGTCGCGCGCCTGCAGTGGAATACGCGCTGCCCGTCACTCCGGCCAAAGGCTGTGACCGCGCCAGCCTACGATCCTGATGAGGTCGCCGGCATCGTGCCCCTCGACTATCGCAAACCCTATGACGTGCGCGAAGTGGTGGCGCGGCTGGTTGACGGCTCGGAGATCCTCGATTTCAAGCCGCTTTATGGCCTCTCCACGGTCTGTCTGCAGGCCGAAGTGCACGGTCACGCTGTCGGACTGATCGGCAATAATGGTCCGATCGATCCGGATGGTGCCACCAAGGCGGCGCAGTTTCTGCAGCTTTGCGACCAGGCAGAAATACCGCTGGTGTTTCTGCAGAACACCACTGGCTATCTGGTCGGCAAGGCCTATGAGCGCGCCGGCATGATCAAGCACGGTTCCAAGATGATCCAGGCGGTGACCAATGTGAGTGTACCACGCCTCACCTTCATGATCGGCGCCAGCTTTGGGGCAGGTAATTACGGCATGTGCGGGCGAGGCTATGATCCGGATTTCGTCTTCTCCTGGCCCAATGCCAGGACCGGTGTAATGGGTGGCGAACAGGCCGCGCGGACCATGACGCAGGTGATGCAGGCGGGAGCCGCGCGCAAGGGTGTGACCCTCGATGAGGCGCAGATGAAGGCGCAGGAGGCCATGCTGATCCAGCATTTCGATGGCCAGTCCGACGCCTTTTACACCTCCGGTCACATGCTGGATGACGGGCTGATCGATCCCCGTGACACCCGCAAGGTGCTGGGCTTTCTGCTCGAAACCTGCTGGGAGGCACGCCACCGCACGGTAACGCCCAACAGTTTTGGCATCGCCCGGATGTGAGGGACGCGGACATGACTAAGCAGCAAGAAACCAAGGCGCTCATTGTTGAACGGCAGAACAGTGTGCTGCGCATCTGGTTCAATCGACCCGAGGCACGCAATGCTCTTTCCGCGGAGATCGTGGGCGAACTGCACGCCGTACTCGATCAGGTGCGCGAAGATCGCAGCGTCCGTACCCTGGTGTTGCGCGGCAATGGTGGGGTGTTCTGCGCCGGGGGCGACATCAAGGGCTTCAAGTCAGGCATGCAGGGCTCAGGCGATGCCAGCCAGATCGCCCGTTCCAATCGCAGCTTCGGCGATCTGATGATCAAGCTGAATGAGCAGCCGCAGGTCGTGGTGATGCTGGTCGAAGGCGGCGCGGTGGGTGGCGGGCTCGGACTTGCCTGCGTGGGTGATGTCACCATCGTGGAGAAAGAGACGCGCTTCCAGCTGAGCGAGACCAGCCTTGGCATCCCCCCGGCGCAGATCGCGCCCTTCGTGGTGGAGCGCGTGGGGTTGACTGAGGCCAGGAGGCTGATGCTCACCGGCGCACGCTTCACCGGCGCAGAGGCGGTGCGTCTTGGGATCGGTCATATCCTTGCTGATGGTGCAGAGGATCTCGAGGGTCAGTGTATCACGGTATTGGCGCAGATCGCGCGTTGCGCTCCCGGCGCCAATGCCGTCACCAAGGCAATTGTCTTCGAGGCCCTGCGCCGCCCGCGCGGTGAGGCACTCGATTTTGCCGCGGAGGGCTTTGCCCGCTGCATGCTGAGTGCGGAGGGACGCGAGGGCGTTGCCGCCTTTATCGAGAAGCGCAAGCCGCGCTGGGCGGAGGATGCATAACGACATGGACAGGCGCAACTTCAACAAGATCCTGATCGCCAATCGTGGCGAAATCGCCGTCCGCATCCTGCGTACCGCGAAGGCCTGCGGCTATCGCACCGTGGCGGTCTACTCGCAGGCCGATGCCGCAGCGCCACATGTGGCGCTGGCTGACGAGGCAGTCCTCATCGGGCCCGCACCTGTCGCGCAGTCCTATCTTGATCCGGACCGGCTCATCAAGGCGGCCGAGCGGACCGGAGCTGAAGCCATCCATCCCGGTTACGGTTTTCTCTCCGAGAACGCCGCCTTTGCGCGTGCCTG
>JAKBAU010000177.1 GCA_021808875.1 Pseudomonadota bacterium | reverse complement strand
ACTTATCGCGCAGATTGCGATCAAGGCCGAGGTGATGGAAAAAGTAATAGCCCTGGAAAATGCCGTGGTGCTGCAGCATCCACCAATTTTCTTCACTGACGAAGGGCCTTAGGATCGTCGCCGCAAGCTCGGCATGATTATGTCCAGCAAGCGTGTCACCGATGTCATGAAGAAGCGCACAAACCACATACTCCTCGTCCATACCATCGCGGTAGGCTAGGCTGGCCGATTGCAGGCAATGTTCCAGTCGATCGACAGCAAACCCGCCGCAATCCCCTTCGAGCAGCTTCAGATGGGCGAGAACCCGTTCCGGTAATGCCCGGTTGAAACTATGTGCGGCGCTGCTGATCTTGCTCCAGTCCTCAGCCGTGCTCTGGCTCATGGCCCGAAAATGGGCACGCTCGTGTTCTTCCTCGGCCATCATCTACGCCCTCGGTTTCACCAACACTGTGCGCCCGCCACAAAGCCCTGGTCAATAGAGGCCACTATGGGGCCTCCCTGAACCAAGACGATGTGATCCCCGCCCCTAGGTGTTCATGCTCTCGAAGAAATCGGCGTTGTTCTTGGACGAACGTAGCTTATCGAGCAGGAACTCGATGGCATCAACCGTGCCCATCGGCGCCAGAATCCGGCGCAACACATACATCTTCGACAGCGTGCCCTTGTCAGCCAGCAGCTCGTCCTTGCGGGTACCGGAGCGCAGGATATCGATCGCCGGAAACACACGCTTGTCGGCAACTTTGCGGTCGAGGATGATTTCCGAATTACCTGTGCCCTTGAACTCTTCGAAAATCACTTCGTCCATGCGGCTGCCGGTGTCGATCAGAGCGGTGGCGATGATCGTCAGCGACCCGCCTTCCTCGATATTGCGCGCGGCGCCAAAAAAGCGCTTGGGCCGCTGTAGCGCATTGGCATCGACGCCGCCGGTCAGAACCTTGCCCGAAGACGGCACTACGGTGTTATAGGCACGGCCAAGACGGGTGATCGAATCGAGCAATATGATCACGTCGCGTTTGTGCTCGACGAGCCGCTTGGCCTTTTCGATAACCATTTCGGCCACCTGCACATGGCGCTGCGCCGGTTCGTCGAAGGTCGAGGAAATCACTTCTCCCTTCACCGTACGCTGCATGTCGGTGACTTCCTCGGGCCGCTCGTCGATGAGCAGCACGATCAGGTAGCACTCCGGATGGTTAGCCGCGATCGCCCGTGCGATGTTCTGCAGGATAACGGTTTTACCAGTCCGAGGAGGCGCGGTGATGAGCGCGCGCTGGCCCTTGCCCTGCGGTGCCACAATATCGATCACCCGGCCAGTGCGATCCTTCAATGTGGGATCCTCGATCTCCATCTTCAGCCACTCTGTCGGATAAAGCGGCGTCAGATTGTCGAAATGCACCTTGTGCTTGGTCGCTTCCGGGGGCTCAAAATTGATTGTCGATACCTTCAGAAGCGCAAAATAGCGCTCGCCATCCTTGGGACTGCGAATGGGTCCGTCCACCGTATCGCCGGTTCTAAGGCCAAACCGCCGGATCTGTGAGGGGCTGACGTAGATATCATCGGGACCTGCAAGATAATTCGACTCCGGGGAGCGCAGAAAGCCAAAACCATCCTGCAGCACTTCGAGCGTGCCTCCGCCAGTGATTTCGACGTCGCGCTCTGCCAGTTCCTTGAGAATAGCAAACATCATGTCCTGCTTGCGCATGGACGACGCGTTTTCGATTTCAAGCTCTTCGGCGAAAGCGAGCAGTTCAGTGGGGGATTTGGCTTTGAGATCCTGCAGCTTCATGGCCTGCAGGCCGTCTTGAACAGTCATGAAAGAAACACCTGAGCAAGTGGAAGGGCGGGCCGGATGGGTTCCAGACGACCTCAAGACGCCCAGACGACATCAACGGATTTGAACGATACGCCAGGCCGGTCTCGGCCGGTTCTGCGCGCCTCTACCTGCGCGTCAGCCCGTGGCGTGTTGGGGAACTAAAGCCTTATAGCCTGATTTAGTGCCATTGCAAAGTCTCCACAAGAGGCACCTGGACCATTTTCTAGAACGGCTTGACTGTGGCCAGGATCACGATCGCTATCATCAGCACCGTCGGCACCTCGTTCCAGATGCGGTAGAATCGCGCTGGCCGCGTGTTGCGGTCCTGGGCAAAAAACCGTGTCCAGCGGGCAAAAAGCCCATGGACCCCGCTCATGGCCAGCACAAGAAGGAATTTCACGTGGAACCAGCCAAACTGCCAAGCTCCACTCATGATGACCAGCGTAACCCCAAAACCCCAGGTTGCCACCATGGCCGGATTGATGATCGCCTTGAGCAGCCGCCGTTCCATGACCTTGAAGCGCTCGGACGCCTCCGAGCCAGGAGCGGCCTCGCAATGGTAGACGAAGAGCCTTGGCAGGTAGAGCATTCCTGCCATCCATGCGATCACCGAAATGATGTGAAACGCCTTGACCCAAAGATAAGCCGTCCCCGCTGCCATCACGCCCTTGCCCCCTCATTCAGACCATAGCCGCAGCCAGAGCAGGATTGCGGGCAGATGCGCCCTGGCCCCGAACTGACCACCCCTCTGCTCCTCAAGGCCGCGTCGACAAGCGTGCCCAGCCCCTCAAGGAACTCTGGCGCCGTTCCCACCGTCGGCACCCGGATATAATCGACCACGCCATTGGCTTTCGCCAGATGCCCATATTCGATGTCGAGCTCAACCAGAGTTTCTGAGTGCTCGCTGACGAACGCCACCGGGACCACAATGACGCCCTTGCCCTCATCACCAGCCCTGGCGATTTCCGCATCGGTCGCAGGCCCGATCCACTCAAGCCGTCCCACCCGGCTCTGATAGCAGACCACATGTTCGATCTCTTCACCGAGGCCTGCCACGATTGCTCGCACCGTGGTGTTCACCTGCAGCGGATAGGGATCACCCTGGCTGACAATCCGTTTGGGCAGACCATGGGCAGAAAACAATACCCGATAGGAAACCCCCTCACGCCGGGCTTGAAGTGCGATCCGCAGCAGACGGACCTGGGCCGCGATAAATCCTCGTTCATCGGGAAAACAGCACACCCTGCGGACGGGCTGACTAAGCCCCGCCTGTCTTGCTGCATCCTGGAAGTCACGCAACGACGATGCCGTGGTCGTGGTCGAATACTGGGGGTAGAGCGGCAGCAATACGATTTGCTCGGGGCCAAACGCCTTGATCTCGGCCGCCGCCGCCGCCGCGAAAGGTTTCCAGTAGCGCATCGCCATCACCACTTTGGCCTCGTGTCCATGGGCTTCGAGTACGGACTGAAGCCCCCCTGCCTGAGCCGCGGTTTCAGCAACAATGGGTGACCGGCCGCCGATTTTTTCATAAATCTTCCGTGCCACTGGCGCCCGTCGCCAGGCGATGAAATGACCAAGCGGCAAACGCACGATCGCAGGCAATGAGATGATCGCCGGATCACAGAAAAGATTACTCAGAAACGGTCGCACCGCCTCCGGTCGATCTGGTCCACCCAGATTGAAGAGAACGACCGCCACCCTCATAAAGGTGCCCGGACCGCTTGCAGCAAGGCCATGACGTGTTCTGGCGGCGTTTGGGGTACTACGCCATGACCAAGATTGAAAATAAAGGCCTTACCTGAGGTCAGTGCACAGCTTTCGCGAGCCTTGCGCACAAGCCTCTCGCCTCCCGCAAGAAGGAGAAGCGGGTCAACATTCCCCTGAAGTGCACAGAGTGGACTCAACATCTCCACTGCCCAGTCAAGTGGTACGGCTGTGTCCAGCGATACCGCGTTGACACCACAAACCTCTGCGTAACGGCGATAGCCTTGCAAAGTCGCTCCTCGGGGAAACCCGATGATGCGTGCGTTCGGGATCTCTTTGCGCACTCTCGTTACGATTCGCTGCGTCGGCCCGATCACCCACTCCTCAAAACAATCGGCAGACAGTCCACTCGCCCAGCTGTCGAAAATCTGCACCGCATCAGCGCCTGCCTTCAGCTGTTCTATCAGATGATCGGCGACGCACTCGCTCAGCAGCTCCAGCATTTCCAGAAACCTCTCTGGATCGCGATAGCCCCAGAGCTTGGCCGCGCGCTGGTCCGTCGAACCACCACCTTCTGCCAGGTAAGTTGCCAGCGTCCATGGTGCTCCAGCAAAGCCGATCAACGTCTTGCCGCTATTGAGCCCCTCTCGCACCAAGCGCAGCGTGTCATAGACCGGAGCCAGTTTCTGTCGCCAACTCGCCGGATCCCGGTCTATGTGCGTGATCTCCTCATAACGGGTCAAAAGCGGGCCCACGCCTTCTTCAAAACGCACAGTCGCCCCCAGAGCATACGCTATGACCAGAATGTCCGAAAAAACGATCGCTGCATCCAGGCCGAAGCGCCGCATCGGCTGCAGCGTGATCTCGGCCGCCATCTCAGGATCCATGCACATGGTCCAGAACGAACCCGCCTTCGCCCTCAAAGCGCGATACTCGGGAAGATAGCGACCCGCCTGCCGCATCAGCCAGACCGGGGGTGGCGATACCGCAGCTCCATCGAGAACCTGTATAAGCCTCTTTGCTTCAGCTTCTACCACAGAAAGACTCCTAAGGATTCTGTTTATGATGTTAGGTCTGTGAATTGTGCATGGATGGGTGGAGCAGGACCAGCTCTAGAACCCAAAGTGCTGGGACACAAGACTTCAGAGGGCTTTCTCCGGGGCAGGGGTCAGCTCTCGTCATGCACATATTGGGACTAGTGGTGCACCATGAGCGCACCGTTTCTGGTTCCCCTGGGGATGAAATGGTTTGCCTGGAGGTCGGAGCTGTTGAAGGGTGTGGTCCTGCCATGATGGAATGTGTACGAGCTGGGGGTAATCCAGAAGCAAAGATGCTCATCCTATGAACAGGCGGTTTCATCTCCATCTGGTCTCAGATTCAACCGGCGAGACCTTGAATACCATCGCTAAGGCCGCCTGTGCCCAGTTCGAAGGCATAGATGTGCTGGAGCATTTCTATGCCCTGGTGCGCTCCTCCCGCCAGCTTGAGCGCGTCATCAGCCATATCCGCGAAGAACCAGGACCAGTATATTTTACCGTCGTCAACCCGGACCTCAGGCGGGAACTTGAACTGCATTGTGCCGCCCTCGGCGTGCCATTCCAGGGTGTCCTCGACGGACCTATCGGCATGCTTAAATCCTATCTTGGCGGCGCCGCCGAAACGCATCGCCCAGGAGCTCAGCACGGCCTGGATGACCGTTATCTGCAGCGGATTGAAGCTCTCAATTACACCATCACCCACGACGATGGTCAGGCAGTTGACCGCCTCGCCGACGCCGAGGTGATCCTCGTAGGTGCCAGTCGCACATCCAAGACACCAACCTGTGTTTATCTTGCGATCCGCGGAGTGCGCGCCGCGAATGTCCCGATTGTAGCCGGACTTCCTGTCCCTGAACCACTTCTCACTGTCAAAGGCCCGCTTGTGGTCGGGCTCTGGGCCTCCCCTGATCGTCTCGTTCAGGTACGGCGCAACCGTCTAAATACCTTGGGAGAGGTCCGGGATACTTCTTACGTGGACCTTGAAGCTGTGCGCTCAGAAGTCACCCAGACCCGTAAACTCTTTGAGCAGTATGGCTGGCCCTCCATCGATGTCACCCGCCGCTCCGTGGAAGAAACCGCAGCGGCCGTTCTCAACCTGCTCACGGAGCGCAAGGACCCGGTCCCATGAGCCTCATACTGGCCTCCACGAGTTCAACCCGTGCACGCCTTCTTGCTGCGGCAGGTGTCACCCACACGAGCGTAAACCCAGGTCTCGACGAGGGCCCGTTGCGCGCGGAGCTTCAGCGCCAGGGCCACTCCGCGCGTGAAATTGCCCAGCGGCTTGCCCGCGAGAAGGCCTTTGCGCTCAGCTCTCGTCTACCCGGGCAGGTGATTGTCGGTGCAGATCAGCTCCTTGTGCAGAACGGAGAGCTTTTCTCAAAACCATGCAATCTTGAAGACGCAGCGCGACAACTCCATGCCCTGCGTGGGCACAGCCACAGTCTGATCAGTGCGGCGGCGCTTGTGCGTGACGGACAGGTTCTGGCTGAGCCCTGTACAGAGGCCCGACTGACCATGCGGGCATTTTCCGATGCCTTTCTTGAGGCCTATCTGCGGACTGAAGGCGATGCCATCCTGGGATGTGTGGGTTGCTATCATCTTGAAGGGCTCGGTGCGCAGCTGTTTTCAGCAATAGAAGGGGATTACTTCACCGTTCTTGGCCTTCCACTCTTCGAATTGCTGGCATCTCTGCGCGAACTTGGCATGCTACAGACATGAGAACCCCACTCGCCGGCGTGGTCGGCTGGCCCGTTGCCCATTCCCTGTCACCATCTCTGCATGGCTACTGGCTTGCAGCCCATAATATCCCCGGAGCGTACGTCAAAATGCCCGTGCGGCGTGAAGACTTCGCAGCCGTGCTCGCAAGCCTTGGGCGTGCCGGGTTTGCCGGGGTCAATGTCACCGTTCCCCACAAGGAGGCGGCCTTTGCCTTAGCTGCCAGCGCCGATGCGCCAGCGCGCGCGACACAGGCTGCCAATCTTCTGGTATTTCAGGACGACGGGAGTGTTCTTGCCCGCAATACAGATGTCTTTGGTCTGCGCCGCAGCCTTGAAAGTGAATTTGGCCTTGCCACACTCGAGAACCAGCATGCGGTGATTGTTGGTGCCGGTGGTGCTTCGCGGGCAGCTGTCTTGGCTCTTTGTGAGCTCCATGTGGCAAAAATCACAATCGTAAACCGCAGTCAGGCCCGGGCCCAGACACTTCTGGCCGCGCTTCGCCTTCACCTCACCACACAACTTGATCTGGCCGATTTTGCTGAGTGGCAGAGCCTGGCTGGGGGGGTTGATCTTCTCATCAACTGCACAAGTATCGGGCTTGGTCAGGATACGCATTTCGTGCTTGATCTGGGGCTGTTGCCGCCGACGGCTCGGGTCTGTGACGTGGTCTATCGGCGGGGCGGTACGCAGCTCGTTCATACCGCCCGCGGCCTTGGACTGTTCGCGATCGATGGTCTTGGCATGTTGATGTATCAGGCGGTGCCGTCCTTTGCCGCATTTTATGGTGTCACCCCCGAGGTCTCGCCGGCGCTGCGCCATCGCCTGGAGGCTACGACACCATGAACCGCCCCTTGCTGATCGGTCTGACTGGCTCCATTGGTATGGGCAAGTCGGAAACCGCCAAGATGTTTCGGCAACTTGGCGTTCCAGTTTACGATTCTGATGCCGCGGTGCATCGGCTCTACGATAAAGGTGGCCGCGCAGTTGCGCCAATTGCCCAGGCGTTTCCTGGCACCGTCCGTGAGGATAAGGTGGATCGGACGGCGCTGAGCAAAGCAGTTGCGGATCGCGCCGATGGTTTTGCCGTGCTCGAACGTATTGTACATCCCTTGGTTGCCGCCGATGAAGCGGCATTCATGGCGCACCACAAAGATGCGCCAATGGTAGTTCTGGATGTCCCGCTGCTGTTTGAAGCAGGCGGTCATGGCCGCGTCGATGTCATCGTTGTCGTCTCGGCGCCAGCCGAGATACAGCGCGCCCGGGTTCTTGCCCGCC
>JAKBAU010000176.1 GCA_021808875.1 Pseudomonadota bacterium | reverse complement strand
GCATCTATCTGTGCGCCGGCGTCGTGCTCTGGGGTCTGTTCGTGGAGATCGTCACCCGCTGTCAGACGGTCTTTCTCGCCCACGCCAATCTGATCAAGAAGCTCAATTTTCCCAAGATATGCCTGCCGATCATCGTCACCCTCAACGCCCTGGTCAATTTCGCCATCATCTTCCTGCTGTTTTTGCTCTTTCTTCTGGTCACTCACTCTTTGCCAGGCAAGGCGATCCTGTACACCCCCCTGCTGGTCCTCCTGGTCATCGTCATGGCCTGCGGTCTCGGCATCTTGCTCGGCGTTCTGCACGTATTTTTTCGTGATGTCGGCCAATTGCTCAACATTGTGCTGCAGTTCTGGTTCTGGTTCACGCCCGTCGTCTATCCGATGAGCATCCTTTCCGTCCGGGTCAAGGCCTGGGTGGCCTACAATCCGATGACCGCTCTGATCCAGAGCATGCAGAACATCTATCTCTTCGATCGTGCGCCAGTCTGGGGTGATCTGCTCTATCCTGGCCTGCTGGCGCTGGTCTTTGCTCTGCTCGCCTTGCGGCTATTCCGCAGTAAGGCTGGCGAAATCGTGGATGAACTGTGATGGGAAGCGTCGTCGTCGAGAACGTGGGCAAGGCCTACAAACACTATGACAGCCACTTCGCACGTCTACTCGAGTGGCTGCTGCCTTTCGCCAAGCCGCGGCATACGCCACACTGGGTGCTGCGTCACGCCGATCTGGTGATCCAGCCGGGTGAGACGGTGGGTCTGGTCGGCGTCAACGGCGCCGGCAAGAGCACCTTGCTCAAGATGATCGCCGGGACCACCTTGCCGAGCGAGGGGCGTATCCATGTCGACGGCGACGTCGCCGCTCTGCTCGAGCTCGGCATGGGCTTTCATCAGGACTTCACCGGCCGCCAGAACGTCTACATGGCCGGCCAGCTGCGCGGCCTGTCGCGTGCCGAGATCAGCGAACTGATGCCGGCCATCGAAGCGTTCGCCGAGATCGGCGAGTACATCGATCAACCCCTACGCGTCTATTCCAGCGGCATGCAGATGCGCCTCGCCTTCAGCGTCGCGACGGCGCGCCGGCCCGCCATCCTCATCGTCGATGAGGCCCTGTCGGTCGGTGATGCCTATTTTCAGCACAAGAGCTTCAAGCGTATCCGCGAGTTTCGCGAGCAGGGCAGCACCCTGCTCATCGTCTCGCATGATCGCAACGCTATCCAGGCGCTCTGTGATCGTGTCCTCCTGCTCGATGGTGGCTGCGTTCTGCGCGCCGGGCGGCCGGAGGAGGTCATGGACTTCTACAATGCCCTGCTCGCCGAGCGCGAGCAGCACCTCATCCGCCAGGAAGTGGGCGCCTCCGGGCAGGTGCAGACGATCTCCGGCAGTGGCGAGGCCAGCATCCGCAGCGTCGTCCTGCTCAATGCTCAGGGACAGGCGTCCGAGGTGTTGAAGGTCGGCGAGCCGGTGCGCCTGCGTGTCACCGTCGACGTCAGGCAGGACGTACCGCGCCTCATCCTCGGCTTCATGATCAAGGACCGTCTCGGGCAGGCGATCTATGGCATCAACACCCACCGTCTCGATCAGGCGCTCGAGAATCTCGCCGCCAGCGACGAGGTTGTCTACGAGTTCAGCTTTCCGATGAATCTCGGCAAGGGTCACTACTCCATCGCTTTCTCGCTATCGCGTTTCGATTCGCATCTCGATACCAACTACGAGTGGCGTGATGGCGGCATCATCTTCCACGTCGTCCATGGCAACAACCCCGACTTCGTCGGTTGTACGTGGCTCGATACGCAGCTGCGCATCGAACGCTCCGCCGTGCCCGCGTCCACCTGAATCGTCCAGGGTGGGCGGCGGTCGCGGCCGCATCCCACCAGGAGCGGGGGACGCCAGAAAAGGCGCTCTGGGCGAGCGACTATGTAATTTCTCTCACATGACATTTTCCCGAAAAGTCCTATCGTAGGCAGCGATGTATCGAGTTCCAGGAACCGATCTTCCGAGACGTCGCGCAGCATAAATTTCAGCAACATTCATCAAATTGTCACAATGATGCGCGGCGTTATACGGAGCTTATTGAGTCAAGAGGAAACATGTCATGATGTCGATCGACGGGCTTCTGCAGTCGCAACGAAAAATACACAAAATATCTCTTTTAGGTATGGGTAGTATGGGGCGACGCATGGCGCAATCGTTATTGCAAGCGGGTTATGAATTGACCGTATGGGACGTGGATGCCAAGGCTTGCTGGCCCCTGTGTGCCAGTGGCGCCCGCTATGCACCGACGCCGCGCGCGGCGGCAGCGGCGAGCGAACTGGTCATCTCCATGGTCTGGGATGACGCGGCGGCGGAGAGCGTCTGGCTGGACGAGGCGAACGGTGCCCTCGACGCCATGGCGTCGTCGAGCATCGCCATGGAGTGTGCGACGCTGTCGACGCGGCATATCCAGCGCATGGCCGATCAGTGCCGTCAGCGCCAGATCGATTTTGTTTCGGCGCCGATGTCCGGATCTTTGCCTGAGGCTGAGAATAAGACCTTGATTTTCATCGTCGGAGCGGCCAGTGACGTGATGACGGTCATCGCTCCGGTGGTGCAGGCGATGGGCAGCAAGATTCATCACGCCGGTGACGCGCTCGACGGTATGTCGGAAAAGCTGATCATCAACGGCAAACTCGGCATCGAGTACATCGCCATGGCCGAGATCGTCGCACTACTGCGCGCTGGTGATATGGACATCGACAAGCGCATGAATATCATGGCGGCGACGGCGCCGTTTTCGGCACGCGGTCTGCGCGAAGCGCGCTTCATGCTGCAGGGCGACTACGCCGTGCGGGTCAAGATCCGTCAGATGGTCAAGGATTTGTCCTATGCCATCGAACAATTCGAGGCGCGCGAACTCCCCTGTCCTTTGCACCGTGTGGCGCGCGATGTCTTTGAATCGGCTTTACGCGATGGACATGGCGATGAAGACGCGACGATGATGCATAAATGTTATGAAAAACGCGCCATTGAAATGAAACACCCGCCCCTTTGAACGATACCGCATGAGCCATTTATCTTTAGTGTTACCGATGCTTGCTGCATTTCTTGGTGGCCTGATCAATTCGGTGGCCGGTGGTGGTAGTTTTTTCACCTTTCCGGCGCTTTTGTGGATAGGCGTTTTGCCGATCATGGCCAATGCCAGCAGCACCGTCGCTTTGCTGCCAGGCTCCCTGTCGAGCGCCTGGGCGTACAGAAAAGACATCCGCCAGGAAACCAGGATTCCTGGCATCCTGCCTTTGCTGCTGGTCAGCTTTCTCGGCGGCGTGCTCGGCGCCGCCTTGCTGCTGTCGACGACAGAGACCCTGTTCAATCACCTCATCCCCTGGCTGCTGCTCATCGCTACGCTCATCTTCATGGGCGGCAAACGCATCATCGTCGTCTTGCAACGGCACGTACACATCCAGCCGCGTCATATCCTCTGGGCGCAGTTCTTCGTCAGCCTCTACGGCGGTTATTTTGGCGGTGGTCTTGGCATACTCCTGCTCGCCATTTTCAGCCTTTTTGGTGTTGAGGACCTGCACGTTTTGAATGGCCTGAAGACCCTGTTCTCCGCCATGATCAACCTCATGGCCAGCATCGTCTTCATCGTCACCCATCACGTCGACTGGAAGGTGGCGGCGCCGATGATCGTTTTTGCCATCATCGGCGGCTGGGTCGGGCCGACCTTGGCGCGACGCCTGCCACAGCAGGTGCTGCGTCGAGCCATCCTCGCGTTTTCTTCGTTGACCACCCTGTGGTTCTTCGGTACCAGTTATCATCTCCTTGGCTTGTGAGCCGTTGCGGCGACAGGCGATGACGTGTTCAAGAGAGGGGCTATGCCAAAAAAAGCCAGTGGGGAGACCTTGTTGCGGCAATGGAGCATGCTCTCGATGCTGCCGCGACGCGGCTCGGGCATCGCCGTCAGCGAACTGCACCGTAAACTCGAGGAAAGCGGTTACGTCGTCGATGTGCGCACGGTACAGCGCGATCTGGTACATCTGAGTTGCTGCTTCCCCCTCGACTGCAATGATCGGTCGGCGCCCTATGGATGGCGCTGGCGGACGGATGCCGATTTCAATATTCCGGGTATGTCGGTATCCAGCGCCATGACCATGAAGATGGTCGAGGCCTACCTGCAGCCCTTGCTGCCGGCGTCGGTCCGGCAGGTGCTGGAACCGCAGATCAAGCACGCCACGAACGTCCTGGCGCAGATCGAGGGTGACAATGTCGCGGCGCGCTGGAGTGACAAGGTGCGCGTCGTGCATCCGGCCATGACGACCATGGCGCCCGAGGTCGACGACGAGGTGCTGGAGAAGATCCAGGACGCGGTCATGCACGAGCGCCAAGTCGACGTCGACTACCAGCGTCTTGGCCAGGAGCGCATTTCGAGTCTGCGTCTGCATCCACTGGCACTGGTCCAGCGTGGCCCCGTGCTCTACTTGGTCGCCTGTGCTTTTGACTACGAAGACGTTCGCATCTATGCCCTGCATCGCTGTCGCAAGGCGCAGGTTCTCGACGAAAAGCTGAGGCGGCCGGCGGGGTTCAGCGTTGACGCTTTCATCGCCGCCGGCAAGATGCATTTTGGGTCGGCGGAGGACATCGAACTGCGTCTATGGGTCGATGCCGAACTCGCCGCCATCTTGCGCGAGAGTCCTATGGCCGTCGACATGCAGATGAACGCGGCGGCGGCGGGCTATGAAGTGTCGGCGCATCTGCCCCTGACGTGGCAGCTGAAGTGGTGGTTGCTATCGCAAGGCCCTTCTCTTTGCGTTCTCGCACCGGCGTCACTACGCGCCGAAATCGCCGCCGATCTGCGTGCCAGTCTCGCTCGCTATGCGGAAGAAGCGTTGTCCGGCGCTTGAGAGAGGCGCTCGCGGCGATAGCGACCCAGGGTGTGGCCGGTGCGCGCGAGATACCAGCGTGACAGCGACTTTTGACTGCTGAAGCCGAGCTGCTCGGCAAGCTCGTACAGGCTGCTCTCGGGGCGCATCAGGCGCTGCAAGCGCTCCAGGCGGATGCGGTCGAGCAGGCTCTGATAGCTCTCGCCGTGCTGTTGCAGGCGGCGGTGCAGCTGACGTTCGCTGATACCCAGTTCAGTGCACAGCCGAGCCTGTGTGCACAGGCCCTGATCGAGCGCACGCTCGATCAGGGGGCGCAACTGCAGTATGAAGTCCATCGCCTCCGCGCTCGGGCTCTGTTCGAGCTGGGTGCGGGCCTCCTGGCTGAGCGCCTGAAAGACCCGGATATGTTCGAGATGCGCGGGACGCTTGAAGCGCACGGGATCGAGCACGAGAGCCGACTCGGGCTGCTCGAAGCGCACCGGGCAGAGAAAGCAACGGGCGTAGTCGGGGTGCGGCGCCTGCGTCTGCGGATAAGCGGCGTGATGCAGGTGCACCGCGAGCAGGGCATGTGGATCGAGGCGGTGGATGAGCCGGGCGCAGGCGACCAGCATCCACTCTCTGCTGTGGCGCAGCAGATCGTCGTTCTGGTAGCTGAAGTCGATGCCCCAGAGCACCCGGCCCGGTTCATGCCGCAAATAGCTCTGCGGAATGTCGGAGACAAGTCGACCGTAGTTCTGCAAGGTGGTGAACAGATCGAGGATGCTCGGACTGCTCATGCCGAGAAAGCCGAGTAGGCCGATCTCCATCAGCGGTAGACCTTGTCCGAGATGCAGCCCGAGGAGGGGATCCTGCCAGTGTGTCAGGCTGGCCAGGAACAGGCGCTCGAACAGATCGCGATGCACCCAGGCCGAGTCGGGTGCGAGATCCTTTTCACGCAAGCGCGCCGTGCTGAGCAGATGGTCGCGCTCGATGCCGGCATCGGCGCAAAGGCGCAGAAAGATTTCGACCATGGATGCATGAATGACGCCGGCCGGCGTCGACAACTGAGCTTGGGACATCATCCTTGTGCCTCCGGGAAAGACCATGGCCAGTCGCCCGTACCTGGAGATGTCCGAAAATGGGGCCGCTCGGGTCTGAAACGGGGGTTGGCTTCTGTCTGACAGACTATCATATTCGGCGGCACGGCAAGTACGTGGGCAGAAGATTCCACGACGCCGGTATTCTCTTTTCAAGGAGTCTCACCATGTCGAGCCAACAAGGACGCTGGCTGTCCGTGGCCTGTCTGGTCGTCGCCAGCACTATGGCCGCCGCCAGTTTCGCCAGCGACACCACCACCCTCGGAACACGCAACAGCCCGAGCACGGCCAACCCGGCGATCACCAGCAACAGCGGTGCGCAATGGCATAATTATACGCGCCCAGCCGATTATCCCAATGCGGTGACCCTGCCCCTGCAGTTCATCACGACGAGTTCGGGCGATCATCTGGCGGTGCTCGTCTCGGTGCCGGCCGACGCCATGGGACAGCCCATCGCCGGGCGCTTTCCGGCGATTCTGACGCAGACGGCGTATCGCATCGATCTCGGTGAACTGATCGGTGGTATCGCACCGAGCAGCACCACCTTAATCATCGGTGGCGAAGACAAGTTCATGATCGAACGCGGCTATGTCAGCGTCGCCGTCGACGTCCTCGGTAGCGGCATGTCCTCCGGCGTGACGCAGTTGATCGGCCCGGCCGAGCAGGCGGCCTATGGCGACACGGTGAACTGGGTGACGCAGCAGCCCTGGTTCGACGGCCATCTTGGCCTCGCCGGAACTTCCTATCTCGGCATCACCAGCCTGTTGACCGCCGAGCAGCAGAATCCAGCGGTCAAGGCGGTGTTCGCGGAAGTGCCGATGGGCGATCCCTATCGCGCAACGGTGGCGCCAGGGGGCCTGCTCAACGCCAATTTCATCAGCACATGGATGACCCTGACCCAGAACCTGAGCGTTGCCAATGGCGCCGCTGAGAGCAATTATCCGCAGTACGCCCCGCTCATCGCCGCTGACAATCAGCAGCATGTGCAGGCGATCCAGGACTGGTATATTCCGACGATCCAGAAGGCACTCGGCGGGGTCACCGGCTACGCCACCGACGATGGCGATTTCTGGGCCGGCCGCTCGGCGCTGGAAAATGCCGACAAGATTCAGGTGCCGACCTTCATCGTCGGCGGCAGCAATGACCTCTTTCAGCGCGACGAGCCCCTGCTCTACGAACAGCTGAAAAATCATGTTACGACCAAGCTGCTCATCCTGCCGGGGGCGCATGTGCAAGCCATCCTCGATTCCTTGAGCAACCACAACAACATCTTCAACACCGGCGCTCCCGACGCTGAGTCCCTGCTCCTGCAGTGGTTCGATCAGTATCTCAAGGGCATGAACACCGGCGCCGCGCAGATGCCAAACGTCACCCAGTACGTGCAGGGATATGGCCTGTTCGGCATCGAACGCTACGCCACCAGCAGCGATTGGCCAAATCCGCAGGCACAGGCGCAACGTTTCTATCTGCACGGCGATGGCAGCCTCAGCGGACAGACGCCGGCGAGCGGTGAAGCGACGCACAGCCTCAACGAGCCGCAGCCGGCCACGATCAGCGTGTCGACCAGCAATCAGGGTCAGGATCTCAGCGCTCAGGTGACGACCAAGGATGGCAGCGACTGTTCGAGCAGCGAAGAG
>JAKBAU010000175.1 GCA_021808875.1 Pseudomonadota bacterium | reverse complement strand
TCAACTTACTCGGCCCCCTTTGCAATCCGGCACAGGTTAGATTTCAGCTCCTTGGGGTATTTTCTGACGAGTGGGTGGAAAAATTAGCCTATGTACTTCGGGAATTAGGAAGTACACGTGCACTCGTGGTTCACGGCCATGACGGCCTGGATGAATTGACAACTACAACCAGCACGCTCGCAGCGGAGCTGAGGAATGGGCAAATCACACTGCGCCAAATTGAACCCGAGGAAGCAGGTCTTTCCCGCACTGTAATTTCGCAACTAATTGGCGCCGACACGAAACACAATGCGGCAGCACTCCGAGATCTTCTAGGAGGAAAGAAAAACCCATTTCGTGATATTGCCTTACTTAACAGCGCAGCAGCCCTGCAGGTCGCAGGTCACTCCGAGACACTGGTAGCGGGGGTCCGTCAAGCTGCGATGGCTATTGACGATGGCCGGGCCGAACGGTTGTTGCTCCGACTGATACGCACGAATCGCAACCAGGACAAATGCTAATGAGTATTCTGGCTCGTATTGCCGCCTACAAGCGAGAGGAAATATTAGCAGCCAAAGCCCTCGAGCCACTCAACGAACTGACTGCAAGACTGCAAGATGCAGATCCACCTCGAGGTTTCAGAGATGCCTTACTGAAGGCCCAGGCGGAAGGACGCTATGGCCTAATTGCAGAAATAAAAAAGGCGAGCCCCTCAAAAGGACTCATCCGGCCTGACTTTGATCCATTCGAGCTTGCGCGAGCCTATGAATCCGGCGGAGCTAGCTGCCTCTCGGTATTAACCGATTTCCCTTCATTTCAGGGGAGCCCACTCTATCTGACTCAGGCAAGGTCCGCGACAGCACTTCCCGCTTTGCGTAAGGACTTTCTCCTGGAGCCATACCAAGTCGTACAATCACGCGTGCTCGGAGCTGACTGTATCCTTGTAATCATGGCTTTGGTTGACGATGAAGAGGCCTACGCAATCAGCTCCGAAGCAGCGCGCTGGGGAATGGATGTGCTTGTAGAAGTTCACAATGAAATCGAGTTAGAACGAGCATTAACCCTTAAGCCAGCGATGATAGGTATCAACAATCGTGACCTTAACAGCTTCGTGACTGATTTAGGCGTTACCCTACGTCTTGCCAAAAATGTTCCTAAGGACATATTGATCGTAGCAGAAAGTGGATTATCCACGCCAACCGATCTACGGCGTTTAGCATCAGCTGGTGTGAGTTCATTTCTAATCGGCGAAAGCCTCATGCGCCAAAAAGATGTGTTTAAGGCTACCCGTGAGCTACTCGCACCATGACCAAACTCAGCCATCTTGACGAACAAGGGGCCGCACACATGGTGGATGTGTCTGCTAAAGACATAACAACCCGCCAAGCCTGCGCGGAAGCCATTATCCAAATGTCCGAGCAGGCGTTTAGTGCGGCAATCACCGGTACCGGACCAAAGGGTGAGGTACTGGCCACTGCCCGCATCGCTGGGATCATGGCCATAAAGCGCACAAGTGAACTGATTCCTCTCTGTCACCCACTTTCCATTAGTAATGCAGCAATAGACTTTGAGCCGTTACCAAAGCAAAGCGCATTGCGCATTTTGGCAACTGTAAAGACGGACGGGAAGACCGGTGTTGAAATGGAAGCCTTGACAGGCGCCAGCATTGCCGCCCTGACGGTCTACGACATGATCAAAGCGATAGATAAAGCCAGTCAAATCGGCTCAATTCGTCTGCTAGCGAAATCAGGTGGCAAAAGCGGAGCCTACTCAATTCCGCAGTCACACACGCACCACGTATCAAGCGGGTTTCGTGACGCCCCGGCGCGAGGATTGGGCAAAACCATGACGCCAACGCAGCGCTCCGTTACTCCAGCACAAACTCTAGGAGGCGGGCCCCGTCAAGCTTTGCGCACATTCATGATCGAGCATCATCTGCGTGCTAGTCAGTGGGCAAAGGCGGCAAATGTTCCGGTTGCACAGATCTATGGCTTTTTGACTGGAAAGACCCACACCATAGCTCCTGAAACTCTCTCAAAACTCGCGTCCGTTGTAGGCGTTCGTCCCCAGGATCTGCTCGGGAGCCACGAATGATTTCGGTAAACGAAGCCGTGGAGCGAATTGTATCGGCATTCAACCCTCTGCCGTCGGAAATTGTGCCTATTGCGGACGGCTATCGCCGGGTAATCGCAGAGGATGCAATTGCAAAGGTCAATCAGCCACCTTTCCCCGTGTCAGCAATGGACGGCTATGCGGTGCGCTACGTCGATTGTACTACAGCGGGCTCCATTCTTAGTGTCGTCGGGACCGCCCCGGCTGGCAAGCCATTTTCCGGACGCCTTGAGAGTGGACACTGTGTACGCATCTTCACCGGCGGCGTTGTACCAGATGGCGCCGACGCCATCGTGATACAAGAAAATGTCGATATCTTAGATGGACATCAGGTACGCTTGCGTGTTGTCGCAGAGCCTAACCGCCACATTCGCCGGGCAGGCTTGGATTTTTGTCTCAATGACCTTCTTGTGGCCTCCGGAACGCGTCTTTCGGCTCGTGATCTCTCGCTCATCGCCGCTGGTGACATTGCCGAGATCAAGGTCCACCGCCGGCCACGCATCGCGATTGCGGCTACCGGTGACGAATTGACGCCGCCTGGCGCTAAAAAGATCAGGGGGGAAATTGTCGCTTCCTCTGGCTATGCGCTGGCTGCCATGATCGAAAACTGGGGAGGCACAGCAGACTACCTTGGAATTATACCGGACCGCGAGGAGGCCATTAGCAGCCTTCCCGAGCGTGCCCAAGATGCGGATCTGCTTGTCACGCTGGGGGGCGCATCTGTCGGCGACCACGACCTAATCCAAAAGGCACTGGAGCCACGCGGTTTGCGGGTCAATTTCTGGAAAATTGCCATGCGCCCAGGTAAGCCACTGTTGTTCGGACGGGTTGGAGATTTGCCCCTCTTAGGGTTACCCGGCAATCCCGTTTCTACCATTGTATGTGCGCTTATCTTCTTGAAGCCAGCAATACGGGCGATGATTGGTGATAAATGCCAGGCTGTTCACCATTACGCCAACCTCGCAACGCCCTTAGCCGCCAACGACGGTCGCTATGATTTTTTGCGTGCCAAACTTCATCATCGAAATGATGAGGAAATCGTGACCCCAATGGCGGTCCAGGACTCCTCGATGCTGCTTAACCTAGCTCAAGCCGATGTCCTCATATTGCGTCCGCCGCATGCACCTGCAGCACCTGCCGGAAGTGTGGTCGAAGTTTTGTGGCTGAACGATGTTTAGTCTTTCGCCGGATTTCCATGTGCATGGCATCTGCTTCACCCAATATGGATCAACAAACGGCATACCTAGTGTGTTCAATGGACACAGAGCGCGGCTGACTTTTCAATACTGACGCCTTATCCATCGCGGAATAGTGAGCCGCCTTCATCTGCCCGCCCGCAATTGGTCTCCTATCATGGTGTTAAAACCATTTTCAATGCACCTGCCTTACGCTGTTCAAAGAGCTGATAGGCGCTACCACCCTCACTGAGTGGCAAGCGGTGGCTGATGTACCTTTCAGGACGCAGTCGTCCTGACTGGACGAGTGGAAACAGAGTTGGCAGTTCCTCAGGTACCGAGCAAGTGCCCGCGCGGAACGTCAAACCAGCTGCAAAGGCGCGCTCAAGCGGAAACGCAAAACGGCGCGACTGCTGAACGCCAATCACCGAGACAGTGCCGCGTCGGCGAACAAGCCGAAGAGAAAGGTCAACAGTGGCTTCGCTACCCACCACTTCAATCACGCAATCCAGTAGGCGACCATGCGTAGCCTCACGAATTCTGTCTCTTGCATCATCGGGATGGAGCGCAATTGCTCCTGAAGCTTCTGCAAATTTGCGACGCTCGGGTACTGGATCGATAGCGTAGACAGCATGGGCACCCATAACAAAAGCGCTGTCCACAGCCATCAATCCGATAGGTCCCAAACCCAGTACCGCGACACTGCTCCCCGGACAAATGTCTGCATTACGTGCACCGAACCAAGCCGTTGCGAGCGCATCGGTCATCATCAACGCCTGTTCCGCGGTCACGCCATCCGGGATGACAATGGCATTACTGTCGGCAGCGGGAACGCGAACCGCCTCTGCCTGTGAGCCCTGCAGCCTGGCAGACAGTCCGTAGCACGCAGCAAGGCCCAACTCACAAAGACCTACAACACCCGAAAGGCAGGCACGGCATGCACCGCAACCAACCGCGGCCGGAAGCATGACCTTGTCGCCAATCTTAAGCCGGTTGACGGCGCGCCCAACTTCAACAACCTCCCCAACAGCCTCATGCCCAATACAAAAGCCTACATCATCAGAAAATCCGTGACCGTGATAAATGTGAAGGTCGCTGCCGCAGATCGAGCAGGCGCTGACCTTTACGATTGCATCACGCTCCGACTGAGGTAATGGATCTTCCATCACCTCATAACGCACGTCACGCGCGCCATAATAGCGAAGAGCTTTCATTGGTGCCGCCTCCCCCTGATCGCAAAACTGTTGCTTTCAAGATTTATATCGGTCCATCCAGTCGCTTAGATAGAGTGTTGTCCTAAATTCAGAGGCTGAGACCGCCATCAACAACTAGTGTGTGACCTGTTACGTAAGAGGCGAGCGGCGACGCCAGAAAAATAGCCGCTCCTGCCATGTCAGCTGACGTGCCCATCCGACGCTGGGGGATCCTGGCGATCGCGCTCTCCAGTCGTTGGGGATTTGCAGTGGTCACTTTCGTTAGCTTGGTATCAACTAAACCGGGCGCGAGACCATTCACTCGAATTCCGTCGCTCGCAAAAGCTTGTCCTAGAGATTTTGTGAGACTAATCGCCCCCGCCTTGGAGGCTGCATATGCCGGGTTACCAATATTGGCCTTAAAGCCCGAGACCGAGCTTACGATGATTATGGAGCCCCTCGTGCTAACAAGCTGGCATCGAAATTTCCGAGCACAGTGCATGAGGCTATCAAGATTGACCGCCATTACGCGATCCCAGCCTTCACGCTCAAACTCACCCCGTTTATAGACCACCGTTCCTTGACACAGGACGAGCACATCCAAACTGACAAATGGCTGAGGTGCCCCAGCTATTGCATCTGGGTCTCCTACATCGACGCAGCTATAGCCAAGTCCCGAGAGGTCAGAGCCATCGCTTCCGTCATAATCAGAGGGCTCAGGTCGCGTTCCCCAAACATGCACATGGGCGCCACGGTCACGAAAGCCGTGCGCGATGCCATTACCAATACCGCTCGACCCGCCGACCACCAGTACATGTTTGCCAGAAAAATCGGTGTCACTCGTCATTGATGTCTCCCAGATTCATAAAACCCACACATGGAGCGTGGCACGTCAAGCCAGTTGTCTGGGCATGGGTATAACCCCGAACGTTGGGGCACGAGGCCGTAGTCCTCCTGCGTGACAGCCCTTGCCGAGAGATTGGTTCCAATTCGTTCCGAACACATGGGTAACAGATTCTGCCCGAGAGATAGGTCCGAACAGCGAACTCGCTGGCCAATTAAGCTTATAAAAGAGGCTTGAAAGCAGCTGATCTGAATAATGCTTTCGGTGCCTATTTCGGGCGCTTATGGAGAGAGGGTGCGCCGCTACGGAAGGCCCATTTTTCAAAATTTGGCTCTTCCCTCGCCGCTCGGCAGGGCCTTTATGCATCCTGACTGTTTTCCCCGGAAGAGCGCCAGTCGCAGCTATATCTTGTACGTTGACGTCAAATGAGAACTAAAGTAGAACATTCCGCAGGTGTTTCGGATTTGTTCGGGGCGGCATGCATACTGCCCCGAGGGGGAGATGTAGATCATGCTTACGCGCAAGCAATACGAGCTCCTCATGTTTATTCATGAGCGGGTGCGTGAAACGGGCATCCCGCCCTCCTTTGATGAAATGAAGGACGCGCTCGACTTGCGGTCCAAATCGGGCATCCACCGGCTGATTACTGCGCTCGAGGAGAGAGGTTATCTGCGACGGATGGAGAAGCGGGCACGCGCCCTCGAAATTATCAAGCTCCCCGACAACATGGCGGAAACGATGCGTCCCGCAACAACGCGAAGCCAAGCACAGCGAGTTGTTCCTACGGCAACTGGGCGTGGCGGGCGTGGCATCGGTGCCATTGGGGATACCCGCCAAGCGGGTGCACCCCGTCGCACAGGCGGCGACACAGAAAGTGCTATAAACGTTCCAGTTTTGGGCCGGATTGCCGCGGGTACACCCATTGAGGCTTTGCAGCATCGGGTTTCCGACGTGCCTGTGCCGGGATCCATGTTGGCACGGGGTGACCATTACGCGCTGGAGGTCACAGGTGATTCGATGATCAACGCCGGTATTCTTGACGGGGATACTGTGATCATTCAGGAAGCCGATACGGCGAACACTGGTGACATCGTGGTCGCACTCGTCGATGAGCAAGAGGCCACACTGAAGCGGCTGCGACGGCGTGGCGATTCGATTGCGCTGGAAGCAGCCAATCCAGCTTACGAAACACGGCTTTACGGCGCTGACCGTGTGCGTATTCAGGGAAAGCTGGTCGGTCTTATACGACGCTACTGAGGAGCCTCTGGGGGCACCTCTTAGGCCCAAGCGCCTTTGGTGCGCCCTCATTCCGAGTTGTTTGTGCAGCGCAGCTGTAGCCGGTTGCTATGTTGGCGAACGGACTACCCCCGCGGGGTGGGCTTTGCTAGAAGCGGCCCACATTTTACTCGGATGACCATGACCCAGACGCCTGTATTGCGCTTTGCCCCCTCCCCAACCGGCTATCTTCACATTGGCGGAGCACGGACCGCTCTGTTCAATTGGCTTTACGCCCGCCACACGGGGGGGATCTTCCGACTGCGTATAGAAGACACAGATCGGGCACGCTCGACCCCTGAAGCTATAGACGCCATCCTTAACGGGCTTACGTGGTTGGGCCTGAATTGGGACGGGGAACCAGTCTATCAGTTCGCCCGCGCGGAACGCCATCGTGAGGTCGCACTCGCACTTTTGGCCCAGGGGCGGGCTTATCGGTGCTTCACGACACCCGAAGAACTGGATGCGATGCGTGCCGAACAGCGCGCTGCTGGCAAACCCATAAGGTATGACGGGCGGTGGCGCGACCGTGATCCGGGACCGGAGCAATCTGGCAAACCATTCGTGGTGCGCTTGAAAGCCCGCAGCGAGGGTGAAACCTTGGTTCACGACGTCATACAAGGTGACGTGAGGTTTGCGAACGACCAGCTCGACGATATGATCCTGCTGCGATCTGATGGCACCCCAACCTATATGCTGGCGGTGGTGGTCGACGACTTTGATATGGGTATTACTCATGTCATCCGCGGCGATGACCATCTCAATAATGCGGCAAGGCAGCTTCAAATCATTGAGGCGATGGGATGGCCGATACCGATCTACGGTCATTTGCCCCTGATTCATGGCCAGGACGGAGCCAAACTATCCAAGCGCCACGGTGCGCTGGCGGTCGAGGCCTGGAGGGACATGGGCTATTTGCCAGAAGCTATGCGCAATTATCTTCTGCGCCTGGGCTGGAGCCATGGCAATGACGAGATCATCCCGACCGAGAAGGCGATCGCCTGGTTCAACCTGGAAAATATTGGGCGCAGTCCAGCGCGCTTC
>JAKBAU010000174.1 GCA_021808875.1 Pseudomonadota bacterium | reverse complement strand
GCCATGGAACGCTATGCTTTTGGTCGTCCGATCGCATCCTATCAGGCAATCAAACACAAGCTCGCTGACATGTATGTCAACAACGAGCTGGCGCGTTCCAATGCCTATTATGGCGCATGGGCGTTGGCAACGGATGCTCCAGAGCTTGCCCTTGCGGCTGCCGCGGCGCGGGTGTCAGCGACCCAGGCTTTTGACTATGCCGCAAAGGAGAACATCCAGACCCATGGCGGTGTCGGCTTCACCTGGGAGTTCGACTGCCATCTTTATTACAAGCGGGCGCGCGAATTGGCGCTCAATCTGGGTGCGCAGCGCAGCTGGAAGGACAAGCTCGTGACTGCTCTCGAACAGTCAAACGCGGCATAAGGGAAGGATACCGGACATGGATTTCGAAGATACTCCAGAAGAAGCCGCGTTTCGCAAACAGGTCCGCGAATGGCTGGCCGCCAATGCCCCGCGTCGCGGCGAAAGCGTTGCTGGCGACGAGCTCGCCGATCGTACCGACACGGCGTTTCTGACCGCAGCCAAAGCCTGGCAAGCGCGTAAGGCCGAAGCCGGTTATGCGCGGATCACCTGGCCCAAGGAGGTGGGAGGCTTTGGCGGTACCCCGATCCACCAGGTGATTTTCAATCAGGAAGAGGGAAAAATAAAAGCGCTCGACGGGCTCGGGGGGCCTTTCGCAATCGGTTTGGGAATGTGCATTCCCACCGTCATGACCTATTGCGGCAAGGAGGTACTTGCGCGCTATGTCAAGCCTGCCCTTCATGGCCGGGAGATTTGGTGCCAGCTGTTTTCCGAACCGGCGGGAGGCTCTGATGTTGCGGGTTTGCGCACGCGGGCAGAACGCAGGGGGGATGAGTGGCTGATCAACGGTCAGAAAATCTGGACCACTGGTGCACAGATCTCTGACTTCGGGATTTTGCTGACCCGCACGGATCCCAACGTGCCCAAGCACAAGGGGCTGACCATGTTCATCGTGGACATGCACGACCCGGCGGTAGACGTGCGTCCGATCAAGCAGGCCTCTGGCGCTTCCGGCTTCAACGAGGTGTTTTTTACCGACCTCAAGGTGAAGGACAGCATGCGTGTGGGCGATATCGGGGACGGCTGGCGGGTGGCGCTGACGACGTTGATGCATGAGCGTCTTGCCGTTGGCGGCGGGCAAGGTGGCGGCCTCGATGTTCCGCAGTTGCTGCAACTGGCCCGCGATCTGGAGCTGGAGGACGGTCCGGCGCTGCGCAACGCGGCGGTACGCGAGAAGATTGCCGACTGGTATGTGCGTTCGGCTGGCCTTAAATATACAACCTATCGCACGATGACGGCCCTCTCACGCGGTCAGCAGCCTGGACCCGAAGCCTCGATCGCCAAGATCGTCGTCGCGGCCAAGCTGCAGGATCTGACAGCCTATGCCACCGAGCTGGAAGGCGAACTGGGAAGCCTCAAGGGCGAGGATGCCCCTCTAGGTGGCATGTTCCAGATGGGCTGGTTGAGCGCGCCAGGCCTGCGCATCGCCGGCGGGACCGACGAAATCCTGCGCAACATCATCGCCGAGCGTGTGCTCGGGTTGCCGCAGGACATTCGTGTCGACAAGGATGTGCCGTTCAACAAAATGCCCTCAGGACGGTGACATGCCACTCAGTGGGCTCGACCATGTCACAATCCTGAGTGAGGATCTTGAGACGACGCGTGCCTTTTATTGCAATGTACTGGGATTGACCGAGGGCGGCCGGCCCGATCTCGGCTTTCCCGGTTACTGGCTTTATTGCGATGGGCGCGCGGTCGTTCACTTGATCAGCCATGACGGACGACTGGCCGAGAACCGGCGGGAGGCATTTTCTACGGGAGGGGCGGCACTCGATCATGTCGCATTTCATGGTCGTGATGCCTCGGAGGTGATATGCCGCCTGCAGGCGCACAACATCGCCTACCGAGAAAACCGCATCGCTGAAATCGGGTTGCAGCAACTGTTCGTGCGCGATCCAAACGGTATCATGATAGAGATGAACTTCCGGAACTGACGGCCGGCTCCGGAGCAAAACAGGAGAGCTTCATGCTGGGGTATGTCACGCTTGGCACTAACAACTATGATAAAGCGCTTGCATTTTATGACGGCTTGCTCGCCGAATTGGGCGGCAAGCGACTGTTCAACAGTGACCGCATCCAGTTTTACGGCAATGGCCAGAGCGCCATGCTGGCGATCTGCAAGCCCTATGATGGCAAGGCGAGCACAAGCGGTAATGGCACCATGGTGGCGCTCAGCGCCCCCAGCAAGGAAATCGTCGACAAGGTGCATGCCAAGGCGCTGTCGCTGGGTGCGGTCGATGAGGGCGCGCCCGGTCAGCGACTTCCCACCTTCTACGGGGCTTATTTCCGCGATGCCGACGGCAACAAGCTCTGCGTCTTCAAAATGGGCTGAGTGATGCATTGACGGGGCGTCGCGAGCGGCTTAGGTCACGGTCATGCCGTCCGTTCCGATTGAGACGCCCTGTATTTCCGTGTGCCAGATGGATCCGCGCAGTCAGCTGTGCCGCGGCTGCGGACGTACATTGCGCGAGATCGGCGGATGGGGGGCGATGAGCCCGGCGGAGCGCTCGCAGGTTATGGCCCAATTGCCCGGACGCCGGAGTGCGGCTGGGTTCTGTGCGCCGGAGCCGGCCGTAGCTGTGCCGCCCAGCGGCCGGTGAGGCGGTAGACGAGCAGCCCGATCCATTCGTGCAAGGCCAGATCGGTGGCGTGGAGATTGCGCACCGGATTCGGCCACCATTGTTCGCCGTGCGCACGGGTTACGTAGTTTGTCGGCCACGGGAGCATTCTCCAGCCTAGTCGACGCGCGATGCCCATAGCCCGTGGCAAGTGATAGGCCGAGGTTGCGAGGACCCAGATGCCACCGCGCTTTGGATGGGCTAGCGCACGCGCAAAAAGAAGATTTTCCCAAGTGTCGCGGGCGCGCGATTCCAATACGATGCGGCGGGGATCAAGCCCCATGTCTCGCCAGACATAGCCTGCCATGACGGCTTCCGGGAGTTCAGTCGTAAGGCCTCCGCGGCCTCCAGAGAAGATGACCTGCGCCGAGGGAATTCGGCGTGCGAGGTCGAAGGCAGCCAGGAGACGCTCGATGCTTTCGTCTTCTCCCAGAGTGCCGCGACTTTGCAGGATTGAGGATTTGAGGCCGCCTCCGAGGACCACAATGCCGTCGATCCGGGCCGGCAGAGGGCGGCGGGGATATTCATTTTCGAGCGGGCGCAGCAGCATGTTCCCGATGGGCAATACGGCGAACAATAGGGCCAGTAAGGCAGCGCTGAGGAGAACCCTGCCTGCCATGCGCTGACGGCGCAGGACAAAAAGGAGGGCTGCACCTAGAACGAGCCAGACGATGAGATTGGCGGGCGCACAGATGAGCCAGAACAGTTTGGCGATGAGATGGAACATGGCCACTCCCCAATCGGCAGCGTTCATAGCATGGAGCTGCGCCGTTGTGGTGGCGATTGCTGGCCGAGATCCGAGCTGAGCCAGTCAAGTTCTTGGGCCAGAGCGACATTTTCACCGATGACGAGGATCGCTGGAGGCTCGGCGCGCCGGGCCGCTTCGCCAAGATCTGCGAGGCTTGTGAGTTGCCGGATTTGCTGGCCGGTCGTGGCAGCGCTGATAATCGCAGCCGGGGTTTGGGGCGCGCGGCCTGCGGCAAGCAGACGGGCGGCGATTTCGTCGGCATGAGCGAGTGCCATGTAGGCAACAAGCAGGGGGGTGGCACGGGCCAAGGCGTCCCAGTCAAACTTTGCCAGCTGACCATTGGCGTCGTGGCCGGTGATAAAGGTGACGCTGTGATTGGTGTCACGCATGGTCAGGGGAATTCCGGCATAGGCAAGGCCGCCGATGCCGGCGGTGACGCCAGGGACGATGCGGAAACTGATGCCTGCCCGGGCAAGAGCGAGAGCTTCTTCCGCGCCACGGCCAAAGACGAAGGGATCTCCACCCTTGAGCCGCAACACGCGTTTTTTGGCATGGGCAAGGCGGATCAGCGTTGCCGAGATTTCTGACTGTTTGCAGCTGGGCTGGCCGCGGCGTTTGCCCGCGAAAATGAGTTCGGCTCCAGGTCGCACCAGTTCCAGCAAGAGGGGATTGACGAGCGCGTCATAGAGCACGACGTCGGCCCCAGCCAGGGCAAAAAGGCCAAGGGCCGTGATCAGCCCGGGATCACCGGGGCCAGCGCCCGCCAACCATACCGAGCCTCTTGTGAATGTCGGCAGTTTGAGACCCTCGGCGAGGCGAGTGATTGCGTGACGTTCAGCAGCTCTCAAGGGTATGGCCATTACACATTCCTATTAATGTTATATTTATTGTATCACATAAAATTACTTGGTGAAATATCTCAACTGAGGCCGGGTTAGGAAATGGGCAGCTGACGGTTCCGGCGCTATAGAAAGCCGTCACCTGATTCAGATGGACATCATGCGTTTCACTCCCCGCGCCGACCTCAAGCCCAACAGCTACGCCTACGAAACCGAGCCTCTGGTGAGCCCGAACGGCTTTCGCGAGTACGACGCGCGCTGGCTATTCGGCAAAGAGCTCAACCTCTTGGGGGTAGAGGCGGTTGGCCTTGGGCTTGGCACCCTCATTCACGAGTTGGGCGTGCGGCCGCAAGTGGTGACTGGCCATGACTACCGCGCCTATTCGCTCTCGATCAAACAGGCGCTCACCCTTGGTCTGCTAGAGGCGGGCTGCGAGGTCCTCGATATCGGGCTGGCGACGACCCCGATGAGCTATTTCGCGCAGTTTGCGCTCGATTGCCCCTGCGTGGCGATGGTGACGGCGAGCCATAACGAAAATGGCTGGACCGGCGTCAAGATGGGCGCGAACCGACCTCTTACATTTGGTCCTGATGAGATGGCACGGCTCAAAGCCATCGTCCTTGCGGGCTCATTCCTGCGCCGGGCGGGAGGCCAATATCGACACATTGAGGGCATGCGGGCGCGCTATCTTGACGATCTGACCAAAGGCCATCGGCTCTCCCGACCCATCAAGGTGGTGGCCGCCTGTGGCAATGGCACGGCAGGAGCATTTGCGCCTGAGGCTCTGGAGCGCATCGGCGCAGACGTCGTGGTCATGGATGGCGAACTCGATCACACCTTTCCCAAATACAATCCCAATACCGAGGATATGAAGATGCTGCATGCCATGGCGGCAACGCTGAAGGAGCATGGTGCCGAAATCGCGCTGGGCTTTGATGGCGACTGTGACCGCTGCGGCGTCGTCGACGACACGGGCGAGGAAATTTTTGCTGACAAGGTGGGCGTACTTATCGCCCGTGATCTGTCGAGCCGGATACCCAATGCCAAATTCGTTGCCGACGTGAAGTCAACCGGCATATTCGAGATCGATCCCGTCCTGCAGCGCAACGGGGCCAAGACGGAATACTGGAAAACCGGACATTCCTACATGAAGCGTCACACCCATGATATGGATGCCACCGCCGGTTTCGAAAAGTCGGGGCACTACTTCTTCCGCGCTCCGATTGGTCGTGGCTATGACGACGGCATTGTTGCGGCGATCGCAATCCTTGAGATGCTTGATCGAGCTGGTGGGCGCTCCATGAGCCAGCTGGTGTCCGAGCTGCCCAAGACCTGGGGTTCTCCCACCATGGCGCCCTACTGTCCTGACGAAAAAAAATATGACGTCGTCGCAGCACTCACCGAGGAATATCAGGAACTGATGCGAAGCGGTCAAACCGTGCTTGGCCAGAAAATCGTTCGGCTGGTGACCGTCAATGGGGTGCGTGTCACGTTGCAAGACGGGACCTGGGGACTGGTACGGGCATCGTCCAACAAGCCGTCACTCGTCGTGGTGGTAGAAAGCCCGACATCCGAGGCAAAGATGCGCGCCATGTTCCAGGATCTCGACCAGCGGCTGTCGCGCCATCCCGAGGTTGGCGCATACGATCAGAAGATCTAGATGAGGCCCTCTCATCTGCAAGTCGAAGCGCAAGCACCGCGCCATGTCCCCAAAGGGCCTCAGCTCACAGCATTCCACAGCATGCGCAGGGCGGTAACCGCAATGAAGAGTGCAAAAATTGTGCGCAGACGCTTGTGGTCCATTTTGTGGGCGAGCTGAGCGCCAACCGGTGCCATCAGAACGGACGCGGGCGCGATCAGAATGAAGCCCAGGAGGCTTACATAGCCAAGTGAACCCACAGGCAATCCCGGGGCATTCCAGCCTGCGAGCGCCATGCCGACAGTCGCCGGAATCGAAATGATGACGCCGAAGGCCGATGCGGTGCCAACGGCGCGGTGAATGGGATAGTTGCAATGGCTCATGATGGGCACGCCGAGGGTCCCGCCACCCAGTCCCATCATCGATGACAGCCAGCCGATGCTTGCGGCGATGGCACTACCGCCGAGGCCCTTGGGGAGTTCGTTCGCCAGACGCCAGCTGTCCTTGCCAAGCGCCATGTTAGCCGCGATCGGGAGGGCAACGCACGCGAAGATGAAGGCGAGCGTGCTGCCACTTATCAGTCCCGACAGCGAGGTACCAAGCGCAACGCCGCCGATCATGGGAAGCACCCATTTGCGCAGCAAGGCCCAGTCGACATTACCGCGCCTTGCATGCGCCCGCAGCGAGGAAATCGAGGTCGGAATGATCGTCGCAAGAGAGGTCCCGGCCGCCAGATGCATACGCAGCTGATCGTCGAAACCGAGGCCCGCCAGCACGTGGTAGAGAATCGGCACGATGACGATGCCGCCTCCAACGCCCAGCATGCCGGCAATCAATCCCCCGGCCGTTCCTGCGATCATGAGGCCCAGCGCAAGCATGCCCAGTTGGGCTTCAGAGGTGGCAAAGTGGTGCAGCATCAGGCAACCGCCCTGTGGGGAGAGTGAACGAAGGCGAGAGCTGTACGGAGCACCTCGAGACCGGCGCCAGCTTTGGGCGCTTGTTCTGAAAGCTGCCGACGGAACAGACGTGCGCCTGGCTGGCCTGCAAAAAGGCCAAGCATGTGGCGGGTCATCGCCTGCAGAGGTACTCCCGTGCTGAGCTGACTGGCGACATAACTGCACCATTGCTCCAGCGCAGTCTCAAGATCGCTTGATGGCTCGCCGAAGAACCGTGCATCGACCGTGGCAAGAAGTTCAGGATTTTGATAGGCGGCACGGCCAAACATCACGCCATCGACATGGGCAAGCTGAGCCTCGGCCTGGTCGAGATCCGTAAGCCCGCCGTTCAATACGATCGTAAGCTCGGGGTTTTCAGCCTTGACGGCATGCACGAGTGCATAGTCGAGGGGCGGGACCTCGCGATTTTCCTTGGGCGAAAGCCCCTTGAGCCAGGCCTTTCGGGCATGGATGATGAAAATCCTCGCCCCCGCCCTTTTGCCGGCCGCGATGAGCGCGCGCAAAGCCTGCTGGGGATCCTGATCGTCAATGCCGAGACGGCATTTGATGGTCACCGGAAGGGATATGGCGGCGCGTATCGACGCGATGCAGTCGCCGACCAGTTCCGGCTCGGCCATCAGGCAGGCGCCGAAGCGGCCAGATTGAACGCGGTCGGAGGGGCAGCCAACGTTGAGGTTGATCTCGTCATACCCGAAGTCAGCGCCAATGCGCGCTGCTTCCGCCAACCGCGCCGGTTCGCTGCCGCCG
>JAKBAU010000173.1 GCA_021808875.1 Pseudomonadota bacterium | reverse complement strand
GGCGGCGATCACTGGCGGCTATGTTGCTCTGGCCCAGTGTGCCCAGTTCATGCGGAAAACCGGCATGCTGAAGCAGCCACTGCTCAGGGACCAGGTCGCAGCTGTGTCCTGCGGTATCGTCAAAGGCGAGGCTGTGCTTGATCTCGATTATGCCGAGGATTCGGCAGCGCAGACCGACGCCAATTTTGTTCTGACGGGACAGGGCGGCATTGTGGAGATCCAGGCGACTGCAGAGGCAGAGCCGTTTTCGGATACGCAGTTTGATCAGCTCATCACCCTGGCGCGCAAAGGTATCCGCGAATTGATGGCCCGCCAAAGTGAGGTCCTTGGTGCATGACCCTCGAGCCCGGTACGACGCTTGTGGTGGCAAGTCATAATCAGGGCAAGGTGCGCGAAATCGCCGATCTGCTTGCCCCCTTCGCGCTTGTGATCAAGAGCGCCGCCGAGCTCGGTCTGGCCGAGCCCGAGGAAACCGGTGACAGCTTCGCGGCCAATGCCGAACTCAAGGCGCGTGCCGCCGCCGGTGCCAGCGGCCTCGTCGCACTCGCAGATGATTCAGGGCTTGCGGTGGATGCGCTGGGCGGGGCGCCCGGGATCTATTCGGCGCGCTGGGCAGGCGCCGATCGTGACTTCGCAACGGCCATGGCCCGTGTCGAACGCGAGCTGGCCCAACGGGCAGTCACTGCGCCGCGGGCAAAATTTGTCTGTGCCCTGGCGCTGGCAGAGCCCAAAGGTCCCTGCGCGATTTTTGAAGGTGAGGTCAGTGGCCAGCTGCGCTTTCCGCCCAAGGGTGACAAGGGTTTTGGCTATGACCCGATCTTCATCGCCGAGCACATGACGCAGAGCTTCGGCGAAATCGATCCTGCGCTCAAACATCGCATCAGTCACCGCGCCAAGGCCTTCGCCAAGCTTGTGGCCGCACTCAAGATGCCATGAGCGAGCCCTTCGGCATCTACGTGCACTGGCCTTTCTGTGCCGCCAAATGCCCCTATTGTGACTTCAATTCCCACGTGCGCAGCACCATCGATGCACAGGCCTGGGCCGCTGCGATCAGCCGTGAACTTGCCCATCACGCGGCCCTGCAGGGCGCCATGCGTCCCGTCGTGTCGAGCATTTTCTTCGGTGGCGGCACGCCATCCCTGATGTCGGGGGCTGCACTCGGCGAAGTCCTGGAAGCCATCGCACAGCACTGGACCGTGGCCAGCGATGTTGAAATCACCCTCGAAGCCAACCCAGCGAGTGCGGATGCAGCCCGATTTGAGGACTACCGCGCCGCGGGCGTCAATCGTCTGTCCCTGGGCATGCAGGCCCTCGATGACAACGCCCTGCGCTTTCTCGGGCGCCTCCACAATGTTGCCGAGGCGATCGCGGCCCTCAAGCTGGCCCAGCGCCTGTTCAGGCGTGTCTCAATTGATCTCATTTACGCCCGTGTCGACCAGGACAGACAAGCCTGGCGGGACGAGCTGCGCCGCGCTTTGGCCTTCGGCACCGAACATCTCTCGCTCTATCAGCTGACGATCGAGGAGGCGACGCCCTTTGCCCGGCGCGCCGCCCGGGGTGAGGCTTTGGTGCCACCAGATGAGGAGGCAGTCCGGCTCTATGAATGTACCCAGGAGCTGATGGCTGCGGCGGGCCGGCCAGCCTATGAGATCTCCAATCACGCGCTGCCCGGGGCCGAGTGCCGTCACAATCTGGTTTACTGGCGGTATGGCGCCTATGTCGGCGTCGGACCTGGGGCCCATGGTCGCCTTGAGACGCCCACCGGGCGCATGGCCACCCAAAACGAGAAGCTGCCGGAACGCTGGCTCAGCCAGGTAAGCCTGCAAGGTCATGGTGTTGTCGCGTGCGCGGCGCTGTCTGAGCAGGAGGCGGCGGAGGAGCTCCTGCTAATGGGTTTGCGCCTCAGCGAGGGGGTCGATCTGCCGGCCCTGGCGGCGCGCTTTCACTGGCGTGCCGATCCCAAGCGCCTTGCTGCGCTTGCGGATGCGGGCTTTGTGCAGGTGCAGGAGGGTCGACTCAAGGTCACACCGCCTGGCCGGCTCGTGCTTAATCGGCTGATCAGCGAACTCCTCTAGGAGCCCTGCTTTTCGAAGGTAGTTGGTGCGGGTGCTACCAGGGTAAAGCCGCTTGCGGTCACTCCGAGGATGGCCAGCCCGCGCTGGCAGTCACCATTGGGTTGAAAGCGGAAGATTCCACTGACGCCGCCAAAGCCATTGGGATTGGTCAGGGCATCGGCGCTGAAGCGCTCGCCCGCCGGGGCTTGCGATAACAGTCCAATGAGCGCGACGGCATCATAGGCAAGACCGGAGAGGGTCGGCGGTCTGCTCCCGAATGCAGCTTCGTAATGCTGCACGAAGGCACTATTAGCATCAGGCTGGGGGGCCGCGAACCAGCCGCCATCAAGCGCCTGCTCGCCAAGGATCGAGGGGTCGTCCCACACCCCCGTGCCCAGCAGCTGGGTGCGCGCACCGGCAAGCCCGTCAATGGAAAGAGCCTGGGCAGTGCCGCGCAGGGCGGCACCACCCTGGGCAACGAGCAGGGCATCCGGATGGGCACTGGCAAGAGATGCCGCCTGCGGCGCCACATCACCGTTCTGCGGATCGAACCGTTCAATATCGACGACCTGGCCTGAGACCTGCGGGACATCCTTTTCGAAGGCTGCGGCGATGTGATCGCCATAAGGATCACGCGGCAGCAGGGCGGCAAAAGCCCTGTGCCCCTGACTTGCGGCATAGTCGACGATCCGCCTTACGTCGTTTTCCGGCTGGAAGCTGAGCAGATAGACGCCAGGCTGGGCGACGCTGCGATCGCTCGAAAAGCCGATGACCGGAATGCCGCTACGCTGTGCGACAGGTGCGACGGCACGAACCGAGGCTGCAAAAAGGGGTCCGATGATGACGCGGACGCCCTTTCGGATCAGGCTGCGCGCAGCGCTGGCGGCTGGTGCGCCACCATCACCTTCATCACCGGTGATCAGAACGATGTTGGTCTTGCCCGAATCGTAGAGGGCCATCTGCGCCGCGTTCATCATGCTTGCGGCCAGTTTGCGGGTCGCCGCAGCGTTATTGGAAAATGGCAGGATGATACCGACCCGCACCGGAGCGCGGTTGGCAGTCATCCCCGGCAGCCTCAGATAGGAACCGGGTTCGGCCTGTCCTTGGCCCGAGGCGAGCGGAGCTGTCGTGGTGGCTTGGGGAAGCGCAGTGTGTTGCTGTACGGTGCTGCAAGCCGGCAAGGCTGCAACCGCGCTGAGCGCGACAAGCATAAAGGTGCGGCGCAGCAGACGCGGCAGCGTGGCGGAGCGGAATGAAGCGACGGTCGAGGTCTTTGGCAAGGCAAGTATCCGGTCGGGCTGACGAGGTCCAAGATAGGCCGGCCGATGGCGATTGGCAAAGCGCAGGGCGCAGGACCCTGACGGAGCTGCCTGCCGGCCTTTATGTGACTGCGACACCGATCGGTCATGCCCGCGACATCAGCCTGCGGGCACTTGATGTACTGCGCAACTGTGATGCAATTCTTGCGGAAGATACCCGCGTCACGGCCCGCCTGCTTGCCATCTACGGCATCGAAAAGCCGCTTTGGCCCTATAATGATCACAACGGCGCCCGCGAGCGGCCACGGGTGCTGGCACGTCTTAAGGCCGGCGCAAGACTGGCGCTGGTCAGCGATGCGGGAACACCTTTGGTTTCTGATCCGGGTTTCAAGCTGGTGCGCGAAGCACTGGCTGCCGACGTGACGGTTGAGGCGATACCCGGCGCATCGGCGCTGCTGGCGGCCCTGACTCTGTCAGGCTTGCCATCGGACCGGTTTCTGTTTGCCGGCTTTCTGGCGTCCAAGTCGGCGGAACGCCGCAGCCAGCTCGCAGCTGTGCGTCAGGTTTCCGCCACACTGATTTTCTTTGAAGCGCCGCAGCGCCTTGCCGCCAGCCTCACCGACATGGCGGTGATTCTCGGCGAGCGTCCGGCCATGGTTGGACGCGAACTAACCAAGCTGCACCAGGAGTTGCGACGCGGAACCCTCGGCGAGCTGGCAGAGGCCTATCAGGACGAGGTTCCCAAAGGAGAGATCACGCTCATCGTGGGCGCCCCGCTTGCCGAGGAACCAGACTGGAGCCGCGTCGATGCCTTGCTCGGCAAGGCCCTGCCGTTCATGCCGGTGCGTGCAGCGGTGGATCTGGTCGCCGAGGCCCTGACTTTACCACGCCAACAAACCTATGCCCGCGCGCTTACCCTTAAGGCAGACGAACCTGAGGGCACGGCCTGAAGGAACAGTCGGGCAAGGATGCCGTTTCACACAAGAACGGTGGCGTCGACCTTCGGCCTCAGGCAATCTTGTGGCCATGCAGAGCAAGCCACAGGATCCGCTCGCCTATCTGCGCCGTCTCGGTGAGCTGGCGAAGACCCCGTGCGACATCGCCATGGGAGCATTGATGCTGGCCGCTCTCGATCATCCCGAGCGCTCTCTCGTACCTTATGTTGATCATCTGGCCGACATCGCGGCGGCCGCGCGCCACGAACTGACATTGCTTCGTCAGGTTGAGGATGCGGCAAAGGCAGTGGCGCGGCTGCTCAACGAGGATTTTGGCTATGAGGGCGAACGGGCCTTTTATGACGCGCCCCACAACGCCGACCTGATGAGCGTGATCGAACGGCGGCGCGGTCTGCCCGTCAGTCTCGGCATTCTCTATTTACATGCGGCGCGCGCCGGAGGGCTCGGCGCTGAAGGCCTCAATGCACCGGGACATTTTCTGTTGCGCATAACCCTGAGAGGCCGCTCGCTGGCTCTTGATCCCTTCAATGGCGGCAGTGTGATTGAACGGATGAGCGGGCCAGCGGGGCTCGCCGGCACGCCGCTCGCCGACTCCCCCGCCGGACAGCCTGTCGACGATGCCGAAGTGCTGCTGCGGCTGCTAAACAATCTGAAGATGGTTGCACTGAAAAGCGGCGACCGCACCCGTGCCCTGATGGTGAGCGAGCGCATGGGCCTTATCGCACCAAAGCGCCCGGACGTTTGGTTTGATATCGCGCGTCTACATGAAGCCAAGGGCTCGCTTGGAGCCGCCAAAAAAGCGTATGACACGGTCCTGCGCCATGCCCAACCTGGCGCGGTGCTGCACAATGAGGCAGCGCTGGCGCTGGAGGTACTCAAGCGGCGCCTTAATTGAGACAGTGGAGTTGATGATGTCGCTGCGCGTTGCCATTCAGATGGATCCCATCGAGGCGATCGATATCTCTGGTGATTCGACCTTTGCCCTCGCCCTTGAAGCCCAGCAGCGCGGTGCGGAGCTGCTCTACTACGGCCCCCGTGATCTGTCGTTCTGCGATGGCATGGTGGTAGCGAATGTGCGGGCGCTCGAGGTGAGGGCCATACGTGGTGATCATTTCCGGCTGGGAGCGCCGCGGCTTGAAGATCTCTCAAAAGCCGATGTCGTGCTGATGCGCCAGGACCCGCCTTTCGATATGGCCTACATCACGGCGACCCACATTCTGGAACGGCTGATGCCACAGACCCTGGTGGTCAACGATCCGTTTCATGTGCGCAACGCTCCCGAGAAAATCTTCGTCACCCTGTTCAAGGAGTTCATGCCGCCTACACTGATCAGTTCGGACCGTGCGCAGATCGCCAGCTTTCGGGCGGAGCACCGCGACATCATCCTGAAGCCGCTCTATGGCAATGGCGGGGCTGGTGTGTTTCACCTCACCGAGGGTGACGAGAACATCGGTGCTCTTTTGGAAATGTTCACGACCCTGTATCGTGAACCGGTGATCGTGCAGCGTTACGTGCCGCAGGTACGCAATGGCGACAAGCGCATCATTCTCGTCGATGGTGAAGTCGGCGGCGCCATCAATCGCGTTCCCGCCGAAGGCGAAGCACGCTCGAACATGCATGTGGGCGGACGGGCCGAAGCCACGGGACTGAGTGCACGTGAACGCGAAATCTGCGCGGCACTGGCGCCCGAGCTCAAGCGCCGCGGTCTTATCTTCACCGGCATTGACGTCATCGGCCCTTATCTCACCGAGATCAATGTCACCTCACCTACCGGCATTCAGGAAATCCGCCGCTTCGGTGGTGCTGACTGTGCCGCCATGATCTGGGACGCGATTGAGCTGCGGCTGCGCGCGGTCGGGCGTTGAGGGTTCAGCCAGGGTGAAAGCAGCGCGCCGTCGGCGCGCTACGCCGTCTTGCCGAAGCGGCTGCGGTAACGGGGATCCATGCAGGCGACAGGAAAGTAGATGAGCACATCGGTGGTCCCGAACTGGCGGTCAATCACCGCACCATCGCCGATCATGCAGCCGGCGCGGACATAGCCCTTGATCAGAGGGGGCAGTGCCCGCCGTGCCTCGCGCGCGTCAATAGTGTCCTGGGGCATCCGGTTCATATTGACATAGAGCTGGGGCTGGGCGCGCACGCGCACGCCCGCCGGCATGGCGTGGAAATGATGCAAATAGGACAGCGGCAGGGCGAGCTGCTCGGGATCGGTACCCTGCAAGGAGGCGCAGCCAAACATGAGATCGCAGGAAAAGCGGGCGACATAGGCCATCACCCCGCGCCATAAAAGCTGCATGGTGCCCGGGCGCGCTCTGTAGCTCTTCAGGATGCAGGAGCGTCCGAGCTCGAGAGCCCGGGTACCGTCCCGTAATCCTGCCAGCATGGGTGCGATGTCATACTCTCCGGCGGTGTAGAAGCCACCGGCGCGCGCCGCCTGCTCGCCACGCATCAGCCGGTAGGTGCCCACGACACGGGGCTGGCCGTCGTCGTCCTGGACTGCCCGGTCGACGACAAGCAAATGATCGCAGAAGCCATCAAAGTGATCGAAATCACGCCGTGTGGCTTGCATCCGGGCGCAGGGCCGCGCGTTCATTTCTTCATAGAAAACACGGTAGCGCAGCGCCTGGGCGGCTTCGACTTCGCCGTCGGTTTCTGCCAGACACACTTCCAGAGCACCCGAAACGGCCAGTACCGGCCACTGAATCAGGCCGTCATCCCGGGTGGTCGGCTCATAAAGATTGACCAAGCTCTGTTTCCTAACGCGCTGATCCGATTATCGGGTGGGCGGACCGCCTGCACCCGCGGGAGGGTCCTAAGGCCCAGGTCGCGAAGAACGAGGCGATCTTAGCCGGTCCGCTCTGTGGCTGCAAATAAGACGCCTGCCTAAGACAAGAGGGATTTTCCCAGATATAGGGCGCTTCTGAAATTATGCCACATATTGTCAGGTGGACGCGATGAGGCCTGGTGGCCGGCGCCGTTGCTTTCGATCCAGCACCCAGAACAGCAGCAAGGCCGGAACGCCAATGGCGCCGGAACCCAGAAAGAACACGGCATAGGCGGCCATGAGGCCATGCTCCTGCTTGAGAGCATCCACGGTAGCCCCCGAAAAGCCCTTGAGGATCTTGCCCGCCCAGGCGTAGCTCGAGGTCAGGAGCGCATATTGAGTGGCGGTATAGCCAAGACTGGTGAGGCTCGACATGTAGGTCACGAGCGCGATGCCGGCGACCGCGATGCCGAAATTGTCGGCCATCATCACCGCAGCAAAGATTGCAGGACTGTGCCAGTAGGGCAGTATGGCATAGGCGGCGGTGCCAAGGATCTGCGCGGTACCGCCAACGAGCAGCGCCCGCATATAACCGAGCCGGAGCGAGAGATAGCCACCCGCAGCGACACCGAAGATGACCGCCAC
>JAKBAU010000172.1 GCA_021808875.1 Pseudomonadota bacterium | reverse complement strand
TCGCAATTGCGGGCCCAACCTTGTGTCAGTCTGGCGGTCAATGTCTCTGGTACGTCCGCACGCGATCCGGCGTGGCTCGAAAGCTTTGTTAGCTATGTACGCTGCCACCGCGACGTCGCGCGGCGCATGATCGTGGAGCTGACTGAAACCGCGGCGCTTAATGACTTTGAGGAGAGCGCCCGCTTCGTTAGCAATCTGCGCGAGCTCGGCTGTACCGTTGCCATCGACGATTTCGGCGCTGGTTATACCTCGTTCCGCAATCTGCAGATGCTCCACGTCGACATGGTCAAGATCGACGGTTCCTATGTGAAGGGATTGTGCACCTCGCCCGATAATCAGATTTTCGTACGTACGCTTGTCGACCTCGCGCGAAATTTTCACCTCAAGACTGTGGCCGAGTGGGTCAGTTCCGACGAGGAGGGCGCCTTGTTGAAGAGCTTTGGCGTCGACTACTTCCAGGGATTCCACTTTGGCGTACCAACCCTGGAACCGGAATTTGCACGCGCCGTGCCACTCCACCAGGGGCGGGAAAGCAAAGCACGGCCGGGATGGCAGGCAATGCCGGGCCAGACACGGCCGATCGCTCTGTAGTGCGCAGCGCGAGCAAGAGCTTGCTTTAGCGCCACCGGCGCCAATCTTTTGCGGGCTACAAATGGCTCCTCCGCCATCAGCGCAGACAGGCTGATGGCGGCGGGCAGAGCCGAATTGCGGTTACGCCGTACGGTTCAGGGCACGCAGAACATATTGCAGGATACCGCCATTGGTGAAATAGGCGATCTCGTCTGCGGTATCGATACGCAGGAGAAGTGGCAGCGCCCGGCTGCTCCCATCAGGGTAGTGGATCGCCGCAGTGATCGAACTGCGCGGCTTGAGGGTGCCGTTCAGTCCTGGAATATCGATCACTTCCGCTCCGGTCAGGCCATAATCCTTGCGTCCCTTGCCTTGCTCGAACACCAAGGGGGCAATGCCCATACCGATGAGATTGGAGCGATGGATGCGCTCGAAACTTTCCGTAATGACCGCGCGTACACCCTGCAGTTTGGGGCCCTTCGCTGCCCAGTCGCGGCTTGAGCCAGTGCCATATTCCTTGCCACCTATCACAACGACCGGCACACCTTCCTCCCGATAGCGCATGGCTGCATCGAAGATTGACATCTCTTCGCCGCTGGGCTGGTGACGTGTCAGACCACCTTCGCGGCCACCCATCATTTCGTTCCGGATGCGGATGTTGGCAAAGGTACCACGCACCATGACTTCGTCATTGCCACGCCGTGAGCCATAGGAATTGAAATCCTCGAACTTCACGCCGTGCTCAAGAAGATACCGGCCTGCAGGACTGTCCTTCTTGATCGAACCTGCGGGAGAAATATGGTCGGTCGTGATGGAGTCACCAAACAGCGCCAGGATCCGGGCTCCCTTGATATCCTGCACGGGAGCCGGTTGTGCCGTCATGCCCTCAAAATAGGGGGGCCGCTTTACATAGGTCGAGCGCTCATCCCAGCCATAGGTGTTACCCTTGTTGACCTTGACCTTGCGCCAGGCTGCCGTGCCTTCAAAGACATCGCTATAGCGGGTGCGAAAGGCTGTGGGCTTGACCGCCTTGCGGATCGCGGCAGCAATTTCCTGGGGGGATGGCCAGATATCCTTGAGATAGACCGGTTCGTTGTTCCTATCATAGCCAACGGGGTCGGTCGTCAGATTGATATTCATGGAGCCGGCCAGGGCATAGGCCACCACAAGCATGGGGGAGGCCAGATAATTGGCCCGGACCAAGGGGTGAACGCGGCCCTCGAAATTGCGGTTTCCGGAAAGGACCGATACCGCGACGAGGTCTCCGGTGTTGACCGCGTCCGATACGGCGTCCGGCAATGGGCCGGAGTTACCAATGCAGGTGGTGCAGCCATATCCAACTAGGTTGAAGCCGAGCTTGTCGAGATATTTGGCGACATCAGCCTTCTCGAGATAATCGGTGACCACCTGGCTTCCAGGGGCGAGCGAGGTCTTGACCCAGGGCTGGACCTTCAGCCCACGCTCGACCGCCCGCTTGGCAACGAGGCCTGCGCCGATCATCACGCTCGGATTGGACGTGTTGGTACAGGAGGTGATCGCGGCTATCACCACATCGCCATGGCCAATCGACTTCTCGCTGCCCGCAAGCTTGACGCGACGATTGGCGTCATCCTCTTTGTGAAAGACGTCCATCATCGCGGTAGCGAATTCATCGGCCGCGTCAGCGAGAGCAACCCTGTCCTGTGGTCGCCGCGGCCCGGCAAGAGAGGGCTCAACCGCATCGAGATCCAGTGACAGGGTGGTGGTAAAGACGGGCTCTTCGCTGCGTGGGCCCCGATAAAGCCCCTGCGCCTTGGCGTACTTCTCCACCAGTGCAATCCGCGCCGGCTTGCGAGCGGTTGTCTTGAGATACCGAAGCGTCTCGGCATCGACCGGGAAAAAGCCACAGGTCGCGCCATATTCGGGAGCCATGTTGGCAATCGTCGCGCGATCTTCCAGCGGCAGCTCATCCAGCCCGGGACCGTAATACTCGACAAACTTCCCAACCACGCCCTTCTGACGCAGCATCTGGGTCACCGTGAGTACAAGATCGGTCGCGGTCACGCCGGGCCGGAGTTTTCCGGTCAGGCGGAAGCCGACAACCTCGGGAATGAGCATCGAGATCGGCTGTCCCAGCATTGCAGCTTCCGCCTCGATGCCACCGACGCCCCAGCCCAGAACGGCCAGTCCGTTGACCATGGTGGTATGGCTATCGGTACCAACCAATGTATCGGGGAACGCATGTTCTTCGACGCCGCGGCTGGTCTTGATCTTGCGCGTCCACACGGTCTGGGCGAGATATTCGAGATTGACCTGATGGCAGATGCCGGTGCCAGGTGGCACCACGCGGAAGTTGGAAAACGCCTGCTGGCCCCAGCGCAGGAAGGCATAGCGTTCGCCATTGCGCTCGAACTCAATCCCTACGTTCTTTTTAAAAGCATCGCGGGTCCCAAAATTGTCGACCATCACAGAATGGTCGATGACCAGATCGACCTCAGCAAGGGGGTTTATCTTCTGCGGATCGCCGCCCAGATCCGCCATGGCCTCGCGCATCGCCGCCAAATCGACCACCGCAGGAACACCGGTGAGGTCCTGCATCAGCACCCGCGCGGGACGAAAGGCAATCTCGCGGTCCGAGGTCTTTTTGGTAAGCCATGCCGCCACAGCGCGGATATCCGCCGCGGTTACGGTATTGCCGTCTTCGTAGCGGAGCAGGTTCTCAAGCAGGACCTTGAGCGAATAGGGCAGCCGGGAAATGCCGGCCAAGCCATTTTTCTCGGCAGCAGTGAGACTGAAATAGACATATTTCCGGTTGCCGACAGTAAGCGTCTTCTTGGCCTTGAAGCTGTTGGGGTGCGTCACGGGCAGAATCCCTTGGGCGAACGGTTGAAGGGGAGCGGCCGTGGTTTAGTAATATTTGGGCACGATGCCAAGCCTTGCGCCCCTCATTATTGCCGGCGCAGGCTGGCCGCGGGCTAGCCAGAGGCGGCGCGATGCACAAATCAGACGACGTACGCGTTGAGATCGACGGAAGTGTGACCACGGTGATCCTGGACCGTCCGCAACGGCGCAATGCGGTGGATGGTCCGGCGGCTGGCGCCCTCGCGGAAGCCTTTTTGGCCTTCGAGAACGATGAGACGCAGCTGGTGGCGGTGCTCTGGGGCGCCGGGGGTACCTTCTGCTCGGGGGCAGATCTGAAGGCGATCGCCGCCGGCCAAGGCAACCGCCTGAAGGCGCCAGACGCGGCTGGAAGCCCTTTGTCCGACGATGCCCCGATGGGCCCCACGCGGATGAGACTGAGCAAGCCCGTGATTGCGGCCGTGGCAGGCTACGCCGTCGCCGGCGGGCTTGAGCTGGCCTGCTGGTGCGATCTGCGCGTGGCAGAGGAGGACGCTGTCTTCGGTGTGTTTTGCCGGCGCTGGGGCGTGCCTCTGATCGATGGAGGCACGGTGCGTCTGCCGCGGCTGATCGGCCACTCTCGTGCCATGGACATGATTCTCACCGGTCGACCGGTCGGAGCGCAGGAGGCGCTCACCTTCGGGTTGGCCAACCGGGTGGTGGGCAAGGGCGAGGCGCGCCAACAGGCCGAACGGCTCGCGGCGGAGCTTGCAAATCTGCCACAGCCCTGTCTGCGAGAAGACCGCGCCTCTGCATGGGAGCAATGGGATCTTGGCTTTGCCGATGCGATGGGCAATGAATTCCGCCATGGCACCGAGGCCCTTGCCGCAGATCGCGGCCGCGATGGTGCGGCGCGTTTTGCCGCGGGCAGGGGACGCGGCGGGCGCTTCGACGATCTGTGAACAGACGGCGTGTCGGCCGCAACGCGCCCTCCATATTGTTGCCCGATTCGGCGCCGATAAGCGTGATCAAACAGGGGGGCGCGGCCGAAGCGGCCGCCCGGCTTCGCGGGAACGGACTAGTCGTGGGTCGAAAGCAAATGGCGAAGTCATGGGCTGTGCTCGCAGCTGCTCTGTTTCTCGGCTGCATCAATGTTGCACCGAGCCGAGCCCAGTCGGTGTTTTTGCAACGTCTGCAGAACGACCGTCTTGGCGCCATCCGCGATGGCACCTATCAGGCGGGCGACGACATCAGCTTTTCGCTCAACCGTGAGGGCCCTTATTATCTTCTGCGCTTCGCCGGCCAACGCGAGGTCTTCGTCCTGCATTCAAAGAACGCATCGCTCGGTGGCCGCGTCCTCAAGTATGATACCGGCAGGACCGTGCTGCAGATCACCGGCTGGGGCGCAATGACGCTTTACACCAATACCAAGCCCTCTGGCCTACCGGTCACCCGGACTGGCGATTCTAGACCACCAACCATGCCCCTGGTTTCACTGGACGACGTCAAGGTTGCAGCCAGTGCAGAAGCGCAAAGGCTCGCCACAACCCACGAGCTCTTTTTGACCTTTCATGCATCGTGGCAGGGGCTTTCCGACGACGCGGAGAGCCGGGCCGCATGCCTGGATGCTCTGGAAAATGCCGCCAAGGGGATTGCCCGCTTCGCGACAAACCCCGCAGGACAAAGGGCCTTGGCCACGGAGGTTCAGAATGTGCGCGTCATGCAAGCTGCCGCGCCATCGCTGTACCGCTCGGGTCATGATTTGATCGTGACCTACGCTGCGTCCAAGGGTTTTGCCGGTCGCGCGTCTTCGCGGGCGATCACCCGCGTGCTGCACCAGATCTTTCACATTCCGGGCGCTGAGTAGTCTTTCCAACAGGGCACTGTGGCAAGCCCTGAGCCACCTCTCAGGGCTGGAACTGCGCCGGGGCAAGCTCCAAGCGGTCGAACTCAAACCCGGGCGCGACGGTACATCCCACCAATGCATAGGCTCCAAGCGGACGGGCACACTGCCAAGCATGCGGCGGAACGACTAGCTGAGGCAGTTCTCCACCTTCGACATGGGGACCAAGGCGATAATAGGTCGGCCCCCGACCCGCACAGGTGATCCCCAGCTCCAGCGGCGCACCACGGTAAAAATGCCAGATCTCGACTGAATCGATACGATGCCAGCGTGAAACCTCTCCCGCCCTGAGCAAAAAATAGATCGCGGTACCATGTGCGCGACCAGCAAGATTGCGCGCGTCGCGAAAGCTTTCACGATACCAGCCCCCTTCGGGATGAGGACTGAGCTGCAAAGCGTGGATCAGAGCATCGGCTTCGTCGGAACCGGCAACCATCTGATGAGGACCATCATGACCATTGCTTTGCGCCATGCCGTTGTTGCCCCTGAGTGAAATTCCCCGTGAGTTTCAGCCAGCGACGACGTCGTCAGCAACAGAAAATACCACGGCATATGCCCGCCTGCAGTCCAGCCGGCATTGGTGTCCCTCCGCGGACCCGCGCACCGAAACGGCAACGTCTCTCAGCGCGTGTGGCTGCCCGCCTCATGCCGTGAGTGGGTTACACCCTACCAGCATTAGACAATACCGGCCTCCTCACCCTCTGGAGGTCAGGAAAGGGTTTTCGGCACCCTTGCGTACCAGTGCCCGGATGCCCGCGGCTACAGACCTGGCATCATCCAGCGCGTCGTGGCGCTGCCCAACGAATTCCGCGCCGCACAAAGGTCCGACATCGCAGGCATGGCGCCCTTTGGTTTCGATGCCGTGGGCGCGCAACCATTCGGCGATGTTGAAATAGCGTCGCAGTGTTGACTCAGTTCGAAGTCCGTAGAGCGTGAGGTTTTCGGCGAGCACGAGATCATCGCGGCCGAAGGCGCACGCCGTTCCGTCAGCGCAAAAGTCAATGAAAGCCTGGTAGGCCGGCTCAAAATCGACGCCCTCCTGAGCGATACGGGCATTGCTGATCCCGGTCAGCTGGACGAGATAATCCGACAACTCCGGATTGATACGTGGACGTACCAGCAGATTGCAGGTCGCGAGCTCGGTGAGGCTTGAACCGTCGAGACGAACCGCGCCGATTTGTACCACTTCCTTGAACTGACCGGGTGCAAGCCAGCGCCCCTTGAGCGCGCCTGCCCATGAGGTGAATTCGAGATCAAACACAATCGCGGTTGCCGTCACCAGGCCTCTCCTTATTAACCCATGAAGTGTAACAAGACGGCGCTCCGGGCTCGTCTGGCCCGGACCGCGCCGCGGATCTTAAGAATTTGTTAATCCTGGCGCTGGATCGTGCCACCACGGCGCCAGGAGGACCTCAATCATGGCCGTGCCCGAGCCTGCAAGTGGAGCTCTGCCGCGCTGCCTGGAGACTATCCATTGCCATGGCCAAGCCGGGTGTGCCAGCGGCAGCTCTGCCCAACCCACCAGATTCCTGCGTCAAAGCGCCTACCAAGGTGAAACCAAATCCCGAATTCTCCCGGCGGGCCGGCCGCGCCTAGTGCCTCCGCCGGCGCCGATCTTGCAGCCCCTTCATGCCCCACTGCCTTTTCGTGGCCACCGCCGCCACCTGGGGACACAGCCCTGCCTGTCTATTCTCTGCCACAGCGACCCATGAACGGCATTGGAGCCATGCACCAATGCTGTATCGCTTTGTCCTCTGCTTGGGCTAAGACAGGCGCGGATCTGCCGCCCTCCTTAGGGCCATATTCGCCGATGGACCAACATGACACCTGAAAACGCACTTCGCGCCGGCTCCGCCGGCGCTGCCGCTGTCGCGTCTGACGAAGATGCCACCGCCACTGCATGCTTGCGCGCGGCCGCAGCTCTGATACCCGCAGCGCGCCGCGACCTTGCCGCATTCTTTGACGACTTCTACGCAGGCGCTTCGCCGCAGGACATCACCCGTTACACCCCGAAAAGTCTCGTGGATCTCGCCGAGCGGGTGTTTGCGGCAACAACCCGCAGAGCCGAAGACGAAACACATGTCGAAATATTCGCGTTTCGCGCGCAGCGTGAGGACGGACCGGTCGATGAGACCGTGTTACTGGCCGTCAACGACGACAGGCCCTTTCTGTTCGACTCGCTGATCGGCGAGGTGAGCTCACAGGCCGCTCATATTCACGCCCTGTTTCATCCCATCCTCACGACAGTACGCGATGACGCCGGACGGCGGTCTACGAGTGGACGAAATCTGCGCGAAAGCGTGATCGTGGTGGCGCTGGAAGCGACCACCGACGAACAGCGCAAAACCGCGCTCCTGCGCGGGGCCCAGGAGGTATTTTCCCAGGTACGCGTTG
>JAKBAU010000171.1 GCA_021808875.1 Pseudomonadota bacterium | reverse complement strand
GGTCTTGGTGCGCTGCGAGCAGGCTGCTAGAAACACCTCGGGCGCAGATGAATGAGAGTATTCCTCAAGAAAATGGTGTTCGACCTCCCACGCGTGATCGATACCCAGCCGGTCGGCCAGCTCTACCTGATCAAGCGCGTCCTGAAACAGTTTCAGCTCCGCGCCCTCTACCCACGGGCGCGGCAGCTGGTGTTCATAGAAAATGCCGAACCTCACTTACGATCACCGGCCTGCACCGTTGGTATGGGCGCCCAACTTTTTACCGCTGCCAATGCAGGACTACGTTCGGCCTGATCAAACGCCGACATAATCGCTGAAAACCTCGCAGCCAAAATCTCGCGCATACCCGGGTGGGTAAAGATGTAGAGCTCCCCCCCTCTCACAGCTTCAAGGACTCGCGCGCCTACCACGTCCGGATCGATTCCGGAGAGCACGGCCTGAGCGGATTCACTACTGCCCTGCCCTAAGGCATCAACTTCGCCCGAGCCACCGTATTGCTTTTGACGAGCCCGTCCACTCTCATGAATTCGGGTACGCACAAAGCCAGGACACAGCACGGATACACCGATATTTTCCGGCGCAAGCTGCTGGGACCATCCTTCACTCATTGCGACAACCGCAAATTTTGTAGCGCAATAAGGTTCCATACCCGGCGGACTAACCATGCCGGCCATAGATGCCGTATTGATGAAGTGCCCACCTTCCTTGTGGTTGCGTATGTGGGGCAGAAATACCTTCATCCCATGGACAACGCCCTTCAGATTGACATCAATGATCCAATTCCAGTCTGAGTCACTGACACTGCTGATTTCACCGCCAACAGCCACTCCGGCATTGTTGCACACGACATGAACCTTACCGAACACTGCTAAGGTCTGCGCCGCAGCCGCAGCTAGGCTATCGTGGTCGACGACATCACAGCTGACCGCATGGGTCCGGATTTGCTCCTTCGACAGGGTATGGGCAGCCTCCTCTGCGGCAGAACGATCGATGTCGGCTAGCACCACATTCATGCCTGCCCGTCCGAAACTTCTGGCCATAGCCAAACCGATGCCACTTCCGCCACCGGTAACAAATGCTGTCTTCCCATGAAATTCTTCAATCATCGGGCCTTCCCTCACTGTGTTATAATTAAGAGCTTGTCGTGCGACTGCGACGAGCCGGGTGGATCGGCGCTGAGAATTTGTCAGTTTTCGGTCTCTGTCAATCATGCTGGGAGGACGGGGAATCATTAGATTAATGCCTATAAAGGCCGCCAAGCCTTAGATGGGCTGAGCCATCACTTTCGCCGATCTGCCTACCAGGCGTCGGCCACGAGCGCCTCTATCCCGTGCACCCACCGTATGGCACTAAGCTACCATACGCGCTTTCCAAATCGCACAGACAGATCGCCTCAGTGCTGGGGCATGCCCCTTTCACCGCGATTGACGCTACTTAACCTAACAAGCCAAACTTTTAAGCTTTATGGTTCCAGCGCACGCACAAGAAACCTTGCAAGATTATCAACGACCTCTGAGCGCGACCTACCTGCGCGCCACCCCTCGCTTGACGCCTGATGCACAGCACCAAGAATGGCCTGCCCGACGATGTGGGAATTATACCCCTTGGCCATGCGCCCTTCACCAACATTTTCGCGCACAAATTCTGCCCAGTCGTTACCCCAGCGTTGCAACAACGGTGTCGAAGGGTCCCCCTCAGCGTCGATGACTGCCTCGTCAGTCATCGCCGCATTAAGTACGCCTGGGTGACTCTCTGAATAATCGTAGATCGCATTGAGCAGACTCTCGATTAGAGAACGCAACGAGGAGGTAGCCGGTGTGCGCTCACGTACGTAGCTATCAAGTTCCGTCCGCGCGTCCTCAACAAAGGCAAGGAAGCAGGCCCGCTTGTCCGGAAAGTGCAAATAAAATGTCCCGTGACCAACTCCAGCTTCGCGAGCAATATCTTGAGGCCGGGTGGCATGATAGCCACGCTCGACAAAGAGCTTACGCGCCGCAAGTCGCAATTTTGCGAGACTTTCAGGCTTGCGACGAGTTGCCCGCGGATTGTCAGCCTTCGCTGGCTTCACGGCATCACGACTAGACATTGCCGCGGTCTTCTCCACTGCTCTGGCCACCTTTAAATAAAATCACGCGAGAGCCGCAGTATTGAGCGCTCGCCATACCTTTTCCGGTGTAGCAGGCATATCGATATGGGACACTCCGCAGGCATCAGCTACAGCGCTGATCACCGCAGGCATAGCGCCTACCGTACCAGCCTCACCACAACCTTTAGCACCCAGTGGGTTAGTCTTGCAGGCGATCTCCTGGTACCCAAACACAATGTCCGGGACATCATCCGCGCGTGGCATAGCATAATCGCTGAAGCTTGCCGTCAACAACTGACCACTCTCCGGATCGTAGACACAGTTCTCAAGCAGAGCCTGACCGATTCCTTGCACTACGCCGCCTTGGACTTGTCCGCGGACAAGCATGGGATTGATCACGCGTCCAAAATCATCCAGGACGCTGTAACGGACAATTTCGACCTTCCCAGTTTCCCCATCAATTTCCACTTCGCAGACATGACAACCATTGGGAAAAGTGGATGCCTCGCCATTGAAAAGCCCATCGCTGTCCAACCCATCTTCAAAGCCCGGAAGGCGATCGCGCTTAAGGCCAATAGCCAACTCTGTCAGGCTCATGCTTTGCTCTGTACCACTGACAGAGAAACGCCCAAGCCCTTCGACGACGTCAAAGAAAACCTCACGGCTACCAGCCTGTAGCACCTGAGCCGCAGCTTGCTTGCCTTTGCGAATAACTTCATCAGACGTAACAAGGATCGCCCCTCCCGCCATGTTGAGCGAACGAGAGCCCCCTGTACCACCGCCGTTGACCCAGTCTGTATCACCTTGTCGGATACTTACGCTCTCGAAGGGAACCCCCAGACGCTCCGCAACTACTTGAGCAAATGCGGTCTCGTGCCCCTGTCCATTTGACTGCGTACCAACGTAGACATCCACCCCACCATTATCAGTAAAACAGATCCGCGCTGGCTCCGAGCCGGCTGCGGCAGTGATCTCTACGTAATACGCTATTCCAAGTCCGCGACGCTTACCGCGTGCCTCACTTTGTGCCTTGCGCGCTTCGTAGCCCTCAACGTCGGCCTGTTTGAGGCCCTCTTGCAGCATGTGAGGATAATCACCGGAATCAAAGGCTACGCCATGCCAGTTTTTAAAGGGCAACTCTTGTGGCGTAGGTAGATTGCGTCGACGTAGCTCTACACGATCGATGCCCGTAATCTCAGCGGCCGCATCCATCAGCCGCTCCATCAGATAGGCCGCCTCTGGACGACCTGCACCTCGATAGGCATCCACTGGTGCGGTGTTTGTAAAATAGCCTTTTACATTCGCATAAAGGGCTGGGATTTTATAAAGCCCACCGAAAATCCGCCCGCCCGCAAGGGTGGGAATAAATGGAGCAAATTGTGAGAGGTAGCCACCCATGTTCGCTGCGCTGTCGATGCGCATTGCCAGAATGTGACCGTCCCGGTCCAACGCCAGCTCTGCATTCATGATCATGTCACGCCCGTGGTCATCGCAAAGGAATGCTTCACTGCGGTCAGATGACCAACGTATCGGACGTTGAAGTTGCTTAGCTGCAATCAATACTAGTGCCTGCTCGGGATAGACAAAATTCTTCATGCCGAAACCACCACCGACGTCCGGCGAAACGACGTGAAGCTTGGCACGATCTACACGAAGTATATCGGCAATACGATCGCGCATACCTCCGGCGCCTTGATTACCGCTGTAAAGGGTAAGCAGATTCCGCTCTGCATCATAGGTCCCGATAGCGTTGCGGGTTTCCATCGACGTTGGTGCGATACGGTTTTGTACAGTAGCGACTTTTGCCACAAAAGCAGCCTTGGCAAAGCCATCAGTTACTTTCGTCGCATCACCAATATCCCAGTCAAAGCAGAGGTTCCCTGGTGCATGCTCCCATACCAGCGGACCTGTTGGTGCGGCCTCGAGGGTACCACACGCATCCCGCATGGTGTAATCGACAGCAACGAGTTCCGCAGCATCACGGGCCTGGCAAAGCGTCTCTGCCACGACCATTGCCACAGCCTCTCCGGCAAAGGTCACTTTGCGATCTGCCAAAAGGGGTTTGTCCGTCACCTTGCTTGGCGTGCCATTCCTATTCTTGAGAGATGCAAGACACGGCATTGGTCCGGCACCGAACTTCTCCACGTCAGCCTGGGTAAGAACGGCGATTACCCCTGGAGCCGCCCGGGCCGCCGAGATGTCAATGCTATCGATCGTAGCCGCTGCATACGGCGAGCGAACAAACGCAACATTAGCTTCATTTGGAAAATGCAGGTCGTCCGTGTAGCGCCCCTGCCCTGTGACGAAACGTAAATCTTCCGTCCTACGGACGGATTGCCCCATGCCGAATTTCATCGCAATACCTCAATGCTGATAGCTGGGGTCGATGCGATCGAGCTTACGACGCAGCGCAGGCCAAGCCAAGTTGCTGATTAGTCCCTCAAAAGCAGGCCCACCCTGGCCCGCCGTTTTCTCCGGAACTCCCTGATTAGGAATGTTCAGGCGGGTACCTCCCGCCATCGCCCGCACCTGCATTGAGCAGGCACGCTCCAAATAATAAATACGCAAAAATGCATCCGCGCAGGATCTACCTAATGCCAAAGTTCCGTGATTACGCAGAATCATCAGGTGATGCTCACTACCTAAGTCCTTGGCAAGGCGCTGGCGTTCATCAAGATCGAGAGCAATGCCTTCATAATCATGGTAGCTGAGATCTGAGCAGATCAGCATCGCGTGTTGATCAAGAGGCAAAAGACCATCAGCCTGAGCGGAAACGGCGACCCCGTCCGTGGTATGAAGGTGGATAATGCAATGCGCATCCCCACGATGCATGTGAAGCGCGCTATGGATGGTAAATCCGGCCGGATTGACCTTGTAGGGCGAGTCCACCACTTTGTTTCCATCCAAATCGATTTTCACTAAGCTCGACGCGTTGATTTCATCGAACAGCAACCCATATGGATTAATCAGAAAATGATGCTCCGGCCCCGGAATCCGCGCTGATATATGCGTGAAGATCATATCATCCCAGCCATACAAGGCGACGAGCCTATAGGTTGCGGCCAAGTCGACACGCAATGCCCACTCCTCAGGGCTGACTTTGTCCTTGAGCGAGGCATGATTGAGCGGCGCGTTCATGGTCATTCTCCGGCGGTTCGTAAGACTTTGTAGATTGGGCTTGCTTACACAGTGTGTCAATTCTTGAGAGCTTACCTCGCAAAATAGCATAATGCAGCGTCAGTCAAGCACCTTGTTGCAGAGAACTAGTAAAAGCGATCCCCATCGTCCGCGCTGCATTTTCAGCTGCGGACGCGTTTGACGGCGCCTTGCCAACCGCTATAGAGCGTATCGCGCACCCGTCCGGATAGCGCAGGTTCAAAGCGACGCTCCAGTGCCCAGGCACTTGCGATGTCAGAGAAGTTATGAAAAAGACCAGCCCCCAGACCGGCCAGATAGGCCGCGCCAAGCGCCGTGGTTTCAGTCATGACAGGCCGCTCCACTGGCAGACCGGTCAGGTCGGCGAGACGTTGGCAGAACCAATCATTTCGGACCATGCCGCCATCAACCTTTAGCGCCCTCGGCGCCCTAAGCCCTGCCATGGCCATGTCCTCCCGCATGGCCTCCAGCAGATCGCGGGTCTGATAACACACAGCATCCAGCGCCGCGCGACCGATCTCTGCCGCACCACAGTCGCGGGTCAATCCCACGATGGCGCCGCGCGCCGCAGGATCCCAGTACGGAGCGCCAAGACCGGTAAACGCAGGTACGAAGTATAGACCGTCAGCTGGTTTGGCAGAGAGAGCCAGGGCTTCTATTTCAGATGCAGTACCAATCAGCCCCAAGGCATCACGGAGCCACTGTACTACGGCACCGGCGATGAAGATGGAGCCTTCGATAGCGTAAGCCATTTGTCCAGCGACTCTATAAGCGGCTGTTGCTAGCAGACGATGCTGCGAATTGGGTAGTGCAGATCCGGTGTTTACCAGCGCAAAGCAACCCGTTCCATAGGTAGACTTGACGTCACCAGGGGCAAAACACGCCTGCCCAACCATAGCTGCCTGCTGATCTCCAGCCATACCACAAATGTGCAGCTTCACTCCAAACAGTTCCGGATCGGTGTAACCGAAATCCCCAGCACTATCACAAATATTGGGAAGAACAGCATGTGGTATGCGAAGAATCTCCAGAAGGCGTTCGTCCCATTGTTGCCGAGCTAAATCCATCAGCATGGTGCGCGACGCATTGGTGACATCAGTGGCGTGAATACGTCCACCCGTCATCTTATACAATAACCAGCTGTCTATGGTGCCAAATGCGAGTTCGCCCCGATCTGCCAGCTCACGCGCACCCGGAACATGATCTAGCAGCCATTCCAACTTGGTCGCCGAAAAATACGGGTCGATGAGAAGACCTGTACGGTTGGCAATCTCGCGGTCGAGACCTGCGACCGCGAGCTGTTGGCACCGTGATGCCGTCCGTCGATCCTGCCATACGATGGCGTTATGAATAGGCGCAGCGGTCGACCGATGCCATAGAAGACTGGTCTCACGCTGATTGGTAATACCGATGGCAATCTCATCCGACCGGACGTCCTTGAGGACGGCTCGACAGCAGGCCACAGAGGCCCGCCAGATCTCCTCGCCGTCGTGCTCAACCCACCCGTTTGCGGGATAGACTTGTGCGAGTTCGATCGCGTGACTAGCGACCAGGCGGACATGCGCGTCGAACAGCATGGCCCGCGTCGATGTGGTTCCCTGATCAAGCGCAAGAAGAAAGCGGGCCGTCATTTCATGACCTCAGTACCGTCTCTGCCAGTAGCTTAGCAGTACATCAGTCCAGCGCGAACCACTCTTCATGTTCCTGGGCGTTGAGCAGCCTTGTATCAGGCCGCAGATCAACGATCTTGTATATCGTCGCCCCAAGCAGCCCATCGGCCACGCTTCGTCGATCGGATAGGGGCATGATGATGCGTTCCCCGCTGCCCAATTGTTGCAAATGCAGAAAAACGAAACCGGAACCATGGAAGAAAGCCGGTCCGGAAATCACACGTTTATGACGACGAAAAACGGTCTCGAAGCGGTCAGGCGGGAAGATGTCGCGCATGGGGGTGTTTCGGATGGTCCGCCCGAACACCGCCTCTATCGCATCGCCAGCAAGACGACCTGTAAAGCTGTCGGAGATAGGGTCGTAGCGCCAAGACCAGATTATCGAAAGATGCGCGGAGATCGCCGAGGGCCGCAGGTCAACCCAAGCCGGCATTACACCCTGCCCCCGGGACTTTTGCCAATGCTCAGCGATCTGACGCAGGGCGGGAGACGAAATCCGGGCAAGAAACTCTTGGAATGCCATGTTCTTCGGGCCGCCGGTCCGGAGCTATCTGGTTCTAAAAACCTATCAGCTCTAGGGGATTTTCCAGCCCCCAAATCGGATCTTGTAACGATTTCGCCATTGTTAACGTTTACACGGTGTTAACGCAATTGCCGCTATGGTTGGGGTGAGCGCGTGGGGAGTGTTTGGGGGCCGATGTGGGGCTAACTGCTCAGGATCTTGGCAGCATGGCAAGGCTGTCCCAACTGGCGGCTGATCCCCAGACTGCGCGCCGCGGGGATATCTATCTGGCCGTGGCCACGC
>JAKBAU010000170.1 GCA_021808875.1 Pseudomonadota bacterium | reverse complement strand
GCTTGTTTTGGTCGGAGCGGCGGGATTTGAACCCACGACCCCCAGTCCCCCAGACTGGTGCGCTAACCAGGCTGCGCCACGCTCCGTTACCATCCGTCTGTGCGCCGGACTTTCATCCCCGCACTGACCTCGGGTGGGGTACCCGAGGGCGGCGGACTATAGTCAGGGGGGATCGCTGCGGCAATCGCCGAAACCAAATTTTCCGCTTATTCGGCGGCAAGCCTCCAGGGCAGGCTGTGCAGCCGCGCCTTCAGGCCTTCGAGTTCCGTCAGGACCTGAGCAAGACGGCCGCGCACGGCCTCATCCAGCGCCTCCTGCACCACCGGTGTGGAAACCAGAAGCGCATCGGGATGGGCCGCTGCAACTGCTGCAATCGCCGCGCGTGCGTGCAGCGGGGCCTCCTCGCCATCGTCCTGCGGCGTTGAAGGGCTGCCCTTCTGCGACAGCTGACTGATGAGAGAGCACTCGTTGCGGCCCAGAGAGGCTACATAGCGTACCCCCTGCTCGCGCAGCAGCTTCTGTACTCCCTTGATGGTAAACCCATCGGAATAAAGCAAAGCGCGTATACCCCGCAGCAGGTCGACATCCTGCGGTCGGTAATACCGACGATTGCCGCCGCGCTTGACCGGTTTGATGTGAGAAAATCGCTGCTCCCAGAACCGCAATACGTGCTGCGGCACATCGAGTTCGGCAGCGACCTCACTGATGGTACGGAACGCTTCCGGCGCCTTTTCGCGCTGACCGGGTTCAGCGTCGTCGAGCATCGCTCTATGCCTCGTCCGCTTCAAATTCCGGGGTCTGACCATTGATGACAGACTTCAGTACATGACTGGGGCGGAAGATCAGCACCCGTCGCGGCGAGATCGGTACCTCGTCACCAGTTTTGGGATTGCGGCCAACCCGCTCGGATTTCTGCCGCACGGCAAAAGTACCAAAGGACGAAAGCTTAACCGTCTCGCCGACAGCAAGGGCTGAGCAGACTTCCTCCAGCATATCCTCGACCATCTGGGCCGATTCATTTCGCGACAGGCCAACGGCCCGAAAAACCGCTTCAGTCAGATCGGCTCGCGTGAGCGTTCTGGTGGTCATGCGCTGCGCGACTCCTTTGGCTAAACCAAAAGGCTATGCGTTCGACGATTTTCCGTCAACGCATGAGGGGAAGCGAATCCTCCGTCTACCCACGCCAACGCCTCAATTACCAGCGCACGAGCGCTGAACCCCAGGTAAATCCGCCTCCCATGGCCTCAAGAAGCACGAGGTCACCTCTCTTGATCCGTCCGTCGCCAACCGCCGCGGCCAGGGCAAGGGGCACCGAGGCAGCGGAGGTATTGCCATGGTCCGCGACGGTCGAGATCACCTTCGCGGCAGGAATGCCGAGTTTGCGGGCCGTTCCGTCGAGGATGCGCTGGTTGGCCTGGTGTGGCACAAACCAGTCAATGTCACTCACGCTAACTCCAGCCGCGTCCGCGGAGGCCTGAATCGCCGCCGAAATATTGGTCACCGCATGCCGGAATACTTCCTTGCCCTGCATGCGCAGATAGCCCGTGGTCCGCGTCGAAGACGGCCCGCCATCTACATAGAGCAAATCATGCAGGCGACCGTCCGAATAGAGCTGTGTATTCTGGACGCCCCTGTCCGCGAGGCTTCCTGCCCCTGTCTCGGCGCGCAGCACCACCGCACCGGCGCCATCGCCAAACAGCACGCAGGTGGTGCGATCGTTCCAGTCCATCAGCCGTGACATGGTCTCCGCACCGATCAGAAGCACAGTTCGGGATTGACCGGCGCGAATGAAATTGTCCGCCACCGAGAGCCCATAGATGAACCCCGAGCAGACCGCCTGTACGTCAAAGGCAGCTCCACGGGTCATGCCAAGGCGAGCCTGCACCCGCGTTGCCGTGGCAGGGAAGGTCTCATCCGGGGTGGTCGTGGCGCAGACGATAAGGTCGATCTCATCAATACCGACCCCGGCGGCCTTCAACGCCGCTTCACCCGCCTTGAGCGCCAGGTCAGAGGTCACCTCACCGTCACGGGCGAGGTGACGGCGGCGAATTCCGGTACGCTCGAAGATCCAGGCATCGGAGGTATCGACGCGCTTGGCCAGGTCATCATTGCTGACGACATTGTCCGGCAGATAGGCGCCGCAGCCCAGTACTACAGATCGGATCACGCTCACGAGGCAACTGCCCCTGTTCCATCGGGCTCGCTTGAGGGCGGTTGCAGCGGCGCAGTCACCACGGCCCGATCAGCCACGATTTTGGGAATGACATCCGCCCGGGCCATGTCGATCGCCATATCGAGAGCGCTGGCAAAACCCAGCGCGTCGGTGCCACCATGGCTTTTGACGACGACGCCGTTCAAGCCCAAGAAAATGCCGCCATTCGCCGAACGCGGATCAAGCCTATGCCGGAGTATCCGAAACGCGCCGCTGGCCAGGACCGCTCCGAGCCGACTCAGCAGCGTGCGCCTGAGTGCTGTGCGCAGATAATAGATGATGAGCTTGGCCGTACCCTCTGCGGTCTTTAGGGCAACATTGCCGGTGAAGCCATCGGTGACGACCACGTCGACTGTACCCTCAGCGATATCGTCGCCTTCGACGAAGCCCGAGAATTCCATCGGCAGATTGACACTGCGCAGGATCTGGGCGGCCTTACGCACCTGCTCATTGCCCTTCTGCTCCTCCTCCCCGACATTGAGAAGGCCGACACTGGGACGCTCCAGGCCCAGAATGGCGCGGGCAAAGGCCTCACCCATGACGGCGAAATCGACCAGCTGCTCAGCATCGCTATCCACATTGGCGCCGACGTCAAGGACGACCGTCTGACCCCGCTTCGTTGGCCATAACGCCGCGATCGCTGGTCGGTCTATCCCCTCAATGGTCCGCAGCTGAAACATCGCCATGGCCATCAGCGCACCCGTATTGCCGGCAGAAACGACAACCTGTGCCTTGCCCTTGGCTACGCTGTCGATGGCGCCCCACATAGACGTATTGCGCCCGCGGCGCAGCACCTGGCTTGGCTTGTCCTCCATGCGCACGCGCTCCGGCGCATGGCAGATCTCAACCTTGCCGTTGAGCTTGGGGCGGCGCGCGAGCAACGGCCGCAGCACGGCTTCATCGCCATGCACGAGAAAATGTACATTGGGGTGCCGCAGGATCGCACGGGAAAGAGCCGCCATGACCACACCAGGTCCGGCATCTCCACCCATCCCATCGATTGAAACCGTCAAGTCCCCGGCCACGCTCGACTTCCCCTGCGCAAAGGCGGCCGGTTTCTCCCGGCCAAGTCACGCAGTCTATCAGTCTTCGGCCTTGACGATTTCACGATCGCGATAATGGCCGCAAGATGGACAGACATGGTGCGGGCGCTTCTGTTCGCCACAATTCGAACATTCCACGTGCGAGGCCGGCGCCAGACGATGGTGGCTGCGCCGCATGTCCCGCTTGGACGGAGAGGTTTTTCTTTTGGGAACCGCCATGGCGGTATTTACTCCTTCATCGGCCCGAACCTGCGCTCGCAACAGCGTACCGCACCGTGGCGCGCACTCCGGCGAACCCGGGGGCAAAACAAGGCGCGGAGGTAACCTCAAACGCAGGCCGGAGGCAAGCAATTTTGCGCAAGTCCCTCATTTCCTCCGTCTGAGCTTGGCCAAAGCGGCAAAAGGGCTGTCCTCGGGGGCCGCAAGCTCGTCCGGCGGAGTGAATTCCACGCCCTCCGCCCGTGGATAAGGGTCCAGCCCCAGCGACAATTCCTCCAGCAGCGGCAACGCCAGATCGTAGCGATAGCTGCTCAGCTCTTCATGGGTGTCGTCCTCGTCAAGGGCCAGGCTGATTACCCCGGCCTGGGCAGCACTTTCCGCACGCCGGCGATGGCCGCCATGCACCTCGAGCAGCCGCCGCACCTCAAAACGATAGGTGCGCGGCACCGGGGCCAGGGTGACAACACAGGTCTGCACGACCAGCGCCTCAAGCTCGGCGTCATAGACAAAGCGATCGGCCCCGTGCCGGCGCAGGCGCACCTCGGCCTCAAAGCGGCGGGCCTCCGCAACCCCCAGCCAGTCAGCAAGGCGAAGCAGCTCCTCGTCATTCGCACTGATTCGGAGCTCTGCGCCACCCGCACTGAGATCAGACAGCTCGTAAGGACGGCTGAACGGAAGTGGCCCGGCATCGATATGCGGTGTAGCCATGGATTTACCCCTCTTCGTCCGGAAGTGGCGCGAAGGCGACGACGCCGGCAGCCAGCACAGCTGGCTCAAGGCCCAGACGAGCCCGCTCCATGTAGGTGGCAAGCTTAAGGGCCTGCGTCTGGAAGCGTCCATCCTCTCCATAAATGTTGCGCAGCAACACCGCGGCAATCTCTTCGCGGGTGCTTGCCGCCCGATAGGCCTCCAACCGGCCATAAAAGGCTCCGGCAATCTTCTGAATGCGACGTGTCATCCCCATGTCGCCCGCACCCTGGTCACGCAACGCATCTTCAAAACTGTGAAACAGCGCATTCACGAGGTCCTGTGACAGGTCACGATCGGCGTCGCCCTCAAGAACGCTCAGGACCAAAAATGCGTGCAGGCTCACCATATCAAAACGGCCATTGAAGGTATCGGGAACCGCGAAGAGCCGGTAAAAGGACGGTGAGAGCCCGCGCCTGACAATGGCGATAGCGAGTTCCGAGGCCGTCCTGCGGCGTGCGGCTGCGCGACGCAAAGCCTTCAACATATTGAACAACTCCCCTAATCTGGCCCTTGCATAGGGCGGCGGGCGAGGCTAGCACAGTTGCGCGGGGTGTTGGGGCGTCCCTGCTCGAGAACTGGCCCGCGGGCAGGAACCTGCGACGCCCACTTCCAAGCAGGGCGCATAAACGAGGTTGACAACAATATGGCCATTCCGCGCCTGAAAACCCTGCTGATGGCAAGCCTGCCTGCCTTCTTCGTCCTCACCTCCGGCTGCACACCCGTGATTTCCAAACGCGGCTACCTGCCCGACCCTGTCGCGGAAGCCTCGATCCTGGTCGGAAAAGACACCAAGGAGACCATTGAAAAGAAACTTGGCGATCCCACGACCAAGTCCAATTTCAACGGCCGCAGCTGGTATTATATTTCCAGCGTGCAGCAGCAGGTAGCATTCTTCCCGCCAACTATCCTTAGCCGCGACATTCTGGCCATCCGCTTCAACAAAAACGGCAAGGTGACGGGCTTGCGTCATTACGGGCTTCGTGACGGCCATGTCGTCGCCTTCGACACCAGGAAGACACCAACACCTGGCCGCGAAGTGACCTTCCTTCAGCAGCTGCTGAATGCAACGCCCGGCGTACCGCTGGGCCAGGGAAGCGGAGGCATAGACCAGCGTAATCCTGGTGGAGGCCATTAGGCTCTCTGGGGTGAAGTCCCCCTGACGCATTCCTGCGTACGCCTGTGGACGGGCGCGGGCGTGCTTCTGCCCGCGGGTAAAGCTGCGCCCCAGCGATGCCCTCCAACACGCCAGCCAGCAAAAAGGCGCGGACGATTGCTCGTCCGCGCCTTGAGACTTGCGCTTGGGCGCAATCAGAAGTGAGCCAAGGTCGCCAGCAGCAGAAGAGCCACGATGTTGGTGATCTTGATCATCGGATTGACAGCAGGACCCGCAGTATCCTTGTAGGGATCACCGACGGTGTCTCCGGTGACGGCCGCCTTGTGAGCCTCGGAGCCCTTGCCACCAAAATTGCCATCTTCGATGTACTTCTTGGCATTGTCCCACGCACCGCCACCACTCGTCATCGAGATCGCAACGAAGAGCCCGGTGACGATCACACCGAGGAGCATGGCACCAAGGGCGTTGAAAGCCTGGGTCTTGCCAACAAAGCGCTCCACCAGAAGGAAGAGCACGATGGGCGACAGTACCGGGAGCAATGACGGCAGGATCATCTCACGTATCGCCGCCCTGGTCAGCATGTCTACAGCCCGACCGTAATTGGGCTTCTGCGTACCCTGCATGATGCCAGGCATCTCACGGAACTGCGTGCGCACTTCCTCGACCACGGCCGCAGCGGCACGTCCTACCGCCGTCATTGCCACGCCACCGAACAGATAAGGCAGCAAGCCACCCATGAACAATCCCACCACAACCCAAGGATCGGCAAGCGAGAAGTTCGGCACCGCGACATTTGCAAAGTAGGTGTAGACGTCCGAATGACGCGTGAAGAAGGTCAGGTCCTGGGTGTAGGCAGCAAACAGTACCAGTGCGCCAAGACCCGCCGAACCAATGGCATAGCCCTTGGTCACGGCCTTGGTGGTGTTACCGACCGCGTCGAGCGCATCAGTCGTCTTGCGCACGTCACCTTCCAGCCCACTCATTTCGGCAATGCCACCGGCATTGTCCGTGACCGGACCAAACGCATCCAAGGCTACGATCATGCCAGCAAGCGAGAGCATCGTCGAGACGGCGATGGCGATACCAAACAGTCCGGCAAGTTCGAAGGCGGCCACAATGCCCATGCAGATCACAACAGCCGGCAGTGCGGTGGCTTCCATCGACACCGCAAGGCCCTGGATGACATTGGTACCATGACCAGTTACCGACGCCCGTGCGATCATTTTCACCGGACGGAAATTGGTACCGGTATAATACTCCGTGATCCAGATGATGGCGCCAGTGACGGCAAGGCCGACAATGCCGCAATAAAACAGATCGGCGCCGGTGATCTGCAGCGACAGGTCCGCCACCGTCTGCAGTGGGTGATGCATTCCGCCTACCGTCCAGCGGATCAGCCACCACAGGCCCGCCAGTGACAGCGCGCCGGTAACGAGCACGCCTTTGTAGAGCGCGCCCATGATGTTGTTCGAGGGTCCCAGACGCACAAAGAATGTGCCAATGATCGAGGTGATAATGCACATCGCGCTGATGGCCAGCGGCAGTAGCATGAGATGGGTACGATCGGCGCTCGCGAAATCCAGCGACGCCAGCACCATGGTGGCCACTGTGGTGACGGCAAAGGTCTCGAAGAGGTCTGCGGCCATGCCGGCGCAGTCACCCACATTGTCGCCCACATTGTCAGCGATCGTAGCGGGATTGCGCGGATCATCTTCGGGAATGCCCGCTTCGACCTTGCCCACCATGTCACCGCCGACATCCGCGCCTTTGGTGAAGATGCCGCCGCCAAGACGGGCAAAGATCGAGATCAACGACGCGCCAAAGCCCAGCGCGACCAGCGCATCGGTGATGGTGCGGGCATCATGTTCGACACTCATGTCCAGCCCGAACCCGAAGCGCAGCAGGGCCCAGTAGCCGGCCACCGCAAGAAGTCCCAAACCCACTACGAGCATGCCCGTCACCGCCCCGGAGCGGAACGCGACTGACAAGCCGGAGGCCAGCCCATTACGGGAGGCCTCGGTGGTCCGCACATTGGCACGCACGGACACGTTCATGCCGATGTAGCCAGCGATGCCCGAAAAGGTCGAGCCAATCAGATAGCCGATCGCCACCTGCCAGCCGAACACTACCCAGGCTGCCGCGAAGATCACAACGCCGACCAAGGCAATTGTCGTATACTGCCGGTTCAGGTACGCGGCTGCGCCCTCCTGAATTGCGGCGGCTATTTCCTGCATGCGCGCATTTCCGGCGCTCATGCTCAGCACCGACCGGATGGTCCATGCTCCATACAGCAGTGCGAGAACCCCGCACGCCAATACCAGTTCAAGCTCCAAGCTCATCGCTGTTTCCCCGAAAGGTCCAATTTTCCTGGATGACCTGAGTTGGCCGGCCGCTTGTT
>JAKBAU010000169.1 GCA_021808875.1 Pseudomonadota bacterium | reverse complement strand
TTGTGGCCGGACCCCGACCCTCAATCGAAGTCAGACCTCCGCACCATCCGACATCTACCGGGCAAAGGATGGCTGGCTCACCGTCGCGGTCAACGGTGACCCCCTGTTCCGTAGGGTGTGCAAGCTAATCGGTGCGATTGAATGGCTATCGGATCCGAGCTTTGCGAGCGATGCGGATCGCGGCGCACATAGTGAGATCATCAGTGAACGGATTAGTTCCTGGTGTGCCCTCAAAACCCGCGACGAGGCCATCGCCGCCTTTGAGGGCGCCAGGGTGCCTGCCGGCCCAGTCTACACCATGGCCGAAGCACTGGCAGATCCACACGTCAGAGCCTGCGAACTCTTCCGACCGGTCGATTTTCCGGGGCTGCCTCCAGCTGTGGTCGCAGACACCCCTGTGCGGCTGCATGGTACCCCGGGTCAAGTGCGCGGACGCCCGCCAATGCTGGGAGAACATAGCGATGCGGTGCTGGGAGAACTTGGCTATACGGAGGACGAGATTTCCCAGCTTCGCAGCGCAGGCGTTGTCTGAGATAGGCGCTCCGCCATGTCTGCGCGACGGCAGCGGCGAGCCTCGCAGGCCAGATTATCCCGTCTCAGCCCTAACGGCGAGGACGGCGGGTAAACTCAAGACTGACCTTAAGACCTGGCCGGTTATCGGCGAGCACGAAACGCGCCTCATGCAGGCGAGCGACGGCCGCCACCAGGGACAATCCCAGTCCCGTACCCGGCGAGTTGCGGCTTTGCTCAAGCCGTACAAAACGTTCAGTAACCCGCTTATGTTCCGAGGCCGGAATGCCAGGACCGTTGTCGGCAACCGAAAGTACGACCACGCCGCTACGGTCTTCTAGGTGGACATCAATCTTGCCACCTTCCGGAGTATATTTGATCGCATTGTCGACCAGATTGGCGAGGGCCTGACTGATCAGCGTTCGGTTCGCTTCCAATGTCAGGGGTTCACCTAGTTCTACGGTAAGTTCAATTCCCTTCTCCTCTGCCACCGGTGCATAGAGTTCGGCGACGCCCTCCACCACGCTGGACAGATCAACCAGCGTCATGGCCTCGCGTACCACACCCGCTTCAGCCTGAGCGATGAGCAGAAGCGCATTGAAGGTCGCGATAAGATGATCGGTCTCTGCGATCGCTGCGTCAATTTGCGCGGCTGTATGGGTGTCTGGATCCAGACGTGTTGCTGCAGCCTCGAGGCGGTTGCGCAGACGATTCAGGGGCGAGCGCAGATCGTGGGCAACCGAGTCCGTTACTTCACGCATCCCCTTCATCAGCTGCTCGATGCGATCGAGCATGGAATTCAGATTAGACGCCACAAGGTCAAATTCATCGTGCGCCCGTGACACCGGAACTCGCCGCGTCAAATCTCCGGCCATGATCACCTTGCTCGTAGAGTTGATCACATCGAGACGGCGCAGCAGATCACTGCTAAGAAGTACACCTCCTCCAAGGGCCAGTAGCAGTAGCAGCCCCACCGACCATGGCAATGCCGTGGTAAAAAGGCGCTCGCTTTCATACTGCTCGTGAATATCCCGAGCTACCAACAGATGCAGCCCGCCAGTCAGATTGAAGACAAAGCCCCGGGCATGGCGGGTCACTCCATCACGGTCATAGGTGAAATTCTGATAATCGCCTTCGCGTGGATCGATCCGCGGCCAACCATCTAGATTTCCGGCGATTCTCCGGAACCGATGATCGGTCAGCACATAAAGCATCTGACCGCCACGCACCGAACGCACATTGAGCGCGTTGATCAGTCCAACAAGTCCCAGCTCCTGATATTGCCCCTCAAGAGCCGAGAGCTCTGCCGCAATGATGGAATCGGTTTCCGAATTAAGGGCGCGCCTGGTGTTCCAGTAGGTAAATGCAAGGATTGCCGTCGTGGAGATGGCAAAGAGGGCGACGTAAAGCAGCACGATGCGGAAGGCGACCGTGCGGAGGAGGCCGATGCGCCGTGTCAGCGGACGGGTCTGCACCTCGTAGGAGGAATGATCTGCGTCCCGCCCTGCGCTGCCCGAGCGTTCCTCCACGACAGCAACTCAGCCTCGCGCCCGGATCATGTAACCGGCACCACGAACGGTGTGCAGCAGAGGCACGTCAAACCCCTTGTCGATCTTGGCGCGCAGACGGGAGATGTGCACGTCTATGACGTTGGTCTGGGGATCAAAATGATATTCCCACACGCTCTCGAGCAGCATGGTGCGCGTCACCACTTGCCCAGCATGCCGCATGAGATATTCCAGGAGACGAAACTCGCGCGGTTGCAGGTCAATATCGACATCGCCCCGTCGCGCGGTCCTGGTCAGAAGATCGAGTTCAAGATCCCCAACCTGCAGCAGCGTCTTGACTGCCCCGGGTTGACGGCGGCGCATCAGGGCATCAACTCGCGCCAGCAGCTCGACAAAGGCGTAAGGCTTGGTGAGGTAATCGTCGCCACCAGCCTTCAATCCCTTGACACGGTCATCAACATCCGACAGTGCAGACAGGAACAGTACCGGCGTGACGTTGGAATGTTCACGCAACTCTTCCACCATCTTCAGACCATCCATGCGGGGCAGCATGCGATCGATGATGGCAACATCATAGGGCCGCGAAAGGGCCAAGGTCAGACCAAGTTCACCGTCCGCCGCATCGTCGACGACATGGCCCGCTTCCTTTAGGCCATTGACAAGGTAACGCTGAGCTTCCAGATCGTCTTCCACTACAAGAATACGCATGACCACCTCATCCTCTTTCGAAAACTAGCATTTCCGACTTTCCCCGGGAGCGCCGGGATTGAGCGACTTCACAGATCGATTTCATGCCCTTGCGCCACGCCCACCCCTCAACTCTTTTGGTTGATAGTGAGCGCGACGAAGCGTTCGCCTGCCCGCGTCATCAGTAAAGCCAGGACGCTTTTGCGCCCAAGCTCTCTGGCGTGGGTGATTGCCTGCTGCACCTGCGTGGGCGTGCGTACCTTGTGTTCACCGATAGAGACGATGACGTCTCCAGGCTCGACCCCTTTGTCCGCCGCATCACCATTGGGATTGACCTTGGTGATGACAACGCCATCAGCCCTGGCATCCAGATTAAAATGGCGCCGCAGTAGCGGTGTGACCTCGGCAAGGCCAAGTCCAATCGCTGTCAGGGTCGGTTTTATCGTGGTATCCGGCTTCGTGTAGCGCGCCAGGACCTGGGGCTGGCGTAAGGCAATGCGCGCCGTGAGGCGTTGGACATGTTCACCTCGCAGAATGGTGAAATGGGCAAGCTGTCCGGCCGAAATGTCCGCTATCTGCTGCGTCAAGTCGCGGCTGTCACGTAGCGATGCGCCATTGAGTGCCAGCACCACGTCGCCCTGGCGAAATCCGGCCTGCTCCGCTGGGCTGTGGGGCAGTACCCTGGCAACAATCGCTCCGGTGAGATTTGGCTTGCCGATGCTGGCGGCCATTTCGGGCGTGAAGTCCTGGATCTCGACGCCAAGCCAGCCACGTGAGACTTTGCCATGCGCCTTTAGCTGCGCCACGATGGCATGAATGGTTGAGGAGGGAATTGCAAACCCTATGCCGACGCTGCCTCCACTAGGCGAGTAAATCATCGTATTCATGCCGATCACCCTGCCCTCGATATCAAAGGCCGGCCCCCCGGAGTTTCCGCGATTGATCGGAGCATCAATCTGGATGTAATCGGTGTATTCACCGCTGCCAATCGTGCGCCCGAGGCTTGAAACGATTCCCGCAGTGACGGTGTTAGAGAGACCAAAGGGATCGCCCACCGCGATCACCCAATCACCCACCCGCACATTGCGATCATTGGCAAACTGCACGGCAGGCAGGGGCTTGCTCGCATTGATCTTGAGCAGCGCAATGTCAGTCGCCGGATCGGTACCGAGCAGTTTGGCAACAAATTTGCGACCATCCTTGAGCTTAACCGTGATCTTGCGGGCGTTGGCAACCACATGATTGTTGGTAACGATGTCACCCGCCGAGTCGATGATGAAGCCAGAGCCCATCGCAATGGGGTGCTGCGGATGCGGCATGCTGCGGAAGAACTTGCGCAAGGGGGCAGGCAGGCTCTGTGCTGAAAATTGAGGCTCGGATTTGACCTTTTCGTCGACCGTGACCGTCACGACGCTTGGCGCAACGCGCTCAACGAGATCCGCGAAACTGAAGGGTGCGCCTCCGTCCCAAAAGTGGGGCAGGGGCCGTCTGGATATGTTGTCGGCGAGCTGCTGAGCGCTGGCGGGGTGAGCGTCACTACCCTTGTGGAGCCGTTTGACGTCAGCCCATGCGTTTGGAGCGAAGGCTGTGAGCCCGACCGCCACGCAGAGGAAGAGCAGCCCCGCAAGAACGGAACTCAGGCGATAGCTATTCCCTAAAGATACTGTAGCCCGCTGGGCCAGCATGCCCTTCACACATTCCGGCGCCGCGCGCTGGGCCTCATCCTGACGATTGATCATCAACCTCTCCTGCGGGAGTTGATCTGGCCCGCAGGCTGCAATCACATCCCAGCCTGTCCATATCGCGATGAACTTAACTGATTATGTATGTTAGATTACGTATACATTACAACCGAATGCCGGGAGGATCCAATCACATTCCCAACAGCGGCACCTATGGTGCGGCGCCCTGTACCCGTCTGCGGGCTTTCAGGACCACAGCCCCGGCGACCCCCGCAGCGACCAGAAGTATGAAGGCCGGCCCAAACCACAGAGCGTAGGTCTGAGGCATCAGCGGCGGCTTCATGAGAATGAAGTCACCGTAGCGGGATACAAGATACGCCGTGATCTGGCGGTTCGATTGCCCTTCCAGGATTCGCTTGCGAATCAGCCGACGCAAATCTGCCGCCAAAGGCGCATTGGATTCATTGAGGCTCTCACCCTGGCACACGACACAGCGAAACTGCTTTTGCAGGGCAACCGCGCGGGCCTCGAGCACGGGATTGGCCAGGTGTTCTGGTCCATCGCGGTCCTCGATTTGTGGCGGCAAATGGGGATTGGCCAGCGCCGGAGCGGCCAGCACCGAAAACAGGGCAAGCGCCAGCGCTGCGATCCATCGCCTCATTCCGCCGGCACTCCCTGGGCTTCGGTCATCGCAACCGTCGCGCGCCTCCGCAGCCGCGTAGCCAGGCTCGCAAGTCCACCCAATGCCATGAAACCGCCACCGAACCAGATCCACGGCGCCAGAGGATTTTCATAGGCCCGCAAAGTCCAGCGCCCACCGCTGCGCGGATCACCAAGAGCGAGATAAAGGTCCGACAATCCCGTGGTTCTGATGGCGGTGTCGGAGGTTGCTACCCTCTGAAGCGGAAAGTTGCGCTGTTCCGGTCCCATCGTCGCGATGTGGCTCCCCCCCCTGCTAACATCCACAATCGCTCGCTCTGCCACGAAATTGTCTCCCCTGACCCGCTCGACACGTTTGAGCGTCAAGGTATATCCGCCGACCTTCATCGACTGGCCCGGACCAAGCACCTCAAGGGCGCTCACCCGCCATACCGTGGTCCCCGTGATCCCGATCAGCGTCACGCCAAGTCCAAAATGTGCCAGAACAGATGCCCACCGCGACAGTGGCAGCGCGCGGATAGGCCGGGCCTTCACAAGATCCAGCACACTTGAGCACATGACCCAAACGGCGAGCGCAAAAGCTCCCGCTGCCGCCACCGAGCGCGGCGCCACCATCACCAGCACTACGACAAAGGCAACACCGGCCATCGCCATCGCTGGCAAGAGGGTACGCACAGCTTCACGCAAATTGCCCCGGCGCCAGCCCAGACGCGGACCAAATGGTAGCAATGCCATCATGGCCACGAAGATGGGCGCAAAGGTAATGGCGTAATAAGGCGGCCCCACACTGATCTTGGCGCCATTGTAGGCTTGCAATGCCAGGGGGTAGAGCGTTCCAATGAATACCGTCGCAGTTGCCGCGACCAGGAAGACATTGTTGATGAGCAGCGTGGTGTCCCGGCTTGCCGCTTCAAATTCCGCACCACCCTCCATTTGCGGCGCACGCCAGGCAAAGAGAGCCAATGCCCCACCGATCGCCAGCACCAGCATCATGAGAATGTAGGAACCGCGTTCCGGATCGGTGGCAAATGAATGAACCGAGGACAGGATTCCTGAACGTACCAAGAAAGTGCCGATCAGGCTGAGCGAAAACCCTCCGATCGCCAGCAGCAAAGTCCAGGTCTTGAAAGCTCCGGTGCGCTCGGTGGCAAGCGCCGAATGCAGCAGTGCAGTAGCCAGGAGCCACGGCATCAAGGCCGCATTTTCCACCGGATCCCAGAACCAGAAGCCACCCCATCCCAGTTCATAATAAGCCCACCAGCTTCCCAACGTGATGCCCAGGGTCAGTGCAATCCACGCGGCCAGCATGAACGGCCGCGCCGCCCTTGCCCAAGCCGCGTCCGCGAGCTTGGTAATCAGTGCTGCAGCCGCATAGGAAAACGTGGCCGACAGGCCCACATAGCCGATGTACAGCATGGGCGGATGCAGGGCGAGGCCGGGATCCTGCAGGAGGGGATTGAGGCCATTGCCCTGAAACGGCGGTGGATCAAGGCGAAGGAAGGGATTTGAGGTGAAAAGGGTGAAGACGGCAAACGCCAGAGCGAGCAGCCCCTGAACGCCAAGAGCGGCACTGGTCAGCCGCTCTCCCCCACGCTGCAGCACGGTCATGGCCGCAGTAAAAATGCCGAGGACCAGCAGCCACAGCAGCATGGAACCTTCGTGATCGCCCCAAACACCGGTAATTTTGTAGAGCAACGGCTTATTCACCGCCGAGTTCTGCGCAATGTTCAAGAGAGAAAAATCATTGGTCACGGCGGCGTAAGTCAGACAGCCGAAAGCCAGCGCGATAAAAACAAAGAAACCCAGCGCCGCTCCCGAGGCCATCGCGCGAGCGCGCACGGCATTGGGACGTGCCCCAACAAGGCCAGAGATTGACTGCACCAGTGCGAGCGCCATGCTGAGCGTCAGCGCCAGTTGTCCAAGTTCACCTGTCATAAGCCAGCCTTTGCCTTGATCATACCGTTGGGATCGGCATACGCGCGCCAGCGCCCGGTCTTCTTCAGCGCGGCTTCCACTTCTGGCGGCATATAACGTGCATCGTGTTTGGCCAGGACCTGGCTGGCAATGAAGGTACCGCTGTCATTGAGCTTGCCAATGGCGACGATGCCCTGACCCTGACGGAACAGATCCGGAAGCACACCATCAAAGTTTACCGGAACCGTCGCCTTGCCATCGGTCACCTTGAACGTGACCGCTGCACCCTTGCCGTGGATGACGCTGCCGCGGGCGACAAGCCCGCCAATACGAAAGTCCACGCCAGGTCGCACATGCTCCTTCTGGATTTCGCTCGGACTGTAAAAGTACAGCACGTTGGGACCGAGGGCATTCAGAACCAGCCACGTGCCACCGCTGGCAGCGACCAGAAGCGCCACCGCGAAAGCCAGGCGACGGCGTTTTTTGACATTCATAAGCGGAACCTCTCGCTGGCCACGCAACTCTTGGCAAGTATAGGATCTAATACCGCCGCTCTCCAAGCGGACCAAGGTCGCAGTCATGACCGCAAGATGACAAGAGGCAGGGGACTTGCGTCTTGACCCCCGGGCCTGTCGCCCCTATGTGGGGCCGGGACATTTCCCCTTCAGGAGGGGCGTGCATGACTGTGCAGCCCGTGCATGGCGAGCCGATCTTGGCCTTCGCCTCGATCAGGGATATCATTGCTCAGGCCCCGGTTGAACCAGTCTATGTGCTGTACC
>JAKBAU010000168.1 GCA_021808875.1 Pseudomonadota bacterium | reverse complement strand
GTCCTCGGGCTTCTTGCCCTTTTGCTTCACCTTCTGGCCAATGGCCATTACGGCTTCTTCCGTGACGAGCTTTATTTCATCGTCTGTGGTCGCCATCCGGCCTTCGGCTATGTCGATCAGCCACCTCTTGTTCCCCTGCTTGCCGCTTCGGCCTACTGGCTAAGCGGCGGGGTCCTGGTGCTCTTCCGACTGCTTCCCGCGCTGGTGCAGGCGGCGACGGTGGCGCTGACGGTGGAATTCACTAAAGCGCTCGGTGGCAGGGGTTATGCCCAGTGGCTCGCTGGGCTCTGCCTGCTTCTTGCACCCTACTTCCTGCTCTCCGGCGTCATCTTTACCACCGATATGTTTCAGGCGTTGAGCTGGCTTGGCATTGTCTGGATGCTGGTGCGTCTGGAACAGACCCAAGAGCGACACTGGTGGCTGCTGATCGGACTGACGACAGGCCTTGCCCTGCAATCCAAATACGCCATCGCCTTCTTTGTCGTGGCGTTGATCATAGGTTTGCTCGCGACCTCGCAGCGCCGCATCTTCCTGCGTCCCTGGGTGTATGTGGCGGCCCTCATTGCCAGTGTCATTATTCTGCCCAACGTGCTCTGGCAGGAGGCCCATCACTGGCCCTTTCTCCAGCTGGCGCAAGACGGCGTACATGGCAAGAACAAGGTACTGTCGCCGCTCGCATTTTTTGAGCAGCAGGTCTTTCTCATGGGCCCTTTGGGCCTTTTGGCGGCGCTGTGCGGTCTTTGGGCCGGCGCCATCAGGCCGGCGTTTGCAACCGCCCGTGCCGTAGCCATCGCCTGGGTGATTCTGTTCGTGACCTTCGATGGCTTGCACGGCAAAGCCTATTATCTCGCGCCGCTCTATCCTGCGCTTCTGGCGCTCGGTGCGCAGCGTCTTGAAACCTGGTTTCGTGGAATTCGCCTGCGGGCTCTCCTGCTCAGTGCCGTAAGCCTTGCGGGCTGCCTGACCATGCCACTGGCCCTGCCGATCCTTCCAGTGACGCTTTTGATCCCTTACATGCGCACGCTCGGTATCATGCCGTCCACAGGAGAACGCCTGAAGCTCGGCGCGTTGCCACAATTTTACGCCGACATGTTTGGCTGGCGGCAGATGGCGGCCAAAGTGGCGAAGGTCTACTGGTCGCTGCCACCACGGGAGCGCGCGCACGCCGTTTTCTTCGGCAACAATTATGGCGAGGCGGCCGCGATCGATGTTTTTGGTCGTCCTCTTGGCCTGCCACCGGCGATCAGTGGGCACAATAATTACTATCTGTGGGGGCCGCGCGGCCACACGGGCAGAGTGATCATCATCATTGGCGGCAGCCCCAAAAAATATGCGACGCTGTTTCACTCCTACCAGGTCGCGGGGTTCATCACCGCGCGTTATGCCATGCCCTATGAAACCGATCGGCCGATTTACGTGCTGCGCGGCATGAAGATCCCGCTCGAACGCTATTGGCCCAAGGTCAAGAAGTACATTTAACACAAGCGGTGGGCCTCAATGCGACGTGACTGTCTGCAGCACCTGTGCCGGGACCGCGTGCAGCGGAGTTCTCATAGCAAGCCCCCCCCCGGCGCGGGGTTGGCCGCGCGGGGGCGTGAATCAGGTCAGGATAGGTTGTCCGCGTGTGGCCTCAGACAAAGGCCATGATGGTTTCGCTGCCGGCCGCAATGCGTTCGCCCAGCATGGGGCATTCCGGAATCATGCGTTCCATCCAGTAACGCGCCGACACCAGCTTCGCCTTGTAGAATTCGGTATTGCCCTCAGCCTTGGCGAGCTTTGTCTGCGCGATCTTGGCCATACGCGCCCACATCCAGCCCACGCAGACGATACCCATCAGGCGCAGATAGTCGACGGCGCCAGCGCCGGCGTCGTTGGGGTTGTGCATGGCATGGGAGGCGAGCCACATCGTCGCCTGTTGCAGGCTTGAAAGTCCGCGCTCGAGCGGGCCCACAAACGGGGCCATCGCAGCATCGTCCTTGCTTTCGGCAATGAAGCTGTTGATCTCCTGCAGCAGCGCCATGGGGGCTGCACCTCCCTTGCGCGCCAGCTTGCGGCCAACCAGATCCATGGCCTGCACTCCGTTGGCCCCTTCATAGGTCTGGTTGATGCGTCCGTCGCGCACGAACTGTTCCATGCCATTGTCACGGATATAGCCATGCCCGCCCCAGACCTGCATCGACATGTTAGCGACTTCATAACCCATGTCGGTGAAGAAGGCCTTGATCACCGGGGTCATCAGATCAGTCAGCAGTTCCGCCTTCGCTTTGTCCGGGTGGTTTGAACTTGCCACGGTCATGTTCATGGTTGTCCACATGGCGAGCGCGCGCGCGCCTTCAATGAAGCTGCGGCCGTGCAGCAGCATGCGCTTGACGTCGGGATGAACGATTTCGAGGTCGGCTGGCTGATCGGGATCCATGGGGCCAGTGAGGGCGCGGCCGACGCGGCGCTCATGGGCATAGGCATAGGCATTCTGATAGGCGACCTCGGCAACGGAGATACCCTGGATGCCGACACCCAGACGAGCCGCATTCATCATCCCGAACATGCCGGCCATGCCAGCAGAGGCGCTGCGCTTTTCTCCCGGCTTGGGCGGCGTTGGCTTGGGTCCAAGACGGAATGCAACCGCTTCGTCGAAATTGAGCACGCAGGTGGCCTGGGCCTTGATGCCCATCTTCTTTTCGATACCGCCGGTGTTGACGGCATTGCGTGCGCCCATTTTGCCGTCTTCACTGACGAGAAACTTGGGCACCATGAAGAAATTCACCGTCGAGAGATCATCTTGGATGTGCCCGTTCTCTTCGGGGATCTTCGCGATCACCATGTGGATGATGTTGTCGGTGAGATCGTGATCGCCGCCGGAGATGAAGATCTTGGTGCCGCTCATGCGGTAGGTGCCGTCGGGCTGTTCAATTGCACGGGTCTTCATGAGGCGCAAATCGGTGCCGCAATGGGGTTCGGTCAGGCACATGGTGCCGCACCATTCACCTGAAATCATCTTGGGCAGGATCGAAGCCTTCATCCACTCCGCGCCCGTTGCATGGAGCGCCATTGCGGCCGCCGACGTCAGACCCGGATACATGGCAAACGACTGGTTGGCACTTTGCGCCATCTCCGCGACCATCATCGAGATCAGCATGGGCATGCCTGCGCCGCCCGCGCTTTGGGGGCCGGCCAGGGAACCCCATCCGGCTTCGCAATAGGCCCTGTAGGCCTCCTTGAAGCCCTTGGGTGTCCTCACCACACCGTTTTCGAAATGCGCCCCTTCCTCGTCGCCGGACTGATTGATCGGTTGCAGCACCTCTTCGCAGAACCTGGCGGCATTGGTGAGGATGTCATCGATCAGATCAGCCGAGAGTTCGCCGAAATAAGGCAGGTCCCGGTGCCTTTCGACCTCGAGCAATTCATGCAGCACGAAGCGGAAATCATCGATCGGGGCGCGGTAGATGGGCATGGCAGGTCCTTCTTTCTGACGCTGGCGTCACGAACGCTGATTTAGGCTGAACAGGGCCCAAAAGCAAAGGTCGTCCCGCGTGAGGGCCACCTCAGGGGCCATGCCGAGATAGCATGTCCGCAAGTGTCAGCGCGATGGTCCTGCGAGCGCCGTCACGCTCAACGCTCAGTTCTTCGACAGTTCCTGGAGGGGTATCGCGAAACATCTTACGCAGATCGTAGAGCCGGATGGAGGTGGCGGGCTTACCATTAACGGCAACGATGACATCGCCCTTTTGAATTCCAGCCTGCTGGGCTGGGCCGCCGCCGGTGACATTGGCGACGACAAAGCCGTTTGAGCCATCGTTGATCCACATACCCGATTCGTCAAAGGTATCGAGATCTGTAACCTTGGTCGTGACAGGCTTCAGATACAGGCGGGCATGAGCGTAATCGAGGGTTACGATGAAGCGCTTGAGAATCCCGGCACCAATGTTGCCCGCGACCGTGGGATCGGCCATCGCTCCGGACTTGTCGGTGGAAAGGGAGACGATTGGATGGGCAATCTTGATGCTGCCGATCTCGAGCGGGGCACCGCGCATGACAAAGCCGAAAGTCGGCCCACCGATTCCCCAGCCCGTGGCTGTTTCTACCCCGCTCTGGGCTTTGGCCCGCAGCCCATATTTGGCGACGAACGGGGTATCGAGGTCGAGGCTGCCGCGATTGCCGGTATCAATGGTGAAATTGCCGCGGATGCCGTCATAACTGGCTTCGACTTCAATGGTGTTGCCGTTGAAGCGGATGGGAATGGGCGTGCCGGCATCAACCGGATTGAAGGCGGAGGGCCGGATCAGCTCCAGAAGATGCCGGCCATAATCGATGCGTGTGACAAAGCGGCGGAATGTCTCGAAGCCGATCATGCCGGTCTCATCGACACCCTCGACGTCGCTCATCGCATTCAGGGGCAGGACGATGAAGGGCTGCGATTTGATCGTCGCGGCGCCGATGCGCAGGCTGTCTATCTTGGTCAAACCGGCCTGCATGTGGCCCTTGCCGGCGCCACTGGCCTGGATGGCGCCCGTGACCCGTACACCCAAGGTCTTGGCGGTTGGCGGGGTGATGAGATTGACGCCACCGGTATCAAAAATGAACATGAACGGACCTTTGCCGTCCACTTTGACTGCCGCATAGATGTGGTTGTTGATGAGGCGAAAGGGGATGGTGGTTCGGCTCGCGCCGCCGGCAATGCTGAAGTCATCGACCTGTTCGGCAGGGGGCGCGAAGCGCGCAGCTGGTTGGGCTGGCAGAAACTCCGCCTTGATCAGGGTTTCATGCTGATCATATTTGGCATCGCCATTGCTGATGTGCACCTTCTTGGGCATGCGGGCGCCATCGACGGTCTCATAGTCCGAGAAGCGTGTGGTCGTGGGACGACCATCCCGCAGCTCGATGATGCGGGCCAGCAGATGGGTTTTGGCGTCAAACCAGGCGGTAAAGCTGATGCCTCCCTTGGGTGTGATCTTTAACACGTCATAGAGCTTGGCATCCTTACTTCTCTGACCGAGGTCCTCGATGCTGGCGCCGCCAAAGTCCGGTTGCCACCACAGATTGGCAGCGCGATAGGCCTGATTGACGGCCAACGCCTTTTGCTCACCGCCATTTTGCAGCGTCACTGTGCCGGAAAGATCCTGGGCCCAGGCATCGTGGCCATCGTAACCATCGGCGCCTTTGGCCGGACCAAGCTCGTAGCTCTCGACAAAGGCGCCGGTTTTGAGGTCATCGATCTCCTCCGTCTTGCCCGTCAGTCCCTCGCCAGAATAGGCATACTGTGTCTTGAGTGCTGCATGGTCCCAGTCGGCCCCCCCCATGGCCCGCTTGTTGGCCCTGAGAATGGCCGTTGGTGTCGCCGCCTGTGCCACGAGGGGCAGGGCGCTGGCGGCCGCAATCAGGATAAGAAGGGGACGAAAACTGGACATGTGGTGTCTCCTGAGGTTCAGCGGGATATGGGGAGTGACATACTTATGGGTCAATATGCGCTGTTGTCATAGGTTGCTCGCTGCGATGCTCATGGCGTTTGCACCAGCCTGTGCGCAGGCGCTGCCCCAGCGCATCGTCTCCACCAATCTGTGCACTGACGAATATCTCTTCCGGCTCGTACCGGCGGCGCGGATTGCCGCGCTGAGCGAACTTGCCGGCGCCATGCACCCGGAGATCTCCAATATTGCTGGCCGCATCGGCTCCCTCCGGCGCATCAGGCCCAATGCTGAAGAAGTGCTGACTCTCAGACCGGATCTTGTCCTCCTCTATCAGGGGGTCAATCCGCGCCTCGCGGTGCAGCTGAGGGCCGCCGGTGTGCGGGTGTTTGAGGTGCCATGGGCGCACAGCCTTGCGCAGGTCCGCGGCGTCACCCGCCTGCTCGGGCGGGTCCTCGGCGTGCCGGGGCGCGCCCACGCCCTGCTGTCTGCGATGGCCAACAATCTGGCGGCGGCCAGGGTCGTGGCCCCCCATCCCCCGATACCGGCGCTGATCTACGAACCCAACGCCTATGCTCCCTCTGGCGCCATCATTGACGCCCTCATGGGCGCCGCCGGGCTCACCAATTCCGCGCCCGACCTGGCGCGCTCGCGTCAGGGCACGATCCCGCTCGAGGCGGTGATTGCGGCCAGGCCCGCCCTTCTCATCCTCAATCAGGCGAAGGACGCTACGCCATCCCTTGCTGACGCTGCCCTGGAGGACCCGGCACTGGCTGCGCTCAAGGGGCAGACCCGCATCGTGCGTGTCAACCTGCGCGGGCTTTTGTGCGCGGGGCCCTGGCTCGGCAGGATCGCGCTGCGCCTTGCCCGACTTGCCCGCGCCACCGCCCCTCGCTAAGGAGCGGCGATGGCTTATGCCCTCAAATCCGTTGCCCGGCCGGGTCGCTTGCCCAGCCTGCCAGTCACCATCGCTCTCGCCGTCCTGGCGCTTGGTGCGGCCGGGGTTTCGTTTCTGCTCGGTCCCTCACATCTGTCGGCTAGCGCGCTCGTGCTTGGTCTGGTCCAGGGCCACGGCTTTGCCGCAGTGATCGCCCGCGACATCCGTTTGCCGCGGGCGCTTCTGGCTCTCTTCGTCGGAGCAGCCCTGGGTGCGAGCGGAGCGGCGCTGCAGGGTCTGTTCCGCAATCCGCTGGCCGAACCGGGGGTCACGGGCGTGACCTCCTGCGCCGGACTGGGTGCAGTTGTAGCGCTCTATTTTGGCTGGACCGGGACCAGCCTGATGTTTCTGCCGGGCTTTGCCATTGGCGGCGCCCTCGTTGCGGCGGCGATCCTTTACGCCCTGTCGCGCAGTGGTGCCGGGACCATGGCGCTGGTGCTGGCTGGCGTTGCCGTCGCCAGCCTGGCAACGGCTCTGACCGCCCTTGCATTGTCCATGGCCCCCAATCCCTACGCCATGAGCGAGATGGTGATGTGGATGCTGGGGTCGCTCAATGATCGCACTCCTGCTGACCTTTATTTTGCCGCGCCGCTGGTGGCGATTGGCATGGGCCTCCTGCTGAGTGCGGGGCGTGGACTTGATGCGCTCACCCTCGGCGAAGAGGCTGCGCACAGTCTTGGTGTCGATGTGCATGGAATCCGGCGGCGCATCATTCTGGGCGTTGCGCTCGCCACCGGAGCTGCGACCGCGGCGGCCGGTGCGGTCAGCTTTGTTGGTCTGGTGGTGCCCCACCTGCTGCGGCCGCTTTACGGTCATGAGCCATCGCGGCTGATCGTGCCGTCGGCGCTCGGGGGCGCGGCTCTCGTGGCTGCTGCCGATGTTGCCGTGCGCCTGATCGCCCCGGATGGACAATTGCTGCTCGGGGTCCTGACAGCGATGATCGGGGCTCCCTTCTTCATCTGGCTGATATTTCAGCTGCGCGGTGCGCCATGAGCGCGGCGCTGCAATTTGTCGATGTTCAGCTCAGCTATGGCGCGCGCCAGGTCATCAACGGCATCAGCTGCGGTTTTGTTCCCGGGCAGGTAACCGGACTGGTCGGTCCTAATGGCGCCGGCAAGACCACGCTGCTGCGCCTCGGTCTCGGCCTTCTGGTGCCGGGCTCGGGAGAGGTTACGCTTCTGGGCCGGTCGCTGCGGCAATGGGATGCCCAGGACCGCGCCCGTGCCCTGGCCTATCTGCCGCAAAGCAATGAGGCCCACTGGCCGATGCTGGCGCGACGCGTCGTGGCTCTGGGCCGGCTGCCGCACGAAGCTTCACTCAAGCGGTTGCGGGGGGCCGACGAAGAGGCCATCGCAAAGGCGCTTGCCCGTTGCGATGCGACCGGGCTCGCGGACCGGCGCATGGATGGGATTTCTGCGGGCGAACGGGCACGGGTGCTGCTCGCCCGGGCCCTGGCCACGCAGGCACCGGTACTTCTCGCCGATGAGCCGGCCGCC
>JAKBAU010000167.1 GCA_021808875.1 Pseudomonadota bacterium | reverse complement strand
GACGGAGCCGAGGTGACACTCTTGGAGCACCACGCCCATCAGGGCCGGCTTGCCAATATCGGCATCGAAATGATTGTGGAAGAGGGTGCAAGCCTGCGTCACGTGAGGCTGGCACAATCGGCAGGTGATGCCGCTTTGGTTGAGACCATTGGCATGCGGCAGGCTAGAGGATCTTGCTATCAGTCGCGCTTTGCTGATTTTGGGGCGCGGTTGTCGCGACTGGAACTGCAGCTCGACCTTGATGGCGTCGCAACTCAGACCGAACTGCGCGGACTACAGGTTCTGCTCCCTGGCCGGCATTCTGACATGACCATTCGGCTCAATCATAAGGCAGAACGCACCGCCAGCGCCCAAGTGTTCAAGCAGGTTGTTGGGGCCAAGGCGCGTGCGGCCTATCAGGGCAGGATCACGGTGGCTAAAGGTGCCGATGGCACTGACAGCCGCCAGTCGGCGAAGGCGGTTTTGCTGGATGCCAGCGCCGAGGCCGATCTGAAACCCGAGTTGCTGATTTTCGCCGATGATGTCCAATGCGCCCATGGAGCCGCCATTGGCGATCTGGATGCCGAGGCGCTCTTTTATCTCCGTGCGCGCGGGCTTGATGAATTGGAAGCCCGGTCGCTGGTGCTGCGAGCGTTTCTTGAAGACGTGATCGGCACGCTGTCGAGTGATGCGGTTAAATCGTGCCTGTGGACGGCGGTTGACGAGGCGCTGGCCGAACTCGGAGCGGCATCATGAGTAAGTGCCAAACGAAATTTGAGGTGGACCGGATCCGGCAGGATTTTCCCATCCTTGCGCGCGAAGTCTATGGCAAGCCTCTGGTCTATCTGGACAACGCTGCTTCAGCCCAGAAGCCTTTGGTTGTGCTTGAGCGCATGACCTCGTTTGCGAGCCGGGAGTACGCCAACGTTCATCGCGGGGTTCACTTTCTGTCGGCACTGGCCACTGATGCCTATGAAGGCGCGCGTGCGCGCGTCCGGACATTTCTCAATGCTGGCGACAGCGCTGAAATCGTCTTTACGAAGGGGGGCACCGAAGCCATCAATCTGGTTGCCGCGAGCTTTATCGCGCCAAGTCTTAAGCCTGGAGACGAAATCGTGCTTACGGTGATGGAACACCATTCCAACATCGTGCCTTGGCATCTGTTGCGCGAGCGTCATGGGGCTATGCTGAAGTGGGTTGATGTGGGTGACGACGGCAGCCTCGATCTGGATGCCCTGGACGCAGCCATCGGGCCGCGCACCCGGCTGCTTGCCATAACCCAAATGTCCAATGTGCTCGGGACGATTACGCCGCTCGAAGAGATTGTGAAGCGTGCACATGCCAAAGGTGTGCCGGTGTTGGCCGACGGCTGCCAAGGCGCCGTGCACGAGAGGGTCGACGTTCAGGCCTGGGACATCGACTTTTATGTCATCACGGGGCACAAACTCTATGGCCCTACCGGGATCGGTGCGCTCTACGCCAAAGCCGCTCACCTTGAACGTATGCGTCCCTATCAGGGGGGCGGAGAAATGATCAGGGAAGTCACCCGTGACAAGGTGACCTATGCCGACCCGCCAGCGCGCTTTGAGGCCGGAACTCCTCCCATCATCGAGGCGGTAGGACTTGCTCGCGCCCTGGAATATTTATCCACGCTCGATCTTAAGGCGGCACATGAACACGAACGAGCGCTTTACACGCAAGCACGCGAAGCCGTCCGCGAATTCAACTGGCTGAGGGTCATCGGCGATGCTCCGCAAAAAGGAGCGATTCTGAGTTTCGAATGTGATGGCATGCACGCGCATGACGTTGCCACCATTCTGGATCGCCAAGGTGTGGCCGTGCGGGCAGGGCATCATTGCGCACAGGTTCTGATGGATCGCTTCGGTACGGTGTCCACCACCCGGGCATCGTTTGCATTTTACAACACAATGGCCGACGTCGAGGCGCTGGTGGGTGCTCTGGCCAAGGCACGGGAGGTTTTAGGGTAGGGCGATGGACGATACGCTTCGCGAACTCTATCAGGAAGTAATTCTCGATCACTCGCGGCACCCGCGCCATTTTGGGGCAATGCAGGAGGCAACCCACGTTGCCGAAGGGCATAACCCGCTCTGTGGCGATCGGGTGAAAATCTACCTCAAACTTGGTCCGGATGGTGCGATCGAAGATATCCGCTTCGAGGGCAAGGGGTGTGCCATCAGCCAGGCTTCGGCGTCGCTGATGACGGATATGGTGCAAGGTCGGAGCTTGGAGGAGGCCAAGCATCTGATGGTTGGCTTTCTGCATCTGGTCAAAGGTGAAGAGGTTGGAGAGACGCTAAAACCGGAAGACCGCGAGCGTCTTGATGTGATGGCAGGGGTGTCGGCATTTCCCATGCGGGTCAAATGCGCGACGTTGGCGTGGCATACCATGAACTCAGCGCTGGAGGGCGGTGCAGCCGTAAAGTCCGAATGAGCAGTTCCGGCGAACAGATCAAGCAGAATGAAACACCTCGCATTTCCACCGCGGATCTGGAGGACTTCACTGCCAAGCTGATAGCAGCAATGAAGACGGTGTATGATCCGGAGATTCCGGTCGACATCTATGAGCTTGGACTCATTTACAAGGTAGATGTCTCTGACGAGCGGGATGTCGAAGTCGACATGACCCTAACGGCACCTGGCTGTCCGGTTGCAGGTGAAATGCCGGTGATGGTTGAGAATGCGCTCGAAACTGTCGAGGGTATTGGCAAGGTCAAAATCAACATGGTTTTTGATCCACCGTGGACGCCGGATCGTATGAGTGAGGCCGCAAGGCTCGAACTCAACATGTTCTGAAGGTAGAACGATGAGCGAAGTATCCACTACAACTACCCGTTCCCGGCGTGCGCGGCCCAAGGCCGTGCGTTTGACCGAGGCGGCCGCTGTGCGCATTCGCGAAATCATCGTGGAGGCTGATGGGCGCTATCAGGGTGTTCGTGTCGGTGTCACGAATGGTGGCTGTGCCGGCATGAGCTACACCATGGATTATGCCGAAGCCCCAGGTACCTATGATGAGGTGGTTGAGGATAACGGGGTCAAGATTTTCATCGATGCCAAGGCGGTGCTGTTTCTGCTTGGCACCGAGATGGACTTTGTTCAGGAAAAGTTTGGCGCCAGGTTTGTCTTCAATAACCCCAATCAGACGAGCGCCTGTGGCTGTGGTGAAAGTGTTGCCATCACCCCGGTGAACCAGAACGTGGCGTAAACTGGCCGCGCCGCCAGTAGAGTGGCAGTCCTGCGAGCAGCGCGAGAGCTGCGCCGAACAGGCATAATGTGTTCCAGCCGAAGCGCAGATAAATGGCGGCTGCCCCGGCAGATCCGATGGCGCCTCCTAGGAACATTCCGGTCATGAACACGGTGTTCAGGCGATTGCGGGCCTGAGGGTCGAGAGCGTAAATGCGGTGCTGATTGGCGACAATCGTCGCCTGAACACCTGCGTCGAAAAGAAAGATGCCCACGATCATCGCGGGCAGGGATGTAACAAGCCCAAAACACATCCAGCTGATGAGCGCGAGGGAGCATCCGATGGTGGCGACGGCGCGTGCACCTCTGCGGTCAGCGGCGCGTCCGGCAAGTGGTGCCGCCAGGATGCCAGCGACGCCGACCAGACCAAAAAGGCCCGCGGCAGCGGGCCCAAGGCCGAAGACGGGTTCTTGCAAGCGCAGCGCCAGAACTGTCCAGAATACCGAAAATGAACCGAACAGGCCGGCCTGGATATAGGTTGCTTCCCGCAGCACCGGTTGGCTCCGCCACAGGTTCAGCAGCGATGCCAAGGCGTAGTGATAGGGCAGGCGGACCGTTGCCGGGCTCGGCGGTAGCCGCCAGCGCATTAGGCCTGCGGCGGCGATCGCAAGCGGAACTCCGATCCAAAATACTGCGCGCCAGCCTGCCGCGGCACCGACGAAGCCGGACAGGGTTCTGCTGAGGAGTATCCCAGCCAAGAGCCCGCTCATCACCATGCCGATCACGGCACCGCGACGGGCTTGAGGGGCGAGGCTGGCGGCGAAGGGTACGATTTGCTGCGCTACGGCGGATGCCAGTCCGACGAACAGAGAGGCGAGCGCGAGGGTCAGTGCGGATGGCGCAGCGGCGGCAGCGACCAGTGTCAGCGCCAGTACCAGAAACTGCGCTACGATCAGCCGGCGGCGTTCCAGGAGATCACCAAGGGGCACCAGCAAGAACAGTCCGAGCGCATAGCCGAGCTGAGTTGCGGTGGGTATCGAGGCGGCGATTGGGGAGTGCCCAAAGCGCCCAGCAATGAGGCCGAGCAGCGGTTGATTGTAGTAGATGTTGGCCACTGCGATGCCGCACGCTGCGGCCATCTCAATGGTCGGCACCGGTCGGACATCGGCGTCTGACGACATCTGCGCTTAACTGCTGGGTTAAAGGTTGCAGGTCTACGAACGCCGCCGGCATAGACCGACGATGCGGCCGTTGCAATTGGTGTTATCCGAAATCATCGCCGCGTGCGGGATCGCAGGGAGAGGCAAAGTATTTTCAAAGGCCTCATGCAAAGCAGAAGCGAACGGTGCGTGTCCGCCGCTCGCTGTGTCATGTACGGCGCGTGTCTACTTCGGGCATGGTGACACCCAAGGTTCTGTTGTGGAGCCTCTGAGCTGGGGCGTGTCCCCTGGTGCAGGCAGAGCATTGCGAGGAGGGGTTCGCGGCTCCCAGGTCTGGCCTCGGAGGTGGGGTGGCACGCTTCACTCTGGCCCCCGGGTGGGTGGAGGCGCCGTATAAGAGTTCCTACTTGCGGGGGCGAGGTTTGGGTTAGGCCGGCCCGGCGCGCCCCCGCAAAATCATGCCATGGATCGCTATTGTCCGGTGAATTTCGCCGGGCGCTTCTGCAGGAATGCCTGCACGCCTTCGAAGAAGTCGCGCGAACGTCCAGCCCGACGTTGTGCCTGCCGCTCTTCGTTGATCTGTGCTTCGTAGGAATTTTCCGGGCTCTGCCAATAAAGCCGGCGAATGAGGGCAAGGCTCGTCGGACCTTGGGCGAGGCGATGGGCTATGGCCAAAGCATCGTCCATGAGATTTGCATCATCACAGACGCGGTTTATCAGGCCCCATTGCAGAGCCTGTTCAGCCGGCAATTTCTCGGCCAGCATCGACAGTTCGCGGGCCCGGGCGAGGCCGATCAGGCGCGGAAGCAGCCAGGTCGAGCCTCCATCCGGCACCAGTCCAATGCGCGCAAAAGCCTGAAGGAAATATGCAGAGCGCGCAGCAAGGATGATGTCACCCATGAGTGCGAGACTCATGCCCACGCCCGCCGCCGCACCATTTACGGCCGTGACTAGGGGAATGTTGAGATCGCGCAGGCGGCGCAGCAGCGGATGGAAATGGGTTTCGAGCACCGACCCGGCATCTCGCGATCCCGATGCCGATCCCATGCTCGGGCCCGAAAGATTGGCACCCGAGCAAAAGCCACGACCTTCACCGGTGAGAACAATCGCCCGAAAGCCTGAATTTTCTTCGATGTGACTGATTGCCTTGCCCATGCCTTCGACGAGTTCGAGTGAGGCCGCGTTCATTACCTCAGGGTGGTTCAAGGTGAGGACTGCGACGTCATCATGTGCCGTGACATAAACTCGCTCGAAATTGGTCCGCATGCGCGCCTCCCGATGTTGATCGGTGCCAGCATAGGCGGGTGGAGCGTGGCTTGAAAGCGTGCCGTGAGGTCAGCTTCAGGCGGCAACATCCGGAGCGTGTGCGGAGCTGACGCTGCGCACACAGTTGCGTCCCGCGGCTTTGGCCGCATAGAGCCCGGCATCTGCACGGTGGATCAGGCTGGTCTCGTCCTCGCCGGCCAGCAACTGGGCAGCACCGATCGAGATCGTGATGGTGCCAAGAACGTCGCCGGTGGATTTCTTCACCAGCTTCTTGGCCTGGACCACCTGCCGAATCTGGTCGGCCAGAAGGCTAGCCGTTCTGAGCGCGGCCCCCCTGACGATGACAGCGAACTCTTCACCACCGTAACGCGCGGCGGTGTCACGTCCCTTCACGCTCTCGTTCAAACAGTTGGCCACAAGCCGTAGCACCTGATCGCCCGTCTGGTGACCAAATGTGTCGTTGAACTGCTTGAAGCGGTCGATGTCGCAGATGAGCAGGGACAGGGCTTCATCGTGCTCGCGGGCCTGCATGATAGCCTTGCGCAGGTCGAGATCGAAGGCCTTGCGGTTGGCTATGCCGGTCAAGGGATCTGTCAAGCTTTCCTTTCGGACATCTTCAAGTTTGCGCCTCAGTTCGTCCACTTCATGCGACGATTTCTGCAGTTCGCTCTCGAGGGCATGGGTGCGCGCCTCCATGGCGCTGGTGGCCGTACGCAAGCCCTCGACGATCTTGTGCAGCCCGCCGGCGGAGGGCTGGCTACCCAGCTCGCCGCTGACCGCGGACAATTTGCGACCATAATCCTCGGTGTCTCGGCCGGCCTTTTCGAGTTTGACCAGCATGGAAGTAAGGGTCTCGGACACATTGTTGCCCAAGGACACCATTTCGTCTTCCAGCTTCGGGCGTGGAAAGAAGCGGTTGCGCAGGTCCTCGAGCATCGCTGGGGTGAACGGCTTGCGGCTTGCGATGAGGTCGCCCAAGATCTTTGCCAGGGTCGGGTTCTGACCCGATACATAGCTGTAGAACAGCTCATAGTTTTCTGGAGTTGGCGCCACCGAGCGTTCGGCCATCAAGCCGACTGCAGTCTTTGCCAGGGCCTGCACGCGTTCGTAGCGGTTCACAATCATCCCCAATACCTTGGTCGCTTGCACAGATCCTCCAAGGCTGCCTGACTTTGATCCGGATCCTGGAAAAAAAACGTTAAATCTGTTGGTTAACCACCCCGATCCAGGGGCAGCCTTCGCCCTGGCAGCGGGTCCGGGATTGAAGGCGGTGCGCGAGACTGCTCTAGTAGTTCCAAGGGAATTGGCGGAGGAGCCCATGAGCGACGATAGACAAAGTGCGGTCACCGAGATGATGCGGGTGCTCGAGGTTCAGCGGCAGACCCACATCAAGGAGGGGGCGCCCAGTGCCGAACGGCGGATCGAGTGGATTGACCGGGCAATAGGACTTCTAGTCGATAACAGTCAGCAGATTGCCGACAGTCTGCGTGAGGATTTTGGCCACCGCTCGGTTCATGCCTCGCTGCTGACCGATGTCTCCGGCTCGATTGCACCGCTGAAGCATGCCAAGGCTCATCTCAAAAGCTGGATGCGTGGTGAAAAGCGGGCAGTTCAGCCTGCGCTTCTTGGACTGTTTGGGGCCAGAGCCCGTGTTGAATATCAGCCCAAGGGTGTCGTTGGGATCATTAGCCCGTGGAATTTCCCGGTCAATTTGACCTTTGCCCCTCTCGCAGGCGTGTTTGCGGCGGGCAATCGCGCGATGATCAAGCCGAGTGAATTCACTCCGCGCACCAGCGACCTCATGGCACGAATGATCCGGTCAGCTTATTCGGAAGCCGAATGTGCGGTGTTTACTGGCGGGCCGGATGTGGGGCAGGCGTTCGCCGGTTTGCCTTTCGACCACCTGCTCTTCACCGGGGCAACGACGATCGCCTATCACGTGATGCGGGCGGCGGCTGAGCATCTGGTACCGACCACGCTGGAGCTGGGAGGCAAATCACCGGTCATCGTCAGCAACACGGCGGATATGGCGCTGACGGCCAAACGAGTCATGTTTGGCAAGACCTTGAACGCCGGGCAGATCTGTCTTGCCCCGGATTATGTCATGGTGCCGGAGGGCAAGCAGGATCAGTTCGCGAGCGCCGCGACAGCTGCTGTCAGTGCGATGTTTCCGACCTTGAAAGACAATCCCGACTACACTTCGGTCATCAACCAGCGTCACTATGATCGTCTTATGGGCTATCTCAAAGATGCTGAGGAAA
>JAKBAU010000166.1:1677-7881 GCA_021808875.1 Pseudomonadota bacterium | reverse complement strand
ATCTGACGCTGATGCTGCAAGACTGAGAGTCACAAGGCGAGAACCTCTCGGGGGCCCTCATGATGATGGTACCATCGGGCTGCATCGCAGCCCCTTCGTGCTGCTAGCATGTGAGACGGATGCTGCAACCCAAATCTCCACAGGACGAGAAGGAGGGCATCCGGGTGAGGGGTCCGAATGTCCGCGCCTAGACTGTCCGGATATTGTAGAACCGGCCTCTCCGCGCATGGGGCACCGAGACCTGGGGTCACCCGCGTTCAGCTTTGCGACGGCCACTGCACAGAGTTCAAAGACACGCTGGCGCGCTCATCGATGGCATAATTTAGTGATGGTCCGGCACTTCTAATTACAGTGTCCGGGCGGGACAGGGCGAACCCTACCCCTGCCCGCTCGGAAGTCAGCCTCGATCAGAACCGTCCCAGCAAGGTGAGGGTTCCCATCTGATCGACACCGCCGCCAGTACTGCGCAGATAGTCGTAATTGACGCCCAATGACCAGGTTCCGGTTGCCACCGAGAGTGTACCGCCAGCGACAATATTGCCGCGCGTCGGATTGGGCCCGGTCAGTGCGAACTTGCTTGTCGGCAAGCTGGCAAAGGCGGCGTGAAGTTTTACCGGGCTTGCCAGGAAGTCGTAGCGGTAACCGGCATGCAGTTCCGGCTGCAGGTAGAACCCGCCCAGATCGATATCCTGACGGATGGAACTACCGAGGTAGGCGCGGGCCGAGGAGGCGTAATAGGGCGCTACGATGAGATCAAAACCGTCAGCTCCGGTGGTACCGGAACCGCCGCCGATTTCGGTGTAGCCTTCCTCGCGCATGGTCAGGGCATCAAGACTGAACTGCGGCGTAACCACCGTGCCGCCATAGGTCAGGATGGTTCCGGTCGAGAACCCGCCCGCCAGTGCCAGTGCTGCATGCTTGTTCGACGCGGCCCGTGTATAGATGACGGCATCGGTCGTCGGGTTGGTCAGCTGCATGTAACGGCGGCCGTTCAGCGCGCCATAGCCAAACGAAGCCTGCGTATCGAGGAATATTCCCTTGTTGCGCCAGTCCGTATAGCCGGTCAGCAGGTACCATTGATTGGTGGTCTTGGCGAAATCAGGGGCCTTGTTGGTCTGATCGCCCGAGAAGAAGGTAATCGCGGCGCCGTAACGCCCCGACTCCGGCGTGCCCTTGTCGGCACCGATCGCGAAGCCAAAGCCACTTCCCTTGTAGCCCTCGATGTTGCGGCCCGTATCCATACGCTGGAAGAATTCCTGGCCCCACAGCGTGGTGCCACCCTGTTTGTCAGCATACATGCGCAGATCACGCTGGCGTTGCGCCACTGGCCCGCTCGCCTGATCCGTGATGGAGACGAGAACCGCCCGCGACGAACCGGAAAGATCAGGCAGGAACGCATTATAGGCTGCCTGCGCCTGGGCTGAATTGGTGATGTCAGAGACGAAATTGCCGCCGAGGACGCTGTCGGTTGCCAAGGCAGCATTGGCGTAGGGAAAGATCTTGGCGGTATTGCCCGTAAGTCCGAGCTGGGCGGCGCTTTTGGGCTGCAGGTTGAGGACAAGCTGTGAATCGAGGGTAGGCGACGGGCCTGCGCAGTCGCTGACCGCCGAGACGTTGAAGGTGCAGGCATTGCCAGTGAACAGGTAGGGGATCTGGCCGGCAATCTTGTTGGTCGAATTGCCCTCAATTGTTGATTGGATGGAGGCAAAATTTCCGAGCGAAAGCTGACCTGCGGGCGCATCCAGAAGGACGAACTGTGCCGGCTGGCCCGGATTGGGTGTCGAAATGAAACTCTGATAGTTGAGCGTAAACTTCGAGTTTGAATCCAGGGTGATCGAGCCAGGGGTGGTCACGGAGTTGGCCGTGACGGTGACAGCCTGGATCACCGGTCCGACAAAGCTCGCGGACGTCGAATTAAAATCCTGCGAAATTGCCATCCCCAGCGTGCCGCCGCTCTTGACGTGCAGCGTGTTGACGGTGAGCCCTTGCGTCGTATTGGTAAGGATGAGCGTGCCAGTACCGCTGCCGCTGCCAACCGTTACTGTTGCACTGCCGCCTCCGAACTCGGTGACCGAACCCTTGACGGTACCGAAATCCCCAATGTTGAGCGTGTCCAGACCGCCGCCAAGCGAAATATTGCCGGTGATCGAGGCCGGGGCGCTGCTCGTGCCACTGACATTGATGGTGTCGTTGTGGGAACCAAGAAGGACATTGCCAATGATGTTGCCGGTATTGTTGATGGTGACATTACCCTTGGCCGCGCTGAGGCCGAGGGCCACGGCCAGCTGGCTGTTGTCTGCGAGCTGCGTCGCTGAGGCACTGATGAGGCCGCCATAGTTGTCGACCGTGGTCAGGGTGCCCGAGAGATCTTCCACGGCGTAAGCCGAAAGCCCTGGTAAGATGGCCGAGCTTGTGTTGCCGGGATTGGTGATGGTGGTGCTCGTGCTGGACGCGGTCGCGGTGATCGCACCGCCATTGTTCACCAAAAGCGGCATGTTGCCGTACTGGTTGATGGCAATCGCTGCTGTGGATGCGGCATAGACACCACTGACCGATGCCGTGATGCTGCCGCCACCTGATTCGGCGTTGTCGACAACGATCGAGGGCAGGTTGACGTAATTGCCGACGATGATGCCGCTTGCAGTAACTACCGCCGTCGACTTGGCATCGGTGGTCGCCGACGCACTGATGGTGCCGGGGTTGTAGAGCCCGCCACTGAAAGTCACTGTTCCGATGGCATCGCCCTGCAGATTGACCCCGATCGTCCCGTTCAGATCAGCGTTATAGGGATGAGCGCTGATGGCACCGCGATTGACGAAGCTGTAACTGCCATTGACCTGCGGAATGGCTGCATTGGTGATGGTGGTAAACGTGCCGATGGTCATCGGAGCCGGGCTCACGGCTCCGGCACCACTTGAAGAAATCAATACCGCGGGGGCATTTCCGTAGGTGGTGATTGCCGCCCGTACGGTCGAACTACCGCTCGAGAGCGGGCCGGCGTTGTAGATGCCGCCCTGGACCGAGCCCGCAACGATGAGGGCCGAACTGGCTTCTGGATTGACCGAGTTGATCAGCGCGGTCTGTATGCCGAGGGCATCAAGCGCGCCGTTGTTGCTGATGTTGCCGGTCACCGTGTTGGCCACCACAAGGCCCTGCGCACCCTGGCCGTAGGCCTGAACCGATCCGCCCGACTGGATCAGGACATTGCCGTTCAGTACCCCATTGATACGGATGCCGGTGACGTTGCCACCGGTCGAGGCGACTGTCGAACTTGGATTTCCGATCAGAGTGCCCAGAATCTTGATGTCGCCATTGAGCTGAGAGCCGGTGGCCACTTCAATACCGACGGAGCTGTCGCCCGTGACCGTTGTGGTCGACCCTGCTCCGAGATCGATATTGCCGTTGAATTGCGGATTGGTGCTGCCAGAGACCGGCGTCACCAAGATGCCGAATTTCGATGAGCCCGTGCCTGTCAGATTGATTTGGCCGATGCTGTAGAGCGCATCGGTGCCGACACCGGGGCCGTTGGGGGTCGTCGCGGCATCCATCTGCACGCCAATGGCCCCGCTGATCCCGTTATTGTTAACCATGCTCGAGGTGGTCGTGATCTGTACATAATTGGCCGAATTGATCTCGATCGCGGGATTGGCGATCGTGACCGATACCGTGCCGTTCTTGACCGGGGAGGACGTGGTGTCGCCAACCAGAATATTTCCAGCTGTGCTCGTCGTTTGCGCCTTGTTAACCGTCGTCGAAATGGTGGTATCGGCATAAGCGGTCGTGCCCAGGGAAAGCGCGACTGTAGCTGCCGTCAGCATTAATGCATGCTTGTACAAGGCGGACCCCTTCTGAAATGAAATGCGGCATGATGCGGGTGGGCAGGGGGGGCTCCCCTTCGCGCCCTAATGTCAGCCCAGGGGCGCAGCGGCGCGCACCATAGCCAATCTCAAGGGCTTAAGGCTAGCGCCATCGTCATTCAAGGGGGCCCCTCGCGCTCACTTTAATGAGCCGTTAGAGGGTTCTAGCAAGAATGGGGGGTCGCGAGCCCTCACGGTTAGCCATGGTGCCCGAAACCAAGATCCGATTTTCCAAGCTGACGCAGAAGACTGCGACGGCCGCGGTCGCCCGCCATGAGATGCTCTATGCCGGGCGCATGGGCGGGGCCCGCGCGGTCTTTGCCTTTTGTGATCTTTCAGGGCTGGACCTGTCAGGCCGCAATCTCGCCGATGCCGATTTCACCGGAGCGATGCTGGAAGAGGTCAATCTGGCTGGAGCCCGTCTTGATTCGAGCTCGTTCTTCGGTGCCGATCTGCGCCGGGCCAACCTGGAAGGTGCAAGCCTCAGGCGCGCGGATCTGCGCGGGGCCTCATTACGTGGCGCCAACCTGATTGGCGCTGATCTTTATGAATGCGATCTGCGCGAGGGCTCCATCGCCGAAAAGGACCGTTTCGGCAATTTGCGCCTGATGCAGCACGACATCGGTCCCTCCCAGCTGCCGGCGGCCATGCTTCATGCCGCCAATCTGGAGCGCGCCAAGATGACCGGGGTCATGGCACTGCAGGCGGACTTTACCGACGCCATCATGCGTGGCTGTACCCTCACTCGCGCCAATCTGCGCCAGGCCCGGCTTTGCGGTGCCAATCTCGAAGGCGCCGACCTGTCGGGGTGCAACATGGCCGGGGCGGACCTCTCCGGAGCCGTTCTGGTCGGCGCGCGCATGAGCATGACGGTGTTCGATGGTGCCGATCTCACCAATGTGCTCACTGACGTCAAGCCGGCGGTTCTTGATGCCGCAACGGCAGCAGCGCGCGAGCAACTGGACGCCCATACGCGCTGGGCGGAAACCGATGGTCGCGAGGGTGGTCCCGCCGATCTGTCGGGCAAGGATTTGCGTGGCCTGAAGACACTGTCATTTCGCAGCCTGACGGCACTGATTGCGCCGCGTACCATCTTTTATGGCCTCAATCTGGAAGGCTGTTCGTTGCAGGGATCAAATCTGAGCGGGGCCGACCTGCGTGCCACCCGGCTTTGTGGTGCCGACTTGCGTGGCGCTAATCTTTCGGGCGCGCGCTTCAACAATGCCGATCTCAGGGATGCCAAGCTAGGGCCGCTTTTGATTGCTGATGACCGACTTCTGCCGGTCCGTCTGGAAGGCGCACAGATCCGCTATTGCGATCTGCGCGGCGCGGACCTGCGCCGCGCACGCCTTGATAATGCCGATCTCAGCTACTCCACCCTGGTCGATGCCGATCTGCGCGATGCGCTACTCCAAGGCGCCATCCTGGCCGGAACCAAACTGCCGGCCATGGTTGCCGAGGGCCTCAACGGTCAGGCATTGCGCAGTTCCGCTTGAGCCAGACGGGCGCCCGTATGGGCGCCCGAAAGGCTTGCTGGGGAAGTGAGATTAGGCAGCCTTGTTTGTCGCCTTGGTCTCAAGCGTCTTGACGTCAGCTCCACCGATTGGAATGCGGCGGGGCTTTTTCTCTTCCGGAACAATCCGCTCAAGCTCGATGTGGAGCAGCCCGTTTTCAAGGCGGGCGCCACGCACCTCGACATTCTCGGCGAGCTGGAAGCGGCGCTCAAATGCCCGTCCAGCAATGCCCCGGTGCAGATAATTGGTCTGGATTTCCTCTTCCTCGGTGCGCTTGCCCTGGACTGTGAGCACGCCTTCACGCACCTCTACATCAAGGTCATTTTCGGCAAAACCGGCTACCGCAAGGGTAATGCGATAATGGGTCTCCCCAGTACGCTCAATGTTGTAGGGCGGGTAGCCCTGGCCCGAATCGAACTGCGGAGCCTGGTCCAGCATGTCGAACAGGCGGTCGAAGCCGACGGTGGAACGAAAAAGGGGGGAAAGATCGAATGCACGCATGGTCACAACCTCCTTAAAGCCTTGTGCATGGGTCCGCCAACTGGCCGGATCCCTTTCATCAATGCAGGCGGTGAACGAAGGCCATTGGCCCTTCGGGTCTGCCTACAGCGGACCAAGTAGGCACCGTGGGGTCAGCTTTCAAGGGCACGAGCAGATCCTGACAGCAAATGAGACAAGATAACCCGGCCGTCCCGGGGCAAAGCGAGTTGTGCCGCGACGCCACAAATGCTCATATCACAACCCGTCGCACGTTCGAAGGGAACGCTTTTGACGGTGGAAGTCTGGCCCTAAGACCATATCTTCGCCACCCGTGCGAGCGTACCGTGTTTTGG
>JAKBAU010000166.1:0-1667 GCA_021808875.1 Pseudomonadota bacterium | reverse complement strand
GAAGACTAACCGGCGAGGCGTGCGCGCCTCTCCATCTTGAGGAAGGATGTCAAATGAGCTCGGAGCAGGTGCAGCAGATCGTGCAGCAGATGGGCGGAGCCATCGGGGCCAATTCCGGCCTGGGCGGCACCTTGAAGTTCGATTTTGGAGACCCGGGCAGCGTCTTAATCGATGGCAAGTCGACGCCCAACACGGTCAGTGACGGGGCTGGCAAGACCGCCGACTGCACCATCAGCCTTACCCTTGAGACCTTCGAAAAGATGGTCAAAGGCGAGCTCGACGGAACCTCCGCGTTCATGCAGGGCAAGCTGCGCGTAGCCGGCGACATGGGACTTGCCATGAAGCTCGGGCCGATCCTGGCAAAGGCCCGCGGCTAAGCCAGGCTTTGGACGCACTTTCAACCCGCGTCATCTTGGGAGGTGACGGCTGCCGGTTGCGTACCGCGGTTTGCGGCGTCGCACCGGCAGCGCGTCCTCGTGGCCTGTGCATTCTCCTGCAGGGCCTCTCCGAATTCATCGAAAAATATAGCGAGGTGATCGATGAGCTGCGTGGTCGCGGCTTCGTCGTCGCCACCTTTGACTGGCGCAGCCAGGGCGGCTCACAACGCTGCCTTGCTGATCCGTGCAAGATCCACGTTGAGGATTTCGCGCAATATGACGCAGATCTTGCCGCCTTCATGGAGCAGGTGGTGGAGCCTCTCGCGGAGGGCCCCATTATTGCTCTGGCCCATTCCATGGGCGGGCATATCCTGCTGCGTGCGCTGAAGTCCAGGCCGACGCTCGTGCGCGCAGCGGTGTTGTCCGCGCCCATGATCAGCATGCAGACGGATGGCTATTCCCCGCGCCTGGCACGCAGTATCTGCAAGCTTCAAACCCTTCTTGGCCACCGCGAAGACTGGGTCTGGGGGGCGGATAACATTGATCCGCTCACGATGTCATTTGACGCCCAAAGAGTAACCCGCGATCCGCAACGCTTTGCCCGTACGCAGGCGCTGCTGCGTGCAGCGCCCGAACTGCGGACCAAGGGCCCTAGCTGGGGGTGGCTCGACGCCTCGTTCCGCTCCATCTCAAGGATGCGTCAGGACGGCTTTGGCAGAACTCTCACAACCCCGCTTCTCACCTTCGGTGCCCAGAGCGATCGCGTCGTGGTCAGCGCTGACTGCCGCACGCTGATGCAAGGTCTGCCCAATGCCCGCTATGTTGCCCTCAGCGATGCCGAACATGAAATCCTGATGGAGCGCGATAGCATCCGCGCCGAGTTCTGGGCGGCATTTGACGCGTTTGTGGCGGAGCAGCTTTCAGGCCCCCAGTAGCCGCAACGCTTCCTCGTGAACGCGCCGGTCTCCCGCGGCAACCACCGCGAAATAATCATCCCCAAGGTTCAGGGCGCCCCCCTGCCAGTCAGTGATGATACCACCAGACTGCTCAACCACTGGAATGAGTGCGGCCACGTCCCAGGGTCGCAGTGCCGCTTCGATCACCAGGTCAGTATAGCCTCCAGCCAAGAGAGCGTAGCCATAGCAGTCGCCGCCATAGCGGCTCATGCGGGCGGCCCGCGCCACACGCTCGAAGCGGCTTGCCTCGTCGGCATCGAAGTAGCTGAAGGGATGGGTCGTGGTGACAATGGCCTCGGCGAGCCGGCTGCAGCTGCGTACCCGCAAGGGCCTT
>JAKBAU010000165.1 GCA_021808875.1 Pseudomonadota bacterium | reverse complement strand
CTCCCAGTGTCGCATGAATGCTCTTGATCATGCCCGGAACTTCCGAGACCGGGATCGGGTTGTTGCTAACATAGGCGGCCACGATGTCGCTGGCTAATTTGAGCAGATCATCGGCCTTCGAAAGGTGATTGTCGGTCAGACTGGTCATTTATTGGCCCCTGGGCTGTTGTCGGAGAAAAAATCCGGTGCAACCTGCATTGGTCAGATAGGTATAGAAAGCAATATAGCGTACAGGCTACAAGTCAACCGAAGAAACACTTTAATATCAAAAATTGCCAATCCTGTTGCCGCCTGGGTTACCTGAGTTCTTCATTTGTCATTCTAACAACCCCACGATGTGCCTAAATCGTATAAGCAGAGTTCTTGGCATTGCTCCCCCTATACTCAAAAATCGACATAGCATCCTATGGTTGTGTGTTTAGCGCATAAGAGATTACGGGCGGGTTGAACCTCGGGCGGTGTGAAGCTTTGCGGCCCTAGATTTGGTGCGCGGGAGCAGCTACACACCCGTTCCATAGAGGTTGCTGGGGGGGGCAGCGTTGGCCCCGCGCCGTACAGCCCCGATAAAGCCAAGAGGCGTGATGATGGCAGCGATGTCCGGTGCGGCTCAGCCGCAGAATTCTCAGTTTTTCCGCCAGACCCTCCATGAGGCGGACCCGGAACTTGCGGCAGCGATTGATCAGGAGCTGGGGCGTCAGCGCGAGAAGATTGAGCTTATCGCCTCGGAAAATATCGTCTCGCGGGCGGTCCTGGAGGCCCAGGGCTCGGTTCTGACGAACAAATATGCCGAAGGTTATCCGTCCAAGCGTTATTACGGCGGCTGCGAATTCGTCGATATCGCCGAAACCCTGGCGATTGAGCGGGCCAAGCGGCTGTTTGACTGCAGCTACGCCAATGTCCAGCCACACTCCGGAGCGCAGGCCAATCAGGCGGTATTTTTCGCTCTGATGCAGCCTGGAGATACCTTTATGGGCCTGGATCTCGCGGCAGGCGGGCATCTCACCCATGGCTCTCCGGTTAATCAGTCTGGCAAGTGGTTTCGGCCAGTTTCCTATGGGGTCCGTCGTCAGGACTATCGCATCGATCTGGACGAGGTGGCGGCCAAGGCCAAGGAACATCGGCCCAAGGTGATCATCGCCGGCGGTTCGGCCTATCCCCGCATCATCGATTTTAAGGCCTTCCGCGAGATCGCGGACAGTGTCGGGGCCTATTTCATGGTCGACATGGCCCATTTTGCCGGACTGGTGGCGGGTGGGGTTCATCCCAACCCCCTCGACTACGCCCATGTTGCCACAACAACGACGCACAAGACGCTGCGTGGGCCACGCGGCGGCATGATTCTCTCGCGTGACCCCGAGCTGGGCAAAAAATTCAATTCGGCGATCTTTCCTGGTCTGCAGGGCGGGCCGCTCATGCATGTCATCGCAGCCAAGGCTGTCGCCTTCGCAGAAGCCCTAAGGCCCGACTTCAAGGATTACGCGCGCAGGATCGTCGAAAACGCCAGGGCTCTCGCTGACACCTTGCAGGGGCATGGTCTTGATATCGTGTCGGGTGGAACAGATACCCATCTCATGCTGGTCGATCTTCGTCCCAAGAAGGCCAGGGGAAATGAGGTGGAGAAAGCCCTTGATCGGGCGAACATCACCACCAACAAAAACGCCATACCGTTTGATCCGGAAAAGCCGGCGGTGACCTCCGGTATTCGTTTGGGCTCTCCCGCTGGTACGACCCGCGGTTTCGGCCCTGGCGAATTCCGCGCCATTGGCCAGTGGATCGCGGAGGTCGTCGATGCGACCGCCCGCGCCGGTGCAGCCGGTGATGCGCAAGTCGAAGCGGCGGTTCGGGCACGGGTGCTCGAGCTGTGCCACCGTTTTCCCATTTACGAATAGGAGCAAGACCATGCGCTGCCCGTTTTGCGGCCATGACGACAGCCAGGTCAAGGATTCGCGCCCCAGCGAGGACAATTCAGCGATCCGGCGGCGCCGGCATTGTCCTGCCTGTGGTGGACGGTTCACCACCTTTGAGAGGGTGCAGTTGCGCGAACTCATTGTCGTCAAAAAGAACAACCGCCGCGAACCCTTCGAGCGAGACAAGCTGGAACGCTCGATCATGCATGCGCTGCGCAAGCGCCCGGTCGAGCCGGAGCGCGTCGACCGGATGATCACGGGAATAGTCCGCCGCCTCGAAAGCATGGGGGAAAATGAGATTCCGTCGACCATGATTGGCGAGCTGGTGATGCAGGCCTTGGCCAGTCTCGACAAGGTCGCCTATGTGCGTTTTGCTTCGGTTTACAAGAATTTTCGCGAGACCAAGGACTTCGAAACGCTGATTGGGGCGCTTTCCGGAGACAAGGACTAGGGCACGCGGACACCTCAGGTTATGGTGCTGCCAGGTGGGCGGGGCTCCTCAAGGGTGGCAGACCCTTTTGCATCTTTTGGGGGGCGGGGTCCCCCTGCGGCCTTTGCTGCCTGGAAAGTGGTTTGAGCTGCAATTATGAGCCCCAATCGGCAAGATCTGCGCCATATGCGCCATGCGCTTGTTCTCGCCGCGCGCGGACTGGGGCAGGTCGCCCCCAATCCCGCGGTGGGTTGCATCATCGTGGCGCCAAGCGGGCAGGTGGTCGGGCGTGGCTGGACCGGGTCAGGGGGGCGCCCCCATGCTGAAACCCAGGCACTGGCCCAGGCCGGCATGCGGGCACGTGGTGCGACTGCCTACGTGACCCTCGAGCCCTGCGCCCATGTCGGCCGCACACCGCCCTGCGCGGATGCGCTCATCGACGCCGGAATCGCCCGGGTCGTGGCGTCTCTGACGGATCCTGATCCGCGTGTGAAGGGAGCTGGGTTTGCGCGCTTGCTTGACGCAAAAATTGAGCTGGAGACAGGCCTGTTGGCGGCTGATGCTGCCAAACTAAATCAGGGTTTTGTACTACGGGTGGAAGAAGCTCGCCCCCTGGTGACACTCAAGATCGCGCATAGCCTGGATGGCCATAATGCTGCCGCCTCGGGCGAAAGCCAGTGGATCACCTCGGAGGAGGCAAGGCGCTATGGCCATCTGCTTCGGGCGCAGCATGATGCCATTTTGGTTGGCATCGAAACCGTGCTTGCCGATGATCCCTTGCTGACTTGCAGGCTGGCCGGTCTTGAAGGGCGCTCGCCGCTGCGGGTGGTGCTGGATAGCCGCTTAAGGCTTTCGGACAATTGTCGGCTCGTCCAGACCGCCTCTGCGGTATCAAGCCTGGTATTTACCACCGCAGCACAGGATCGTCCTGCGCTCAGCGACCTCGGAGTTGAAGTATTGCGGGTCGCGGGTGATGCGCGCGGTCGACCCGATATCGATGCGGTGTTGGCTGCACTGGCTGCGCGTGGCATTACGCGTCTGCTCGTGGAAGGGGGCGCCAGCGTGCAGGCAAGCTTCATCAACCGGGGCAGGGCGGACCGTCTGGAAGTCTTCAGCGCCCCGATGCTGCTTGGAGCGGCCGGTCACAGCAGTGTGGGCGCGCTTGCGGCATTGGGCCTCGAAGAGGCCCCGCGTTTCGTAAGGGAAAGTGTGCGGGTGTTTGGGCCGGACCTGCTGGAAAGCTACTCGGCAAGAGCCTAAAAGAGGTTTCATGTTTACCGGAATCATTACCGATGTAGGCCAGGTGCGCCATCTTGAGGCGCGCGGCGATACCCATGTCGTGATCGCAACGCATTATGATGTTTCGAGCGTCGCGCTCGGAGCCTCGATCGCCTGCTCTGGAATCTGCATGACCGTGGTTGATCGCGGTTCGGCCTCGGACCGCTGGTTTGCGGTGACGGCTTCGGGCGAGACCTTGTCCAGGACCACGCTCGGTCACTGGCGTGTCGGTGATCCTGTCAATCTGGAGCGGGCGATGCGTATCGGCGACGAGCTTGGCGGCCACATTGTCACCGGGCACGTTGACGGTGTTGCCGAGCTCAAGGATCTGCACCCCGAGGGCGAATCCGTGCGCATGACGTTCGAAGCTCCGGTGGCGCTTTCCCGCTTCATCGCCACCAAAGGTTCGGTCGCGCTTGACGGCGTCTCGCTGACGGTCAACGAAGTTGATGGACTGCGCTTTGGCGTCAACATCATACCCCATACCCAGGCGGCGACGAGCTTCAAGGCTCTGCGTCCTTCTCAGCCTGTCAATCTCGAGATCGACCTTATGGCGCGCTACGTTGCGCGCCTTATTCAGAGCTGAGCCATGTTTCACGATTATATCTCGCCGATTGAAGACCTGATCGAGGAAGCACGCAACGGACGCATGTTCATCCTCGTCGATGCTGAGGATCGAGAGAATGAAGGGGATCTCGTTATCCCCGCACAGATGTGCACGCCGCAGGCAGTCAATTTCATGGCCAAATATGGTCGTGGACTGATCTGTCTGGCACTCACCCAGGAGCGTGCCAATACCTTGCGCATTCCGATGATGACGCAGGTCAACGGGGCCCCACATCAGACGGCCTTCACCGTATCGATCGAGGCCAAGGAGGGGGTTTCAACCGGCATCTCGGCACATGATCGGGCCCGCACGATCTCGGTGGCCATCGATCCGACCAAGGGGCCGGATGACATCGTCATGCCCGGCCATGTCTTTCCTCTGGTGGCCCGCCATGGCGGCACCTTGGTGCGCGCCGGCCACACCGAGGCTGCGGTCGACATCCCGCGCATGGCCGGGCTTTATCCGGCCGGCGTTATTTGCGAGATCATGAATGACGACGGCACCATGGCCCGGCTGCCGGATCTGGTGCAGTTTGCCCAACTCCATGGCCTCAAAATCGGGACCATTGCCGATCTCATCGCTTACCGTCGCCGCTGCGACCATTTCGTCGAACGGGCGGTGGAAACCGAGTTCGATAGCCACCATGGCGGGATGTGGCGGATGATGGTCTATGTCAATACCCTCGAATATGCCGAGCACATAGCGCTTGTGAAGGGTGATATTTCTGGGGATGCGCCAGTGCTGGTGCGCATGCACAGCCTCAACATCTTCTCGGACCTGCTCGGCTACAAGAACTACGTACAGCGGGTGCTCGAGGAGAGCATGCACATCATCGCACGCGAAGGCCGGGGCGTGGTGGTTCTGCTCCGTCAGAACCGGCCAACCTTCGTCTCGGATATCATACTGCGCCGGGTCTCCGAAGAAGGTGACCGTGCCCGCATCAAGGAATATGGCGTAGGGGCCCAGATCCTTCTGGATCTGGGCATCACGGAAATGATCCTCCTCACCGATACCCCAGAAAAGAAGGCGGTGGCCTTGAGCGGCTACGGTCTTAATATCGTGGCGACCCATCCAATTCGCGGGGGAACATCATGATTGGCAAGCCCAATATCCTGATCGTCGAAGCGCGGTTTTATACGCACATTTCCGATGCCCTTCTGGAGGGAGCGCTAGCGGTCCTGAACGCGGCTGGCGCAGAGGTCGAACGCATCGAGGTTCCTGGCGCGCTTGAAATCCCTCCTGCGATCCATTTTGCGGCCAAAGCGGGAGAGGGAGCCGGCCAGCATTTTGATGGTTATGTGGCGCTCGGCTGTGTGCTTCGTGGCGAAACCTATCATTTTGAGATTGTCGCCAATGAATCGGCGCGCGGTCTCATGGATCTGGGTGTCAACCATAATCTTTGCATCGGTAATGGCATTTTGACGGTAGAAAACGAGGAACAAGCGCTGCGCCGTGCGCGGCGCAGCGAGCTGGACAAGGGCGGCGACGCGGCACGCGCATGTCTGGCCCTGATTGCGACTCGTGGCCGTCTTGGAGGGCATCATTGACGGCCACGCCTTCGCTGGAGCCTGCTGATACTGCGGCACGCCGGGCTGCACGTCTTGCCGCGGTGCAGGCGGTCTATCAGATGGAGCTTGCCGGTAACGCTGCCGAGGACACCATTGAGGAATTTGTCGACCACCGTTTTGCCACGCCGAGCGATATTCCGGTAGGGCCCCCGGACAGGGCGTTCTTTGCGGACATCGTGCGCGGCGTGCCGCGCTTTCAGGTTGAAATCGATCGCGCTCTGGCGCGCTCGCTGGCGGTGAACTGGAAACTTGAGCGAATCGACTCGATTGCACGGGCGATTTTGCGCTGTGCCGGCTACGAGCTGATCGCGCGTCCCGACGTTCCCGGTAAGGTCGTGATCGACCAATATCTCGATGTGGCCCATGCCTTTCTCGCCGCTGAGGAAACCGGTTTTGTCAATGCCGTGCTCGACCGCTTGGCACGGCGCAAACGGGCGCGTGAGTTCGGCGAAGAGCCGCCTCTGGGTGAACTGCCTTTCTAAGCCTTCGCGGGAGAGGCGGGACGCTCCGTCACAACAGGAACTCCATGAGGGCAAGGCCGGGTGAATTCGAATTGATCGCCGAACTCTTCGCGCCGCTGACGCGTGGAGCGCCAGGTGCGCTTGGTCTTCAGGATGATGCAGCCCTGATCAGGCCGCGTGCGGGTCAAGAGCTCGTGGTTACGACCGACGGTCTCGTGGAGGGCGTGCATTTCCTGGCGGAGGATCCGCCCGGCAGCGTCGCCCGCAAGGCGCTGCGGGTGAACCTGTCGGATCTGGCCGCCAAAGGGGCTGAGCCCATCGGCTATTTTCTCACCTTGATGCTGCCTCAGGATCGCAGCTTTGCCTGGATCAAGGGGTTTGCCCGTGGCCTTGCCCGCGATGGCGAGAGGTTTGAAGTGCCGATACTGGGCGGCGACACGACGTCAACGTCAGGTCCACTGGCATTGTCTCTGACTGCTGTTGGCACGGTTCCAAGGGGACGCATGATCCATCGCTCCGGTGCTCGGCCAGGAGATCTCGTCTTCGTGTCCGGTACGATTGGTGATGCCGGAGCCGGACTTGAGCTGGCGCAGGCGGCCAAAACCGGGCCGGCTGACTTGATTGCACGCTACCGGGTTCCCGAACCGCGCCTGGGACTGGGACGGGCACTGCGTGGGCTGGCAAGTGCCGGACTTGATGTTTCGGATGGCCTGATTGCTGATCTTGGGCATATCGCCGAGGTCAGTGGGGTCAGCATTGTCGTCGAAGCCAAACTTTTGCCGCTTGCGCCCGCGGTGAGGCGCCTCTGGAGAGAGGAAGCGGCAGTGCGGGCTGCGGTCTGTGGCGATGATTATGAACTTGCCTTCACCGTCCCCGCCGCCCGGCGGGCACGGGTGATCGCCGCGGCAAAGGCTGTTCATACTCCCATCACGGAAATTGGGCGGGTGGAGGCTGGCGCAGGTGTGCGCCTCCTGGTGCAGGGACGGCCTGAAAAGTTGACCAAGAGAGGCTGGCGCCATTTCTAGCGCCGCTAACCGGCTGTTAGGCACCAGCTGGAAGAATGACACCATGCGCTCGATTCTGGTCTTCGTGCTTGTCCTTCTCGCTGCCGTGGCCCCGGCCGTGGCCGCAAAGCCCGCGAATTCGCACGCCGTCAACATGCCGATCCTGATCGCCCCGATGAGCAAAGGGGGCCGGCTGATTGGCTATGCCTACCTCAATCCTGTGCTCATGGCGGCGAGTGATGCCGCAGCTTTGCAGATCCGCGACCGCACGCCGTTCCTTCAGGACGCCTTTGTGCGCGATGTAAACGCCGCCTCCATTCAGCGCCAAGATAACCCGAACGCATTAAATATCAAAGACTTACAAACCCGCCTCCTGGCGGATTCGCGGCGCGTAGTGGGCGAGGGCAATGTAACCGCGGTGAATTTCAGCCAGATTCAGATCGCTTGGATCGTTCCCGGGGTAGGCGTGACCAATCAGCCTCCGGTTTCGCCGACACACTAAATCCAAGCATTGCAAGGGCTAACCTCTTTTGGCATGTTCGCGCACCTTTGCTGGCCTTGCGAATCGGGCTGGTCGGCAGGGCTTGCGATTTTGGGGGAAGCGGTGCGCAGCAAGCGGCCGGCCAACTCAGGTCATCCAGGAAAATTGGACCTTTCGGGGAAACAGCGATGAGCTTGGAGCTTGAACTGG
>JAKBAU010000164.1 GCA_021808875.1 Pseudomonadota bacterium | reverse complement strand
GGCATTCGCGCTCTTGCCCAATGCAGCAATGTCCATGTCAAACTCGGCGGCCTTGCCATGCCATTTGCTGGCTTTGAATGGTCCTATGCACACCGTCCGGCCTCAGCCGAAGCACTGGCCCGCGCCTGGCGGCCCTATATCGATGTCTGCATCCAGAGTTTCGGGCCGAATCGCTGCATGTTCGAAAGCAATTTCCCGGTCGATTCCTTCAGCTGTGACTACGCCACACTCTGGAACGCACTTAAGCTCTGCGCCGAGGGCTATTCCGCGGAGGAGAAGACCGCCCTGTTCAGCGGGACCGCCAAACAGGTCTACCGCCTGGAACTTGGCCATTAGGCGCAGGAGCTGGCCGGACTGTCAGCTGCTGCGTACCAGTCTGCCCACAAATTCGGACAGACCGATCTGGCGGGTGCGACGCACCCGTTCTGCGCTCAGCACAGCTTCAAGCTGGGCCTGCGCCATCTCGATGTCGTGATTGACAATGACATAATCATATTCTGGCCAGTGGCTGATCTCATTGGCCGCCTTGGACATGCGTGTCCGCACGGTTTCTGGCGAGTCCTGTGCCCGCGTTTTAAGGCGGCGTTCAAGCTCAGCATGGCTCGGCGGCAAAATGAACACGCTGACAAGGTCGTCGCGCGCTCTTTCCTTGAGCTGCTGGGCGCCCTGCCAGTCAATGTCGAAGAGCACATCGCGACCAGCCTCAAGGGCTTCATGGACTGCCGCCGCCGGTGTGCCATAACTGTGCCCGAAGACCATCGCGTGCTCGAGAAACGCATCTTCCTTGCGCATGGCCTCGAAGCGATCCGCACTGACGAAGTGATAGTCGCGTCCGTCGACTTCGGTGGGCCGCTTTGGCCTTGTGGTTGCCGATACGCTCATCACCAGATTGCCGTCACTCTCGATCAGACGCCGCGACAAGGTGCTCTTGCCGGCACCGGAAGGCGAAGACAACACTAGCATGAGACCGCGGCGGCGGATTTCTTCAGTCATGAGCACTTCCCGGTAGCAAATCGCCCACTCTACTCGACATTCTGCGCCTGCTCTCTCAATTGATCGATCACCGCCTTCAGTGCAAGGCCGATGCGGGTCATCTCGATGTCCGCAGATTTCGAACATAACGTGTTGGCTTCGCGGTTGAACTCCTGAGACAGAAAGTCAAGCTGCCGGCCGATCGCCTCGCTGGCAGCAAGCAGGCGCCTGGCCTCGCTGACATGGGCGTTGAGCCGGTCAAGTTCTTCGCGTATGTCGGCGCGCAGCGCGAGCACCGCCGCTTCCTGTGCGAGGCGTTCCTCGGAGATCGCCGTGTCGGCGAGCAACTCTCCCAGCTGGGACCTGAGCCGGGCGCGCAAGGTCTCAGGTGTTGCGCTCGCGAGGCCGGAAGCTTTGGCGGTCAGCTGTTCGATTTCATCCAGCATACCCGCCAGCAGCTTTGCCAGCTTGGTTCCTTCTGCGCGCCGTGAGCGCCGCAGACTGTCGAGGGCAACAGCAAGACTTTCCAGGACGGCTGCATCGCGCGCCGCACGTTCCTCCGGATCATTCGCAAGTTCATCGACAACGATCACGCCCTTGAGTGCCAAAAGACCGTCGACCCGCGCTGGGGCCAGGCCATGCTGATCACAGAGCTCTTGTGCAATACGAATTGCGGCGGCAAGCGCCACCGGATCGACCTTGAAGCCGCGCCCGCTTTCCTGCATGTCCAGTGTGAGCGTGGCCTGCAGATTGCCGCGCTTGAACCGTTCCCCCGCCAACAGCCGTGCGGCAGGCTCGATGCTGTCGAAGCCGGGGGGCGTACGCAGGCGAATATCGAGACCACGACCATTGACGCTCTTGATTTCCCAGCGCCAGCTGAGAGCACCCTGCGCGCCGTGGCTCTCGGCAAAGCCCGTCATGCTGATGATGGACATGATTGAGCTCCCTAAAGAAACAAGCATACCCAAAGCGGTGCCAGCGGGAAAACCGTCACTGGTTCCCCTTCTTGGCCTTTTGGATCTCACGCCAGTGGGCAACGTTCTTGTCCTGCTGTGCGATCGTGGCCGCAAAAACATGCCCACCCTTGCCGTCGGCCACGAAGTAAAGATCCTTGGACTTGAGGGGGTGCAGCACGGCGAGGATGGAGGCCCGCCCCGGATTGCAGATCGGCGTGGGTGGCAAACCGTCGATCACATAGGTGTTGTAGGGGGTGACAGCCGAAAGCTCGCTCTCGAGGATGGGGTGGCCCAAAGGATAGCCCTTGGTGATGCCGTAAATAATGGTGGGGTCGGACTGCAGCTTCATGCCCAGGCGAAGGCGGTTCTCGAACACAGCGGCAACATGGCGGCGCTCAAGCGGTAAGGCGGTTTCCTTTTCGACGATGGAGGCCAAAGTCACCGCCTGCTCGGCGGTCTTCAGCGGCAGCCCCGGCGCCCGCTTCGGCCACACCTTGGCCAGAAAGCGCAGTTGCGCCCGATGCATGCGGGCCAGAAGCTGAGCCCTTGTGGTGCCCCGGGTGAAAAGGTAGGTGTCGGGCAAAAGCGAGCCTTCGGCTGGCACCGCTCCAGCCTTGCCGACCAGTACCTTGTTAGCCTGCACCACACTGTAGGCCATCTGGCTGGTAAATCCTTCAGGGATCGTCAGCTTGTGCTCGACCACTTTGCCAGCGATGAGAATGGCGGCGATGTCGGCCATGCTGGCCTTGGAGGGAATGGCATATTCGCCCGCCCTAAGCTCGGCCCCTTCCCCCTTGAGACGTACTTCCAGCTGGAAGAGCATCGCATTGCGGATAACCCCCGCGGCCTTCAGCGTACGGGCAATGCCGGCGCCTCCCATTCCAGGGCGGATGAGAACAATGCTCTGATGGCCATGGCGCGCGACGGGACCGGAGGCGGTATACTGTGCATCTGTCCAGAGCAGGATCCCGGCCGCGAGGACCAGAACGACAATGACAGTGGCGATCGCGGCCCGGCGCAACGGCGATCAGTCCACCGCTGACAGGATCAGCGAGGCATTGGTGCCGCCAAATCCGAATGAATTGGACAATGCCACCCGCACCGGCCGGGTCTGGGCGGTGTTGGCGACGAGGTCCAGCCTGGGCGAAAAGTCCGGGTGGTCAAGATTGATGGTGGGCGGCACGACTCCGTCACGCATAGCCAGAAGACAGAAGATCGCCTCTACCGCGCCGGCGGCGCCAAGCAGATGACCGATCGATGACTTGGTCGAGGACATTGCAACCTTGGGCGCCGCCTCACCGAGAAAGCGTTCCACCGCAGCAAGCTCGATGCCGTCGGCCATCGTCGAGGTGCCATGGGCATTGACGTAGTCGATATCGCCTACAGTCAGTCCCGAACGCTTCAGAGCCATCTGCATCGCCCTGAAGCCACCATTGCCATCTTCACTGGGCGCCGTGATATGATAGGCGTCGCCCGAAAGTCCGTAGCCCCTGACCTCGCCGTAAATCTTGGCGCCGCGGGCTTTGGCGTGCTCATATTCCTCGAGCATCAAAACACCCGCGCCTTCGCCCATCACAAATCCGTCGCGGTCCTTGTCGTAGGGACGCGAGGCCTTCTGCGGCTGGTCGTTATAGGCGGTCGACAGAGCCTTACAGGAATTGAACCCGGCGATACCCACACGACAGATCGCGCCCTCCGCACCTCCACACAGCATGACGTCCGCGTCGTCAAACGCAATGAGACGCGCTGCATCCCCGATCGCATGCGCCCCGGTCGCGCAGGCCGTAACCACAGCATGATTGGGGCCCTTATAACCGAAACGGATCGAGGCATAGCCGGAGACAAGATTGATCAGCCGCCCCGGAATGAAGAAGGGCGACAGTCGCCGCGGCCCCTTCTCGGCAATAAGCAGCGAGGCCTCTTCGATGCCAGGAAGTCCACCAATCCCCGAACCGATCAGCACGCCGGTGCGACAACGCTCTTCCTCGGTAGCAGGCACATAACCCGAATCAGTAACCGCCTGCTGCGCAGCCGTAAGGCCGAACAGGATGAAATCATCGATGCGACGCTGTTCTTTGGGATCGAGCCAATCATCGGGATTGAACAGCCCATCACCACTGGCCCCGCGCGGGACGTCACAGGCGATTTTGGTCGCCAGATCATCGGTCCTGAATTTGGTAATCGGCCGCGCACCCGACTGACCTGCAATCAGGCGCTGCCACGTCGCTTCCACGCCGCAGGCCAGCGGCGTAACCAAACCCAACCCGGTGATGACTACCCTGCGCATCGTATCCCTTGGTCTTGCCTCAGGCCCGAAGGTGGCTCAAGCGGGTTAAGCCTGAGCCTTGTCGATATATTTGACCGCATCTCCCACGGTGACGATCGATTCGGCCGCATCATCGGGAATCTCGATGCCGAATTCCTCTTCGAATGCCATCACCAGTTCGACGGTATCGAGGCTGTCCGCCCCCAGATCCTCGATGAAAGATGCGCTGTCCGTCACCTTGTCGGCGTCGACGTTCAAGTGTTCGACGACGATCTTCTTCACGCGCTCCGCAGTATCGCTCATTGTATTTGCAACCTCTCGTTCGTTGTCTGCGCCGCTAGTCGTTGGATGGCCCGCGGCAGGACCATTATCCCGCGTGAACGGCAACGGGCTTGCTTCGTAACATAAAGGACCTCGCCCCGCCACACGGTGTTAACGTATTGAAAAAACTATCAAATCATCACCATGCCGCCATTGACGTGGAGACTTTGGCCGGTGATGTAAGCGGCCTCCTCGCTGGCCAGAAAAAGCACGGCCGCAGCGATTTCCGCTGCCGACCCCATGCGACCGGCCGGGATACGCGCATCGATCTGGGCTTTCTGCGTCTGGCTCAGCGCCTCAGTCATTGCCGTTGCAATGAAGCCTGGGGCGACGCAATTGACGGTGATGCCGCGACTTGCCACCTCCTGCGCCAGCGACTTGCTCATGCCCACGAGTCCGGCCTTGGCCGCCGCATAATTACCCTGACCAGGATTGCCCATCGTACCGACCACCGAGGTAATTGAAATAATGCGGCCCCAGCGCTTCTTCATCATGCCACGCAAGACGGCGCGCGACAGTCGAAAAGCGGCAGTCAGATCAACCGCGATGACCTGATCCCACTCCTCATCCTTCATCCGCAGGAAGAGGTTGTCGCGGGTAATTCCGGCATTGTTGATGAGGATGTCGATCGGCGCGCCGAGCTGGGCTTCTGCGGTCTTGGGCAAAGCCTCCACCGCGGCGCTGTCGGCCAAATTGCAGGCAATCACCTGGGCGCCCTCGCCAAGTTCGCTCTGCAGCTGCGCCAGGCTTTCAGTACGGGTTCCCGAAAGTGCAACCCGCGCTCCATTAGCGTGCAGGCAGCGTGCGACCGCGCCGCCAATGCCGCCAGTGGCACCGGTAATGAGTGCGGCTTTTCCGGATAGATCGAACATCGCCATCCTCAAAGGGATTTTGCAAAAGCTTCGATGTCGGCGGGAGAATCAAGCGTGATCGGCATCAGATCCTTGTCCGTGCGCTTGACCATGCCGGTCAACACCTTGTTTCCACCAAATTCTACCGTCGCATCAATTCCAAGATCGCGGAAGGACAAAATGGTTTCGCGCCAGCGTACGCGGGCGGTCACCTGCTCGATCAGAAGCTGACGAATGCGCTCAGGCTCAGACACTTCAGCGGCGGTGACATTGGCAATCAGAGGGACCACTGGTGGACGAATGGTGACCTGCGAAAGAGCCTCGGCCATGACATCGGCGGCTTTCTTCATCAAAGGGCAGTGGAAGGGTGCGCTCACCGCGAGCGGCATGGCGCGCTTGGCACCTTTGGCGCGGGCGATCTCACCGGCACGTGCCACTGCCGCTGCAGTTCCCGAAATCACCACCTGGCCGGGCGCGTTATCATTGGCAACGACACAGACAGGCGAGCCTTCTCCCGGAAGGGCCGCCGCCACGGCCTCACGGGCCGCCGCTTCGGCAAGTTCGGGGTCGGCACCCAGAAGGGCACTCATCGCTCCCACCCCTACCGGTACCGCCGCCTGCATCGCCTGGCCGCGGGTCTTCAGAAGGCGGGCCGCATCAGCCAGGCTGAAGGCTCCCGCCGCCGCAAGCGCAGTGTACTCGCCCAGCGAATGACCGGCCACAATGCGCGCGTAGCGGCCAAGCTCGAGGCCGCCATCGGTCATGAGGATCCGCACCACCGCCATCGAGGCGGCCATGATCGCTGGCTGCGCATTCTCTGTCAGCGTCAGCTCGCTCTCAGGCCCTTCCCACATGAGGCTGGACAGGCGCTGGCCCAGCGCATCATCCACTTCCTCAAAGGTTTGCCGTGCACTCGCATAGGCTTCGGCAAGGCTCTTGCCCATGCCGACCGCCTGACTGCCCTGTCCGGGGAAAAGAAATGCCCTGCTCATGGGCCGGGCAGAAACGCCATGGCGCGCGAGCTGTCAAGCCGGACGGGTGGCCACACGCACCTCCCCGACGTGAGGGGGAGGGTGTGGCGGGCGCGTTCACCCATGAGACGGCAGGTCCTTTGTCAGGGGACATCAGCCGCCGACGCACACGATCTCTACCCGGTTCACCGTTGCAGCGCCGGGGCACAGCCCAGGCGTGAGGTCCTTCAAGGGGTAACCACGGCAAAATTGTTGACGATCGGTTCGATCAGATCCACCAGTGCTGCATAGAGGTTCTCGTCGCCCTCGATGCGGATGTGACCGCTCTTTACCTCATCGGCCCAGGGCTGCTTGAGAAACAATGTCCGCAAGAGATCAGGACGGCGCATCGCAATGGTAAGGTCGGCCTTGCCATCCGCATTCATCTCATGCACGAGCACGCCATTGCCGACGCTGAGCAGATGACTCTCCGCCCGATCCGTCAGCTGCAGGCGTATCGCAAAGGAGCGCGCCGCCGCCTTTTGCGGATTTACCCTCACCGCGGCGAAATCGAACAGCATCGACGTTGTGGTCGCAGCCAGCACATCGGGGCTGAAGCCGATAGCTGGCAGCTGTGCGACCCCGTCACGCAGTTCCTGCGCACCGGTCAGATAGATATTACGCCAGGTTCCTGCTTCGCTCTCAAAACCCAGCTGGGTGTAGACATCGGCGAGCATGGCGCGTGAAGCGGTATCCGTGCCATCGGCGAACACCGCATGATTGAGAAGCATGGCTGCCCAGCGCAGCTCACCGGCGGTCACGGCGTGACGGGCCAACTCCCGAACCCGGTCCGCGCCCCCCAGTGCCTCGACATATTTCTTGGCTGCGGGTTCAGGCGGCAGCGGATTGAGGTTTACCGGATTGGCATCATACCAGCCGAGATAACGCTGATACACGGCCTTCGAATTGTGGCTCATCGTGCCGTAATAGCCACGATTGAACCACTGCTTGCGCAGGACATCAGGCAACACCAGCACTTCGGCGATTTCGCTTGCGGTATGGCCCTCATTCATGAGGCGTACCGATTGGTCGTGAAGAAATTTATAGGCATCGCGGTGCGACTTCAGAAAATTGGAGATCTCCTCACGGCCGAAGCGCGGGATGCCATGCGCCGCAAACATCACGTCAGAGCGATCAGCCCACAACCGGATGGACTGGGTGAGATAATCTGCCCATGCCTTGCAGTCGCGCACCAACGCACCGCGCGCGGGCAACAGGTTGTGCATGGTCAGATTGGCGTTTTCTGCCATGAACACTGCCGACAGCTGCGGCAAGAAGAAATTCATCTCCGCCGGCGCCTCAGTTCCTGGCGTCAGCTGAAATTGCAGCACCACCTCACCGATGGTCATTTCCTGACCGGTGTGATTGACAAGATGGGTCGGTGCGATCAGCGACAGTGAACCCAATGAAGGACAGGGACCAAGTCCGCTGGTGACTTCACCGTCCTTGCTGCGTGGCAGCGTATGGCCGAACTGAAAGCGGGAGCGACGCAGCATGGCCGGACCGGCGATGATGTTTTCCGAAACCGCGTGTTCGAGAAACCCTTCCGGGGCAATCACCTTGACCTTGCCTGCCGCCACCGCCGCGGCATCGAC
>JAKBAU010000163.1 GCA_021808875.1 Pseudomonadota bacterium | reverse complement strand
GATGGTGTGCATATCGCCCACAAGGTTGTGGTGCGGGTACGCTACGACAATGGCGGTTTGGCAGCGGTGCGCGGTCGGCTCGCTCCGGGCATGACGGTGATCACCGTAGGACAATTGCGGGTGGTTCCGAACCAGAAGGTAGAGGTCTGGCAGCGCGCAGCCGTTACGGCCAGTAAACACCTTCGTGAAGCGGACAAGGCTGCCGGCCCGTCGGACCACCAGCTTGTGCCATGAACCTCTCCGAGCCATTCATCCGGCGCACAGTGATGACCACGTTGCTCATGGTTGCGCTGGTGATCTTTGGCCTGTTCGGTTACTTCCAACTTCCGGTTAGTGATCTGCCGAATGTGGACTTCCCCACCGTCGTGGTCAGTGCCAGCCTGCCTGGTGCGGATCCTGACACCATGGCCAGTGCGGTCGCAACCCCGCTCGAGGGCGAACTGTCGACGATTGCCGGCATCTCGTCGATGACGTCGACGAGTACGCAGAGCCAGACTGAAATTGTCATTCAGTTTGATTTGAGCCGCAATATCGATGCTGCGGCACAGGATGTGCAATCGGCGATATCGGCGACGCTGGGGCGTCTGCCGCACAACATGCCCAATCCGCCGACCATTCATAAGGAAAATCCTGCCGATGCCCCCATCATGTATCTGGCCGTTTCCTCCGACACCATGCCGCTCTCACAGGTGGATTATTATGCCGAGACCCTGCTTGGCCGAGAGCTCTCAACCCTGAACGGTGTCGCCCAGGTCAATGTTTACGGTCAGCAGAAATATGCCGTGCGCATCCAGGCCGATCCCGACGAACTGGCCGCGCGCGGCATTGGTATCGATATGGTTGCGAGCGCCGCCGCCAATGCCAATTCCAACGCAGCGACCGGCTCGCTCAATGGGCCACGCCAGGCCGAGGTGATACATGCCAATGGCCAGCTGACAGATGCGCATCAATTTGCCCGTCAGGTTGTCGCCTACCGCAACGGTGCACCGGTGCGCATTGAAGACGTCGCTCGCGTCCTCAACAGCGTCGAGGACACCCGCCAGGCGAGCTTCGAGACTGGTAAGCCCGCCATTCTCCTGGCGATTCAGCGTCAGCCCGGATCCAATACCATAAAAGTCGTCAACGAAATCCGACAGGTTCTACCTCGCTTTGAAAGGCAGGTGCCGCCCGGACTGCATGTGATGGTGCATTTTGACCGCAGCCAGGCAGTGCGCGCCTCGGTTAGCGATGTTCAAATGACCCTTGGCATCGCCGCGATCCTCGTCGTCCTCGTCATCTTCGTCTTTCTGCGCTCGGTCTCTGCCACGTTCATTCCGTCTTTGGCATTGCCAATCGCCGTGATTGGGACCTTCGCAGGTATGTCCTATCTCGGCTTCAGTCTTGATAATCTCTCGTTGATGGCACTGACGCTATCGGTGGGCTTTGTTGTCGACGACGCCATCGTTATGCTCGAAAACATCGTGCGCCATATCGAGATGGGTGAAGATCCCTATACCGCGTCACTCCATGGCTCGCGCGAAATCACCTTCACGATATTGTCCATGACGGCCTCGCTGGTGGCGGTGTTCATTCCCCTGATGTTCATGGGCGGCATCGTCGGCCGGCTGCTGCATGAATTTGCGGTGACGATCGTGCTTGCCATCGTGTTCTCGGGCATTGTGTCGGTGACACTGACGCCCATGCTCTGCAGTCGCCTTTTGCGCACTGATGAAGGACTACGAGCCAGCCGCTTCTATGCTTATAGCGAGGCGGCCTTCAATCGCCTTCATGACGCTTACCGCCTCTCACTGGACTGGAGCATGCGCCATCCGCGCGTGATTCTCAGCCTCTTTCTGCTGAGCATCGTCGCCACCGTTGTCATGTTCCGGATCATCCCAATGGATTTCATTCCCGCCTCGGACAGCGGTGCCATCGCGATCTTTACCAAGGCGCGCACCGGCACCTCGTTTGATCAGATGCTCAAATATCAGAAAAAAGTGGCTGCGATCGTTAATGCCGATCCGGCGGTGATGGCCGCGATGTCGGCGGTGGGTTCGGGCGGCTCCAGTGCCGGGGTGAACACCGGGCGGATCTTCGTGCACCTTGTTCCGCGCAGCCAGCGCCGCCGTTCGGTCGATGACATTATTTCCCAGTGGCGCCCCGAATTCGCGAAGATTCCTGGTCTGCAGGTGTTTACCGCTAACCCGCCCAGTCTGAATATCGGCGGACACTCGACCAATGCAACCTATCAGTACACGCTGGAGGGACTGGATCTCAACCAGCTTGCCAAATACGCCAATCGCCTGGTTGACATCCTGGCACGCACGCCTGGCTTTGCCGATGTCAACAGCGATCTGGACATGTCCAATCCGACCGTCATGGTCAAGATCGAACGCGACCGTGCCGCGGCACTGGGCGTCACCCCCACCCAGATCCAGACGGCACTGGGTGCGGCCTTCGGCGGCGAACAGATTTCCCAGATTTACGCGCCCACCGATGAATACGAGGTCATTCTCGAACTTCTGCCGAAATACCAGACTGGTCCATCGGCCCTGCAGCGCCTTTACGTGACGTCGAGCAGTGGCACCTTGGTGCCGCTGAACGCAGTGACGCGGATAACGCAGGGCTCGATGCCTCTTGCCATCAATCATCTTGGCGAACTGCCGGCAGTGACGGTGTCCTTCAATCTCGCCCAGGGCCGGGCGCTATCCTATGCCGTCACCAAGATCGATCAGATCAGCCGGCATATGCACATGCCGCCCACGATCACCGGCTCATTTCAGGGAACGGCGAAAGCCTTTGAGCAGTCGATGGGCTCCAGCGGCCTGCTGCTGCTCATTGCCATCATTGTGGTCTACATTGTCCTTGGTATTCTCTATGAAAGTTTCGTCCATCCCCTGACCATCCTTTCGGGACTTCCGGCCGCGGCTGTCGGCGCACTGATCACGCTGTGGCTGTTCAACACCCCGCTCAGCCTTTATGCCTTTGTGGGCATGATCATGCTCATCGGAATCGTGAAGAAAAATGCCATCATGATGATTGATTTCGCACTGGAGCGTCAGCGCCGTGCCGAGGTCCCTGCCTCTGCGGCGATCTTCGAGGCGAGTCTGGTCCGCTTTCGCCCGATCATGATGACTACGATGGCGGCGCTGACGGGAACCCTGCCGATCGCCATCGGCTTTGGCGAGGGCTCAAACGCCCGCCGGCCGCTTGGTCTTGCCGTGGTTGGCGGGCTCGTTCTCAGTCAGCTGCTGACCCTTTACATCACCCCGGTGATCTATGTGCAGCTCGATCGCCTCGGCCAGTTACTACGGCCACGACCAGTGGCGCAGCCCGCCGAATAGCGGGCCTGCCTCTTGCACCTCTCAGGGCGCACGGGCCAGTTCGACAAATTGTTGAATGGCGCTCTCGGGTGTAGCAAAACTCGTGACCAGGCGGATCAGCGTGCGGCCGTCGCGGCTCGCCTGCCAGTCGTAGAATTTGGCACCGCCGGCGCGCAGATGAGCCACCTTCCGATCCGGCAGATAGAGGAAAATCTGGTTGCCCTGAACTGGGTGGGCAAGGCTGGCACCTTGAACCTGCATCAGTGTGCGGGCCATCTGCGTGGCAAGATGGTTGGCGCGCGCTGCGGACTTGAGCCACAGATCATTGGCCAGATAGGCCTCCAGCTGGGCGGAGACGAAGCGCATCTTCGAGATCAGATGCCCGCTCTTCTTGCGGCGGTATTCAAAGTCTCCGGCCAGAGCGCGATCAAAGAAGATGACGCATTCGGCACTGAGGGCACCGTTCTTGGTGGCGCCAAAAGAAAGCACATCAACGCCGGCGCGCCAGGAAAGCGCGGATGGGCTGGTGTTCTGCCCAACCAGCGCGTTGGCAAAACGCGCTCCGTCCATGTGCAGGAAGAGGCCGTGGTCGCGACAGACCTCGCTGATCTGCGCGATCTGCTCAGCATCATAGGCCGTCCCGAGCTCGCTCAGTTGAGTGAGCGAAACGACACTGGGCTTTGGGCTGTGCACACCTCGGGAAAATTGCGGCAGCATCGACGTGATCGCGGCTGGGGTCAGTTTGCCATCCGCCCCGGCAATGCCGACCACCTTGGCGCCATGGGTGAAAAATTCCGGCGCGGCACACTCGTCGCTCGCAATGTGTGCCTCCTCATGGCAGAAGATCGCGCCATGCGGCGGGCAGAGCGTCGCCAGTGCCAGACTATTGGCTGCGGTCCCGGTGATGACGGGGAAGGCATAGACCTCACGCTCGAAAATCTCACTCAAGCGGGCGCGCAGGCGATTGCTGCAGGCGTCCTCGCCGTAGGAGGGCTGGCTGCCTTCCGCACTGCGGACTACGGCCTCAAGGATTTCGGGGCAAGCGCCATAGGCGTTGTCGCTGGCAAAATTCATGGCTGTCGATCAAAATAATGCTCCGCCAACCTAACGGCTGGCAAATCCTGCGACCAGCCCTCTTCCCAAAGCTGCGCCAAGATGCACAATCGGCTCACGTCGAAGAAGTGGTATGGTCGTCCGGAGGTCAGTGATGAGCGATCTGGAAAGTTTTCGCAGCGAGGTACGGAGCTGGCTTGATGCCAACTGCCCCCCGTCCATGCGCGGCACCTCGGGCCGACCCGCCCAGGGTGAAGAGGTCTGGGGCGGACGTCGTCAGACATACAAAAACCCTGAGGCCAAGCTCTGGCTTGAGCGTATGGCGGCGAAAGGCTGGACGGCGCCAACTTGGCCCAAGGCTTATGGCGGCGGCGGGCTGTCGCGCGATGAAGCCAAGGTTTTGGACAGTGAAATGCGCCGCATCGGCGCAGCCGCACCATTGCTGTCCTTCGGACTTTGGATGCTGGGGCCGGTCCTGCTTGAATATGGCAATGAACAGCAAAAGCGCGAGCATCTGCCCAAGATTGTGCGCGGGGAAATCCGCTGGTGTCAGGGTTATTCGGAACCTGGAGCCGGCTCCGACCTGGCCGGGCTGCGTACGCGCTGTGAGGACCGTGGCGACCATTATCTGATCAATGGCCAGAAGATCTGGACATCCTATGCCGACCAGGCGGACTGGATTTTTTGCCTGGTGCGCACCGATACCAGCAAAAAGCATGAGGGGATCTCGTTCATCCTTTTTGACATGGCGACACCGGGAGTGGAGGCACGTCCCATCCGCCTGATCAGCGGCTCCTCCCCGTTCTGCGAAACCTTTTTCACCGATGTCAAAGTTCCTAAGGAGAATCTGGTCGGCCGGTTAAACGGCGGCTGGGAGATTGCCAAGCGGCTGCTGCAGTATGAGCGCCAGAATATCTCGGCGGGCGGATTTGGCAGCGGCTTTGGGGGCGGTCTCGAGCTCGAGGATGTGGCCAAGCAATATGTCGGTGAAGTGGATGGGCGCATTGACGATGGCGATCTGAGGGCGCGCATCGCCGAGCATCGCATGCAGGCCCGTGCCTTTGCGTTGACGGTCAGGCGGCTAGCCGATGAGGCCAAAACCGCCAATGGTCCTAGCCCGGCGGTCTCGATCCTCAAATACGCCGCTGCACGGCTCAATCAGGAACGCTGCGAGCTCTTGGTGGAGGCCATGGGCTATCAGGGACTGGGCTGGGAGGGCGAGGGCTTCGGTCCGGCTGAAGTCCAGGCCATGCGCGACATGCTGCGGTCCAAGGGCAATTCGATCGAAGGCGGTACCAGCGAGATCAACCTTAATGTCGTGGCCAAGCGCGTGCTTGGGCTCATGGATCATCAATAATAGGTGGCATCATGGCCGTGCTCAGTGAAGAACAGGTGATGCTGCAAGAGGCAGCAAAAAATTGGACACGCGAGGTAGCCCCCGTCACGGCGTTTCGAGCGCTGCGCGATAGCGCCAATCGCGAGGGCTTTGATCGCAACCTGTGGCGGCAGATGTGCGAGATGGGCTGGGCCGGAATCCTCATTCCGGAAAACTATGGTGGCAGCGGACTGGATTTTCTGAGCATCGGACTGGTACTCGAAGAGACCGGACGCACACTCACGGCGTCCCCTCTTCTATCGACCGCTCTTGTCGCGGCCACCGCGTTGCTTCTGGCCGGCAATGACAGGCAAAAGGGCGAGTGGTTGCCCAAATTTGCCGCTGGCGAGGCGCTCGGGGCCCTCGCCGTGGATGAAGGTGCCCATCACGCGCCGAGGCGCGTGGCGCTGACGGCGCGCCGGGCGGGTGCCGGCTTTTTGCTCAGCGGAACCAAGAGTTTTGTTGTCGATGGTGCAGTCGCCGACATTCTGGTTGTGGCTGCTCGAACCTCGGGCAAGGCGGGCGATGAGAACGGTGTCACCCTGTTTCTTGTTCCGGGAAACCACCCTGGCGTGGTTCGCACACCCCTGCATATGGCCGACAGTCGCGCCGCTGCGCGTCTTCAGTTCCGCGATGTTGACGTGACTTTAGATACAGTGCTGGGTGAGGTGGATAAAGGCTTTGGTGTGCTCGACGCCATCTTGGACCGTTCTCGCGCCGGCCTCGCCGCTGAAATGCTTGGTCATGCGGCCCAGAGCTTTGAGGTTACGCTGGACTACCTCAAGACCCGGACCCAGTTCGGCCAGCTGATCGGCGCGTTCCAGGTGCTGCAGCACCGTGCTGCGCGGATGTACACGGAGCTGGAATTGACTCGCTCCTGTGTTGAAGCCGCCTTAATTGCATGTGACCGCGGCAGTACCGATGTGCCGGCGCTGTGCTCCTTGGCCAAGGCACGCGCCGGGGATCTTGTGCATCTGGTTTCCAATGAAATGGTACAGATGCATGGCGGCATCGGTATGACCGACGCCCATGACGCAGGTCTTTATCTCAAGCGCGCACGGGTTAGCGAGGCAACCTATGGGAGCCCCGCCTTTCACCGTGATCGCTATGCCCGGCTAATGGGTTATTAGATCCGGCAGCGGGAGGACTGGTCTAGCCCCAGAGGCTGGACCAGTCCTCATCGATCTCCTGGACTAGAATCTGGACGTAGCAATAACCCAGCTTGTACTGGAACAGCCGGCGTAAAACCTTGCCGCGGCACGGGATGTTACGAAAATCATTTTCGCCCGGCAGGTCGACATAATCGCCGACATTCGGGATCAGCGCGAATTGCGCCTCGTCGATTTCGACGTCCACCGGCCGTGCCATAGAAGTATTGTCCACGGCCTTGGTGGCACCCTTCTTAAGATAGCGATAATCGATCCCGTACTTCATCGTTTCGTCCCGTATATAGAGAGAGCCTGCGGCAACTTAAGGGCAAATTCTGCGTCCGTAAAGCCGCGGTGCAGGCTCTCTCGCCATCTATAAAGCGTGGTTTAGGCCCCAGCAGTTCTGGCAGGGCTCGGCGCAGCGACGGAGCACGCGGATATGGAGCGGTCCGCGCGGTTGTCTTCTGACGCGAATGGCGTGATGAAGCTCGCCCCGACAGGGAAGCGGGGTCAGCCGTCAACAAAGCGGGGTGCGCGCTTTTGGAGATTGGCCATCACCGCTTCAACCTGGTTGGGAGAACCGATCAGGGCCACCTGCTCGGTCGTCTCGGCCTTGAAGATCTCCTTGGCATCAGCCTCGACAGACAGATTGAGCAGACGTTTGCCAGCCCGGATCGCATCGGGATTCTGGTTGGCGATCAGCTTGGCAAAGGTCAGTGCCTCTGCGCGTGGATCCGCACAGAGGCGGGTCGCAAGCCCGATCCTCACCGCCTCCTCACCCAGCACGGTCCGACCACTGAATGTGAGTTCGCGCGCGACATCATCGCGAACGAGCCGGCGCAGCAGTGCCATTCCCGCCATATCCGGGACGAGACCCCACTTGATCTCCATCACCGACAGTTTGGCATCGGCGGTAACAAAGCGCAGATCTGCGCCGAGTGCCACCTGGAGCCCTCCGCCGAAGGCAACGCCATGCACCGCTGCAATCACCGGAACCGGAACCTCGCGCCAGACATAGCACGCCTGCTGGGCGCGATTGGCACCAGCTGCCGTCCGTGGCAGATCAACGAGCCCGTCGGTGCCCTTGCGCTCGCCAGATC
>JAKBAU010000162.1 GCA_021808875.1 Pseudomonadota bacterium | reverse complement strand
CGATCTGGTCCGCGAACCCGACATCATCAATGGCGACTATAACATCCACTGGCTTGAACACTGGCTGGCCAGTCACCCCTCCTGATTTCAGGCTGGCCGGAAAATCGGCTATGATGCCCCGCATAACCTTGGGGGAAACCAACTATGGAACTGCAGTTTTTGCAAAACCATCAGCCGAAATTGCTGAGTATTCTGCGCATCGTCGTTGCACTGCTCTTCCTGCAGCACGCAACCGCAAAGCTGTTCGGTTATCCCGAACCGTTAATGACCGGACATCTGCCGCCACTTCTGCTGGCCGCAGGCCTCATCGAACTCGTAGGCGGCGTGCTGATTGGCCTCGGCCTTTTCACACGCATCGCCGCCTTCATTTGTTCAGGCGAAATGGCGGTGGCGTACTGGCTCTATCACGTTGGCCAGTCCGGTCAGTGGATTCCCCTGCTTAATCAGGGCGACGAGGCAATCCTATATTGCTTCGTCTTCCTTTACATCGCTGCGGCAGGACCTGGTCCCTGGAGCATCGATCGCAGCTAGCACCGGCGCCAAATAACGGTGAAGTTGTTGGCCGGCATCGCAACGATGTCGGCCAACTCAAAGCCGTTGGCGCGGGCAAGCGGTATCACGTCATTATCAAGGCAGCGCACCGCAAAGCGTGGATCAATACCCTGCAGCCAGGATTCGAACTGCGCGTTGGACGCCGCGGTATGGACGCCATGGCGTCTGAACGGTCCATAGAGGATGAGGAGCGAGGACGGCCGAAGAAGGCGCGCCGCGCCAGTAAACATGCTCTCAGCGGCCGCCCATGGCGCAATATGGATCATATTGCAACAGAAGACCGCATCCGCATGGCTGAGCGGCCAAGTTGCGGCGGTCACATCAAGCTGCAATGCGGGCAGGATACGTTGGCAGCCTGCGGTGATGGTTCTTTCATCTATATCAGCAAGGACGGCCCCATCCATCTCGCTTGGCTGCCAGAAAAGCTCGCCAAGTTCCGGCGCCATGAAGACGGCGTGTTCGCCCGTGCCACTCGCGATTTCCAGCAACAGCCCGCGGTGAGGCAACACCTGTTTCAGGACATTCAGAATCGGTTCGCGGTTGCGAAGTGTGGCCGGCGCGTGGCGCATGCTCATCCCCGATAAGCCAACATCGTTCTCCTGCAGCGCAAAACCCTGCGAACTGTCAAGGTTGCAACCGCGCAGACATCAGTAACTGGCGCCCGGACCATCCCACCCGAAACCGCGGGCGTGCCAATCAGGGCAAGTCTTCTGGGCGGATCCGGACCTCGGATCCGCCAGGTGAGGCAGCGAGCCCACCGGTGCGCCTCGCCACCAAGAGGACGGCCGGTGCTCAAACAGCCACGATCCAGGCCTGTTCCATCATGCCCGACTGAGCAGAAACCCGATCTTAACCATAACCGTCCAGGATCAGGAGAACTCCAAGAGGCCGAACATGTCCCAAGCCTTTCGCTTTGTGTCAGCTCAATCCCTGGGCCTTAAACCTCGGATCGGGGTCGCCGTCCTCACCAAGCGTGCATTTGACGGGATCGATCTTAATCCTCTGTGGGGCGAACTTGTGGCCCAACTGCAAGCCGATAATGCCGACGTGGAAGCCGCGATGGATCTTTCTGTCATTGCGCAGCTCCTCGGGCGTCCCGAGCTGGGAAAGCAGCTCCAAGACGAAGCCCTTGGGGTAAGGCCAATCTATCGCTCCTCCTCAAGCAAGAGCCCGCGGCTGCGCCTGCTGGTCTTCGCCGCCGCCACCGATATGGGAGGCAACACCCCTGTCGAATTCCTGCTCGAGGGCTCCGACATTGAAATCTACACGTATTATGTAGTGCCCGGTGGTGTGCAGCCCGAGCTATTGCCGGACCATGACGTGGCCTTCGTAGCCGTGCCGGATTCGGACGAAACGCGCCTCACTCTGCACGAAATCCAGCGCCTGACCTTCGGCTGGCCACGTCCCCTGCTGAATCTGCCGCGCCGCATTCGCGATCTTGAGCGCGATCGCTTGTTCAAGCTGCTCGATGGCATTGCCGGACTAAAGGTTCCTGCTACCTGCCGGGTTGACCGCGATGATCTCAACGATGTCCTGGATGGGACCGGCGAACTCAGCGATCTGGGGACCGAACTGAGCTTTCCGTTCATCATCCGTCCCGTCGGCAGCCAGGCCGGCCGCGGACTTGAACGTCTCGATGACCCCGAGGCTCTGCAGAACTATCTGCAAACTTGCGCGCACACAGACTTCTTCGTCTCTCAGTTCATCGATTATAGCGGCGATGATGGTCTGTTCCGCAAATATCGCATCGTGTTTATCGATGGCCAGCCCTTCGCCTGCCATATGGCGATCGCTGACCTATGGAAGCTCTGGTATCTGAACGCCGGGATGGAACAGTCCGAACACAAGCGCGCCGAAGAAGCTGCGTTCATGAGTAATTTTTCTGCCGGGATGGGTGCCCGGCACGCAAAGGCGCTCATGGCAATCGCCCAGCGCGTCGGTCTTGATTACTTTGCGATCGACTGCGCCGAGACCAGAGATGGGGAATTGCTGATTTTCGAAGCAGATATCGCCATGATCGTGCACAACATGGACCCGCCGGAACTATTTCCTTACAAGGAGCCGCAGATGAAGGCGATTTTTGCGGCATTCGCCAACATGATCGAGACGCGCGCACGCAAGGAGGAAGCGGCCTGAGATTCCTACTCGGGACAATTTGAATAAAGATTTAGAGTTCTGCTTGGCCAAATTTTAGAGAATAGGCGCCATGATGGCCGGCATGTGGAACGCGTTTTCGATCTCCGCAAGTGGACTTGCCGCCAGCGCCGCGCAGTTGACGTCTGCTGCCAGCAAACTCGTCAATGCCTTCGGCGGAACTGCGGCCCCGCCGGCAGCCGCCCCGGCGCAGGCCACCCCAGCGGCGGCAGCTACGCCCTCCTCGCGCCCTCTGGCAGGCGCCACCGCCGTGGCTGCCCAGAACGCCACACCAAATTCCTGGATGGTTGAAATCCTTTCCGCCAAATATGCCTATCGCGCCAATCTCGATGCGCTGAAAAGCGCCGATCAGCTGGCGCAGAAGACCATCAACACCGTCGGCTGAAATTGTGGCGGCCGCTTCATCAGTCGGTCGGGGTACAAACCCATGACGAGACTGATCGCGCAGTTTCGGGGGCTTTGGGGGCGCATAGGCCGAAGACTTTCCCCGGCGCCCGTTTTTCTTTCACTCTGTCCCTCGCGTCCGCCCAAGCCTATAATTACTTTTAGCTGTCAGAAGCCGGCGGAGGCTGAACCGCGCGGTAACATCAGTGCTCGGATTCCCTGCTGTCAGTGCCTACGTATGACGCCAGTCAGCGTCCAAAGCCGCAAGATGAAAACTTAAAATGCACATATATTCAAAGTATTATGGAGCATTTTTGAATGATGCCCACAGCCCCCGAGCGATCTGCATTGCCGTCTTGGCCCAAGCCTTCGGCAGCGCGCCCCGAAAGCCCTTTGGCACGAGCCTGAAATGCGTGCGCCGACTCGCCTGACGCCGGAGCTGGTCTTGCGCGCCTATGCCGCGGGACTGTTTCCCATGGCCGAGACCCGCGATGATCCAACTCTTTACTGGGTCAGTCCCGATGTGCGCGGGATCATCCCTCTGGATGGTCTGCATGTGAGCCATCGCCTTGCCCGCACGGTACGAAGCGAGCGCTTCAAGATCACGAGCGACCAGGATTTTCCGGCCGTGATTGCGACCTGCGCTGCGCCGGGCCAGGGCCGCACCGAAACCTGGATCAATCCGGAGATCGAAGCCCTCTACATCGAGCTCTTTCAGCGCGGCCACGCCCACAGCCTGGAATGCTGGCTAGACGGGGAGCTGGTCGGCGGCCTCTACGGCGTGAAGCTCGGTGGTGCTTTTTTTGGCGAGAGCATGTTTTCACGCGCCCGAGATGCCAGCAAAGTAGCGCTTGTCCATCTCGTGGCCCGGTTGAGTGCCGGTGGCTTCTGCCTGCTCGACACGCAGTTCCTAACGGCACATTTGGCCAGCATGGGGGCAATCGAGATCCCACGCACCCAATATCAAGACCTGCTTGATGACGCCCTTACCCGCTCAGGGCTGTGGCTGCGTCATTGTCCAGAGCCAGGCGGAAGTAAGATCTTACCGTCCTTGGGACCTTTGTCGGGTGACACCGGTTTGACCGGCGTCGTCGGCGGTACTGGCGGGCCTTCCTGGCCAGGCTGGTTCGTTTTGCAGCTGATCACCCAGACATCGTAAAGCGGATGCTGCATGGCGTTGAGCGATGGCGTCGACGCCCACATCCATCCCGAAAAAACCTGCCGCGGCGGTTTGTCTGGCCGGTGATCGACGATCGTCAGGAAGGCGGTCGTTTCGGGTGTCTCGCTGGGTGGCGTGGAGTAGCACCAATGGGCCGTAATGGTCAGCGTCGCGTAGTGAACGGGCAAACCAATCGGGGCGTCGATGTTCACCGCCTGGCCAGTGATCTTGTCGAGGCCGCGCAGGATGACCATGCGCTTGATCCCGTCCTTGCCTGCCACTGCCTGGCCAACGGTGTGCGGGCGCGGCACCCGGGCCAGTTCTTTTGCCGTGCTCGTGGTGTTGCTGGGCCCCTGGTCGGCTGTCGCAGAATAGGTGGCCAAACCGGCCAGAATTAAAATCGGTGCCCCCACAATCACCCAGGATGGGCGCATCAGCCTTTGCCTCCACTCGTGATCATGCGGCCTATAAGTCCCATAAGATCGACGGAACCCTGGGTATTACTGATCCGCCCGCCCGGGGGAATCATCCGATTGCTGCCGCCTGGTGAGATCGACAGATAGGCGCTTCCCAAGATCCCGGAAGAGGTTATTTTTATAGAAGAATCAACGGGTAATTCGACGCCGTTCTTGATCGACAACTGCGCCACGGCCTCATAGGTCTTGGGATTGAGCGTCAGCGCCGAAACGGTGCCAATCTTGATGCCGGAGAGCCGCACATCGCTGCCGGGATTGATGCCATCTACCCGGCTGAACACTGCCGTCACTTCATAGCCGGAAATTCCGGTCTCATTGGTTGTCTTGTAGGCAAACCAGACAAATCCGATGGCGATCGCAATGACGATCGCCCCGATCATGGTCTCAAGGCTCCGCTGGGTCATGAATGTACCTATTTGGGTTCCCAGGCTTCGTAGTCACTGGTTGAGGGCTGGCGCACACCGGATTGGGCCAGGCTGCCGCGGGGCCGATAGGCGAGCGGCGTTCCTGTCAGGTTGGGACGGTGATCCTTTTCCCAAGGCTTGATTTTGGGTGGGGCCACAGTCGGGGGGGCCTCAAAGGTGTGATGCACCCACCCATGCCACTCCGGCGGAATGAGACTGGCATCCACGGTATTCTTATAAATCACCCAGCGGCGGCTGCCACTACGGTCCTGGTAGTAGCGGTTGCCCAGTCCGTCCGCCCCGACAAACCGGCCACGGCGCCAAGTGTGCCACAGCGTCCCCACAGTGGCACCGCTCCACCAGATGAAGACGCGTTTGAGTAGTTTCATCATGCCTCGCCTGACCCTAACGTGCTGTCGCTTTTGGTCGGAATCGGGCGGGACTATAGGGGCGCAGCTCTGCAGAGCCAAGCGCCACCATGGCCGCAGCGACCTCCGATTCGGGCTTTAAGGCGTTGCCGCCCGGACGCTTTACAGGAGCAACGCAGCGCCAGCTCCGGCCCCTTCACATTCATCCACATTCCGTGAACAAAAAAATTGGGCTGTGAAAATTTTTTCCCGGGCCAGTCCTCGCGTCTTGACATGCAGCGTTTGCAGGGACTTCCGCGCGACAGCTTACCCACTACATGTGGTGGGTAACCTCGGCTTGCACGATTAGCCCTTGCGTGTACGCCGCGCTCATGCCCATACTTTGCCCCTGTCGCCGCTCGCGACACCACATCTAGGACACTCCAATATCCGGAGCGTCCGGGAGCCCCGCTGCACGGGGTCTTTCCGGCGCAGGGAACAAGTGTCTTCGCGGGGTGATGAGCGGGAACAAACGCAGCAGACCAAGCGGGGGAGATTATGCGCATTCGTCGTCACTTTACGGTCGCAGGACATTCGCCCTATGAGGGTATCGCCTTTCGCAACGCGACCAGTGAAATCCGCAACCCGGACGGGTCAGTTGTGTTCCAGCAAACCGGTATCGAGGTGCCGGAAGACTGGAGCCAGGTGGCCTGCGATGTTCTGGCGCAGAAATATTTCCGCAAGGCGGGTGTGCCCAGCACATGCAAACCGGTCGCCGAAGACGGGGTGCCGCAATGGCTGTGGCGCCGACAGGCTGATGTGGAGAGCACCGGCAGCGAGACCATCGGCGAGAGCTCGGCCAAACAGGTATTTGAACGGCTGGCGGGAACCTGGACCTATTGGGGCTGGAAGGCCGGCTATTTCGATGAAGAAGCCGACGCCCGGACCTTTTTCGACGAGCTCTGCTACATGCTCGCGACCCAGAAGGCCGCGCCCAATTCACCGCAATGGTTCAATACCGGGCTGCACTGGGCCTACGGCATCGATGGCCCGAGCCAGGGCCACTATTACGTCGATCACAGCAGCGGTCACCTGGTGAAGTCCGCCAGTGCCTATGAGCATCCCCAGCCTCACGCCTGCTTCATCCAGTCGGTGCATGACGATCTCGTCAACGAAGGCGGCATCATGGATCTGTGGACCCGGGAGGCTCGACTGTTCAAATATGGCTCCGGCACCGGGACCAACTTCTCCTCTCTGCGGGGCGAGAACGAACCTCTGTCCGGTGGCGGCAAGTCCTCAGGTCTGATGAGCTTCTTGAAGATCGGTGATCGGGCGGCCGGCGCCATTAAATCGGGTGGCACGACCAGGCGGGCAGCCAAGATGGTGATCGTTGACGTCGATCATCCCGACATCGAACAGTTCATTGAGTGGAAGGTGATCGAGGAGCAGAAAGTGGCCGCCATGGTCGCGGGCTCCAAACTGGCACAAAAGCACCTCGCTGCCGTCATGAAGGCCTGCGTCAACTGTGAAGGCCGTGGTGACGACTGTTTCGATCCAAAGAAGAACCCTGCCCTGCGCCGCGAAGTGCGCGCCGCGCGCAAGGCCATGATCCCCGACAATTACATCGAGCGGGTCATCAGCTTTGCCAAACAGGGTTATACCAGCATCAGCTTCAAAACCTATGACACCGACTGGGATTCGGAAGCCTATCTGTCGGTATCAGGACAAAATTCAAACAATTCGGTGCGGGTAACCGACGCCTTTCTCGAGGCCGTCTTGAAGGATGCCAACTGGAACCTGACTGCCCGTCGCGACGGACGCATCGTCAAGACCATCAAGGCGCGCGATCTGTGGGAGAAGATCTCCTATGCCGCCTGGGCCTGTGCCGATCCCGGTATCCAGTTCCATACCACCGTCAACGACTGGCATACCTGCCCAGCGGGCGGCGAAATCCGCGCCAGCAATCCGTGCTCCGAATACATGTTCCTGGACAACACGGCCTGCAATCTCGCCTCGCTCAACCTGATGAGCTTCCGCAAAGATATGCAGGGGCAGAAGCAGTTCGACGTCGCAGCCTTCGAACATGCGGTTCGTCTTTGGACCATGGTGCTCGAAATCAGCGTACTGATGGCGCAATTCCCCTCGAAGGAGATCGCCCAGCTCTCCTATGATTATCGTACCCTGGGACTTGGCTTTGCCAATATCGGCGGACTTCTGATGGCCGCCGGCATCCCTTATGACTCGCGGCAGGGACGGGCAATCGCCGGTGCGATCTCCGCCGTGATGACAGGGATCTCCTATGCCACCAGCGCCGAAATGGCTGGAGAACTGGGACCGTTTTCCGAGTTCCACAACAACAAGGGCGCCATGTTGCGGGTTATCCGCAACCACCGGCGTGCAGCCTATGGCATGACGAGCGGCTACGAGAACCTGCACGTCAATCCGGTTCCACTCGATCATGATGCCGTCACCCAGGCCGAGCTTTCCGAAGCGGCGAAACGGGCCTG
>JAKBAU010000161.1 GCA_021808875.1 Pseudomonadota bacterium | reverse complement strand
CCGCCAATCAGATGATGCAGACCACCGCGCAGCTATGAGGTTAGTCATGAAAGCGATCGTCCTGGCCGCCGCCCTGAGCCTTGCCGCACTGCCTGCATGGGCGCAGAGCGACAGTGTCGCCACAATCAATGCCAAGACCGTGCGTGTCGTCGTACCGACGCACAATATTCCCCGTGGTGCGATGATCACCGCCGCCGATCTCGCCTTTGCCAATGTATCGCAGGCACGGGCTTATGGCGATGTCGTCGCCAGCATGAGCGAACTCGAGGGCAAGGAGGCGCGCCGCTTCCTCGAAGCCAATCAGCCTCTGCATGCCTCCGATGTGCGCGCTCCCATTCTTGTCGCCAAGGGCAGCACCGTGACAATGATCTTCACTGCGCCTGGCATCTCTTTGACCGCTGTCGGCAAGGCGATGAGCGAAGGCGGCATGGGTGAGACCGTCACAGTGCTCAATCCGGTATCCTACCGCCAGATCAGCGCTGTGGTGACGGGCCCGGGAACCGTTGCCGCTGGGCCCACACTCGCAGCGCCCAATCTTTAACCTCTCGACCAACCAATGAGCTCCTCCATGCTACGCGCCCCCCTGAAATCGATCGCACTTGTTGTTGTCGCCGGCTTTGCCCTTTCGGCCTGCAGTGCCGTGGATCGGCTGGAGCACATTGGTGAAGCGCCCGCATTGTCACCGATCACCAATCCCACGGCCCTGCCCGATTACCACCCGATCTCAATGCCCATGCCACCAAAGCAACCGCCAGATACCTATCTCACCAATTCGCTTTGGCCGGTGGGTTCACACAGCTTCTTTCCCGATCCGCGTGCGAGCCATATCGGTGACCTTGTGACGGTCGATATCTCGATTGCCGATGCAGCCAAGCTCTCCGACAGCACACAGCGCGGGCGCACCAATGCGGACACCGCGGGCATTGGCAATCTGTTTGGCCTGCAAGGCCAGCTGGCCCAGGTCACGGGCGCCGATCCGTCCAAGCTCGTCAACATGAACTCGACGACATCCAATCAGGGCTCTGGCTCCATCGCACGCTCCGAGACCATCAATCTGACGCTAGCTGCGGTCGTCACCCAGGTGCTGCCCAATGGCAATCTGGTGATCCAGGGCAACCAGCAGGTACGGGTCAATGATGAGCTGCGCGATCTTCAGATCAGCGGTATCGTGCGCACCGAAGACATCACCAGCAACAATACCATCAACCTGTCGCAGATTGCCGATGCACGGCTGTCCTATGGTGGCAGAGGCCAGATCACCGATGTCCAGCAGCCGCCTCTTGGGCAACAGCTCTACGATATCTTGATGCCGTTCTGATCAGACCGGTAGCATTCCAGGTAATGGCCGGACCACAAAGGTCCGGCCATTTTTTTGCCGGGGCCGGTGCACGTAAGGGCCGCAGGTGGGCACGTTGGCGAGCCCTCCCCCCTTCATCCGCTTCGCCGGGGCAGGGCCTGCGCGGTCTAATCGTCCCGATAGACCTTCTCGCGGCGCTCGTGACGCTCCTGGGCTTCGATCGACAGAGTTGCGATCGGTCGCACTTCAAGACGCTTGAGGCCGATCGGCTCGCCGGTTTCCTCACAAAAGCCGTAGGACCCGTCCTCGAGGCGGCGCAGCGCAGAATCGATTTTGGCAATCAGCTTGCGCTGGCGGTCACGGGTGCGCAGCTCGAGCTGACGCTCGGCCTCGGTTGCCGCCCGATCTGCCAGATCGGCATTGGGCGTGGTCTCGGTTTGAAGATTCTGGATGGTTTCCCGGCTTTCACGGAGGATCTCCTCCTTCCAGCCTGTCAACTTACGGCGGAAATATTCCCGCTGCTTTTCATTCATGAAGGGTTCACGTTCCGACGGCCGATAGCCGGGCGGAAGTTCTATACCCATGGACACACCCCGAAAGTTAAATCGCGCCATTCGAGCGCGCGCCTTATACAGGGGCCCACCTAAGGGTTCAATCAGAAAAGGAGATTCGCGCCGTGGCCCGTGCAGGATCAGGCCGCTTTCTGTTCAGCCATTTCCAGTTTGGCCAGCTCGACCTGGGCACGGAGCTCGATTTCGTCCAGAACCGGCTGGAGCTGCGGATCGCTGAAATGATCGGACCGGATGGAGATAGCCCTCGCCAGGCGCTGCAGTGTGGTTCTCGGCAAGGTGCCACTCAGCAAGCCCTCATGCAGTTCATCCAGCACCTCCAGGAGCTGCTGGCCCCGTGCCAGCCCTTTGGAGCGCCCCGTGGTCGCATCATCGACACCCTGCAGTGCGAGGATTGAATCGAGCGCGGCCAATGGCGCCGCACCGCGGACGAGCGTGGTTTGAGGCGTATCGCCCGCGGCCAGCGAAAAGCTGCCCGCTGACGCGCCAGAGGCGCTGCGGGCCTTGGCCGCTGCACGGGTACGATCAAGCCGTCCAGTTCCAGCAATGTCCATAGGCGCTACTCCCGCCCTTCAAGCCCTACCATCGTCCCCTATGGTTAAAATCAGGTTCACGCCCGGTGGTAGGGATGGCGGCAGAGAATGGTCAAACCGCGATAGATCTGCTCGCACAGCATGGCGCGGACCAAAAGATGCGGCCAGGTTTGAGCCCCGAAGGCAAGAGTTTGAGCTGACCCGAAGGCGTCCGGGGGAAGGCCATCTGGCCCCCCAATCACAAACACAAGATCACGACTGGCCGCATTGCAGAGCCCGGAAAGTTGTTCGGCAAAACTCTGGCTTGTCGTGTTGGTACCGCGCGGATCAAGCACAATGACATGGGCCCCAGGAGGTATCTTGCGGGCCAACCGCTCGGCCTCTTCAACCCTGCGGGCCCGTCCCTCACGCAGCTTGGAGACCGGCACTTCCTCAAGCGCGATCTGGGTGATGCCTGCCTGACGGCCGAGTGCCCGCGCCCGTCCGATGAAGTCATCGCACAGGGTGGCCTCGGGGGTACCACGCCCATGTCCTACCGCGGCAATCGTCAAGCGCATGGCCTAGTGCGCCGCACGTTCGGGCTCAGGCACCTGCCACATGCCTTCAAGGTCATAGTACTGTCGCACCTCTGGGCGGAACAGATGCACAATGACATCGCCAGCATCAACGAGGACCCAATCACCTTGTGCCAGGCCATCGGTAGGCCGCGTACCATAACCGGCTTCCTTGAGGCGTCTGACCAGATGTTCGGCGGTGGCAGCGACATGGCGCGACGAGCGACCGCTTGCAATCACCAGCGCATCGGTCAGCGACGAGCGCCCAGCAAGATCGATGACCACAATATCCTCCGCCTTGTCGTCTTCCAGTGAGGCACGAACCAAGGCCAGGAGCCCAGCCTCCGCCGTCGCGGCCTTTTTGGGAGAGGATTTGCGCTTTGGAGAGGAGGCGGCGGACCGCTTTGGTGCTGCCTTACCTTTGGGTGTGGCGGCCGGCTTGGCCGACGTCGTTTTGGCACGTACGCGTTTGGCCGGTCGTGCGGATTTTGGACGTATCAGCTTGGATCTCCCTGTTAGCGGATTCAATTTATCACGGAGGGCTTGCCCCCACCAAACGACGGGCGCGGATGGCGCTCGCGCTCAGAGGGTGGCGTGGCCCGTCCAGCACGATCAAGGCGGGCGGCCGGCGCAGCGCAAAGCCCCTAGGGGTAAAAACGCGGGACCGCAAAAACCGCTGCGCCGCAGGTGCGCGCAAGGCGGCCAGGCTCGAGCCGGGACGGATGATGACGGCAACTGGCACCAGACGCATGATTCTCTGCCAGTCCCGCCAGCGATGGAATTGCTCCAGATTGTCACTGCCCATCAGCCAGACAAAATGGACCCCGGCAAAACGCTGCTGCAAGCGCCTCAGAATATCGACCGTGAAGCGCGTGCCCAGACGCTGCTCCAGATCGGTGATGACGACTCTCGGATGAGAGCAGAGTGCCTTGGCATCAGCAAGGCGCTGCGCCAAAGGTGCCATGCCACGGACGGCCTTCAACGGATTTTGTGGCGTCACCAGCCACCAGACATAATCGAGACCCAGCCTCCTCAGGCCAACCTCAGTGATATGAACATGGCCAGCATGGGCCGGGTTGAAGGAGCCGCCCAGAAGACCGATACGCAGTCCCTCAGCGACCGGACCTGGGGGGAGCAATTCACTCACGGCATTGACCATCCCCACGAACCACATATTTGAAGCTGACCAGCTGCTCAGCGCCAACCGGACCACGGGCATGCAGTCGGCCCGTGGCGATGCCAATTTCGGCACCCATGCCAAATTCGCCGCCATCGGCAAACTGCGTCGACGCATTCCACATGACGATTGCCGAATCCACCTTGCGCAAAAACTCCTCGGCCACCGCTGCATCTTCCGTAACGATGCAGTCCGTGTGCTGCGAACCGTAGCGCTCGATATGGGCGATTGCGTCCTTCAGTCCATCGACACAACGTACCGCAATGATCGCATCCAGATATTCGGTACGCCAGTCTTCCTCACTGGCCGGCACCGCCTCGGTGATACGCTCGCAGACCGCCGCATCACCGCGGATCTGGCAGCCAGAGGCCGCAAGCTCTTTGAGCACCGCTGCCCCGAGCGTAGACAGAACCGACCGGTCAATTAGCAAGGTCTCAACGGCACCACAGATCCCGGTGCGGCGCATCTTGGCGTTGTGCACCAGTGCACGCGCTTTCGCGATATCGGCGGCTTCGTGCAGATAGATATGCACAAGACCCTCCAGGTGGGCCAGCACCGGTACGCGGGCATCGGCCATCACCCGCGCGGTAAGGGATTTTCCGCCACGAGGCACGATCAGATCAAGATTGCCCTCAAGCCCCCGCAACATCAGGCCAACTGCGTCCCGGCTCGGTACGGCGACCAATTGGACGGCTGAAGGTGGCAAGGCGCTGGCCGCAACCCCGGCAACGAATGCCGCATGAATAGCGCGCGCGCTTTCGCGGGCTTCGGATCCGCAGCGCAGGATCGCCGCATTCGCCGACTTGAGGCACAGCGCGGCAGCGTCGGCTGTAACATTGGGCCGGCTTTCATAGATCACGCCAATGACACCGATCGGTGTTGTCATCCGTGTGATGGTGAGGCCATTGGGTCGCGACCACTCTGCCAAAGTTTGACCAACAGGATCGGGCTGTCTGGCGATCGCCGCAACACCACTGGCCATCGCTTCCAGACGCACGGGGTCAAGGCGTAACCGATCCAGGACCGGCGCTGACAGCCTCATAGCTTGGGCCGCATCAAGATCTCGGGCATTGGCGTCCAGAATGGCGTCACGGTGGTCACAAAGCGATTGGGCCGCAGCTTCAAGCGCGCGGCTGCGGGTTGTCGCCGGGGCCTCGCGCAATTGTCCGGCCGCCGTCCGCGCCCTGTGACCCATTGCCAGCATCTCGGCGTCGAGACTCATGTCGTAACCTGCACGTTCAGAGCCAGATCATCGCGATGCACCATGACATCACGTCCGCGATAGCCAAGGATCTCGGGGATTTCGTCCGTGTGCCGACCTATGATGGCGCGGGCATCCTCGGCACCATAGGCACTGAGGCCGCGACCCGCCTCGCGGCCATCCGGTCCTAGAATGCACACGGCGTCACCGCGGGCGAAGTCACCCTCAACTGCACGAACGCCAGCTGGCAGCAGACTTTTGCCGGCCAGCAATGCCGCGAGTGCTCCCGCGTCGATATACAGTGTTCCCTGTGGTTTCAGGCTGCCTGCAATCCAGCGCTTGCGCGCAGCGGAGGGCGAAGTCGTTGCCAGAAAGCGGGTATGACGGCCACCCGCGCGCAATTTTTCCAGCGCACGGTCCTGCCCTTTGGCAATCACGACCTGGCAGCCCGCCGCCGTCGCAATTCGCGCTGCCGCAATCTTTGAGGCCATGCCGCCACGGCCCAAACCTGAAACCGAACCAGCCGCCATGGCTTCAATCTCGGGCGTGATCTGCGCGACGACATCGATAAAACGCGCGTCCGGTTCGCGGTGCGGATTGGCGCTATAAAGACCATCGACATCCGAGAACAGGATCAGGACATCGGCGCCCATCATCGATGCCACCCGGGCGGCCAGCCGGTCATTGTCGCCATACCGGATCTCGGCAGTCGCGACGGTGTCGTTTTCATTGATGACTGCCACCGCGCCGAGCTCCAGCAAGGTCGACAGCGTGGCCCGTGCATTCAAATAGCGGCGACGTTCCTCGGTATCATCGAGTGTCAGCAACACCTGGGCGGCAACCAATTTCTGCCGTGCCAGCGCTTCGGCCCAGGCCTGCGCCAGCTTGACCTGCCCGACCGCCGCCGCGGCCTGACTTTCTTCCAGCCGCAAAGCTCCCGGCCTCAGACCAAGCGCAGAGCGACCCAGCGCAATGGCTCCGGAAGAAACGATCACAAGCCGATGGCCTTGCCGCGTCAGCTCGGCAAAGTCTGCGCACATGCCATCGAGCCAATTCTGACGCATGGTACCACCTGGTCCGTCGATCAGGAGCGCCGAGCCGATCTTGACGAGAACAAGCGAGGACGCTGAATGCGCGAACAGATCCGTCATGGCGCCCAGCGCTTTACATTTGGCTCTTTGTCATGGTGCAGAGTACGGGCCTCACTGATCGCACCAGCCATAACGCGTACAACCTCGTTCACGCCCTCACCGCTGACCCCTGACATCGCGTAGACATCGCTTCCACTCGCCCTTTGGAGCGCGGCGCGCTTGCGCTTGAGGGCCGCGCTCGAGAGCGCATCGATTTTGTTCAGCACAAGAATTTCGCGCTTGTGGTCAAGACCGTGTCCATAAGCTTCCAATTCATGCCGGATGGTGCGGTAGGCGCGGACAATATTGCTCTGGGTGGCGTCAATCAGGTGGAGGATGACACTGCAGCGCTCGGCATGGCCGAGAAAGCGATCACCGAGGCCAACACCGCCATGGGCTCCTTCAATCAGACCCGGCAGATCGGCAAGCACGAATTCGCGTTCGTCGATGCCAACGACACCCAGCTGCGGAGTCAGTGTCGTAAACGGGTAGTCGGCAATCTTGGGACGGGCGGCCGAAACCCGTGACAAAAAGGTCGACTTTCCCGCATTGGGCAGACCGACGAGACCAGCATCTGCAATCAGCTTGAGCTGCAGAACAATGATCCTTTCCTCACCGGGCTGACCCGGATTGGCATGGCGCGGAGCCTGATTGGTCGCGCTTTTGAAATGTGCATTGCCGAAGCCGCCATTGCCCCCTCTGGCAAGCAGTACGCGTTGACCGGTCTCGGTCAGATCAGCAATCAGGCTTTCTCCGTCCTCCTCATAGATTTCGGTTCCCACCGGAACCTTGACAATAGCATCTGCACCAGCCGCCCCGGACATCTGCTTGCCCATGCCAGCTTCGCCATTTTTGGCGTAGACATGCTGCTGATAGCGGTAGTCGATCAGGGTGTTGAGATTGGCAACCGCTTCGGCGTAGACATCGCCACCGCGTCCGCCATCGCCTCCCCAGGGGCCTCCGAACTCGATGAATTTCTCGCGCCTGAACGCCACGCAGCCATTGCCGCCCTTCCCCGAGCGGATATGCACCTTTGCGACGTCGAGGAATTTCATGATCCGTCCTTCAATCTGCAGCGACAGCGTGATCCCGGCCCTGGCAATCCTGCCGCGCTTTGCCCCGGCGCGCGGCTGCCGAGTACCAGCGGCCTGATACATGGCATAGCCGCGCCACCCGCGCACCTATGCTTATCATGGCTGAAGCGACCGTCTTTCGACCGGCGAGACACCAATCGGGGCAGTCAGCATCGCCGGTTCAAGGATCATGTCGTGGCAGAAGATGCGTTCACGGCGGGCCAGACAGTCGCGCAAAGAGACCCCCGCCGGCACAAACCCCAGCTTCTGCAGAACCCGTCCGGAGTTCGGATTGTCATCAAACCACCCGGCCTCCAGATAGGTGGCGCGAAGCACCTCAAAGGCATAGTTGACAACCGCCCGTGCCGCCTCGCTGGCATAGCCAAAGCCCCAATAAGGCCGCGCCAGCCAGTAGCCGATCTCATAGGCACCATCTGCACAGGCGTGCGCGCCGCATCCACCGATATAGGCCGCACCGCACTTGAGCGTGATGCCAAGCACGAGATCTGCGGTCACACCCACGCGGGCGAGAAGG
>JAKBAU010000160.1:1272-8108 GCA_021808875.1 Pseudomonadota bacterium | reverse complement strand
TCCCCAAGGAGGACGAGGCCAGGCTGAAAGCAGGGGGCGTGGCCGCGGTTTTTGGCCCCAGCGATTACGACCTGACCCGCGTGATGGAGGAGATCATCGTTCTCGCCTCCTCTCCCGGGCGCTGATCGACGTTCTGGACCTTCCAAGGTTTCTTTGAAAACAATCACTTAAAGCGAAAGCCCGCAACCAAGGCAGTCCCTGTCTTGACTTAGACTACTCTGTCATATAGAGTACTCTGCAGTTAACGGGAGTTCGATACATGCCTCTGTCCAACAGCGAAGCGAAGCTGGCACTCAATGACATCGCCCGGATGGGGCGGCGCAGCTTTAACGCCCATGGGTACGCCGCCGCGGCCCCGCAGCTCATGCTGTGGGGCGCGCTCTGGTTTCTGGGCTATGGGGGGACCTACTTCTTTCATGCCTATGCAGGCTGGATCTGGATCGGCGTTACGATTGCCGGCTCCATCGGCAGCTTCTGGATTGGCAAAGCAAGCAAGCCCGTGACCGCGCCAAAGTTCAGCTGGCGCATCTTCTTCACCTGGCTTGCGGCGCTGGGAGCAATCAGCTCGGTGCTTGCGATCTTCGCGCCCTTCACCGGAACGCAGATCGGAACCTTGTTCCCACTCATCACCGGCTGGGCCTATGTGTTTCTGGGGGTGTGGCTCGGACCACGCTTTGTGATGGCAGGTATGCTCATTGTGGGCCTGACACTATTCGGCTTCTTCCGACTGTCCCCCGAGCATTTCATATTGTGGATGGCCTTTGTCGGGAGCGTCACGCTGATCGGTACCGGCCTGTGGCTGCGGAGGGCCTGACATGGAACAGCCCGATGCAGTCATTCACCAGCCTGTGCGGCTCAAGATCATGTCGGCCCTGAAAGCCTTGCCGGCGGGAACCCAGCTGGAGTTCGTGCGCCTCAAGGCACTGGTAGGTGCCACCGAAGGCAATCTGGGCGCGCATCTGCAGACCCTGGAAACCCAAGGCTATATTGCCTCCGAAAAAGATTTCGTCGGCAAGAAGCCACGTACCCGCATCACGCTGACCAAAGAAGGGCGGCGCGCCTTCGAAGCCTACGTCGATTATCTGCGCGACATCGTCGGAAACATCTAGGTCGTCTCCACTTCCCCGACATCCGGGTCCTAATCCCACGCTGCAGAGAACACCCATGTCGCGTCTGAGATTTGTTGTGTGTATTGGCTGCTTCTTCAGCTTTACCATCGGCCTGTGCCTGCCGGCTCAAGGACGCGAACGCAACCGCCTCTTCCCCGGTGACACTGGTCTATCCTGACTACGCTCCGCTCGGAATTGCCCGCGGTAAAACCCGCGCCCTCTATCTCCATGCCTATGCCGGCCTGAAAGTGCTGACGGCCGTGGAAATCTACCACTCTCTGCATTTCGTCATGTTCGACCGCCCTCGGCGCTTTGCCGCGGTACTCAAACAGTTTCTCTTTCGGGGGCATCGCGAGCCGCGCAGCCATTAAGATCGCGCAAGTCAGCTCTGGGCTGTGCCCGACACTTCACAAGAAACATAAGCAGGCTGCCGAGGTCTGAGTAGCCTGTCCAATTGTGCAATGACATGCCTCTGCCCCTTGAGCACAAGGTCAAGGTAGGTGGAGCGCGCACGCATCAGTCGCTGGAAAGGAGGCTGTGAGCAATCTCACTGTCTACTGGGCGAAAAAAAACGGCGGGCCGAAGCCCGCCGCAAAAGTCCACGTAGATACTGACTTACATGTTGATGGTGATGTCGGCGAACAGATACCTGCCCATCGCATCATAGACCTGCGGGTAGGTATTGCCGTTGCCGCTCGTACCCGCGATCGAGGTGATCGGCGGATTGTTGTCGAGCACGTTGTTGATACCGACATGCAGCATGGTGTTGTGCGGCAGCGGGAAGCCAGCTGACAGATCCATGTAGTTCTCGGATGGCAGCTGATAGTCGAGCGCGGTGCTGCTGTAATCAAACGCCGTGACCGACGAGATGTACCGCCAGGTTGCCGACACTGAGATATCATCCCAAGGCGTATTCCAGGTTGCTTGCAGACGATGTCTCCAATCCGGATTTGGCGTACCGCAGGCATTACCATACTTGCCAATGCAGTCATACGACGGCACACCCGGAATGCCCGGGTTGGTGACAAGCTGGTTGACCCAGGTGCCGGTGAGGCCAAAGGTGACCTGACCATAGCCGGCCGCACCCACATCAGCCAGATCGAGCTGATAGAAGGCGTTGATGTCGATGCCGTCCTCCTTGAGGCTACCAACGTTGGTATTGAGGTCGGAGACAAATCCGCTCCCAACCCAGAGCTGGCCAAGCGCGTTACGATGGATAAGCGCGCAGGACGAAGCGATGCTGTACTGATAGCAGGCGGCCAGGGTATTGGTTGCTCCGACCGTGCTGATCAGGTTCTTGATGTTGATGTTCCAGTAGTCGATCGATCCGCTGAATCCCGGGATGGCGGTCGGTGTGAACACTGCACCAAGGGTCCATGTATTGGCAGTTTCCGGACGAAGGTCCGGGTTACCACCAGCCAGGAAGTTATACTGGCCGGCCGGGCTGGTCAGAGCCGCGCTCTGATACTGGGCCGCCGGAACACCGGTTGCCAAGCACTGAGCCATAGAGGCCTGATAGACGCCAACCGTGGCCGGGCCGCAAGGATCGCCCGGTGAGTTGAACAGGTTGAAGCCCTGTGCCGTATAAAGATCGAGCACGTTTGGCGCACGCACCGCGTGATCGTAGCTACCCCGGAAGCGGACGCTGTTGTCCGGAGCCCAGTCGCCACCGATCTTCCAGGTGTTGGTGGTAACAGAGGTGTTGTAGCTCGAATAACGATAGGCGAGGTCGACACTGATGAGCTGAGCCAGCGGCTTATTTTCGACCACCGGCATCGTGAATTCGCCGAAGCCTTCCGTCACGCTGGTGTTACCCGACACCGGAAGCACCGGACCGCCCTGGCCTGCGCCGTCGAAGGTCTGGTACTCGAGATCGGGCAACAGGCCGAGGCCATTGGCGCGATATTCAAGACCCATAGCCACCTTGGCGGAGCCTTCTGCCCACGGGCTCTTGATCCCGTACTGACCGAGATCGCCGTTAACCCTGGCGATCAGGTCCTGCAGAGTTGTGTTGCCTTGCTGCAGCAGCGGCACGTTGAGGTAGGAAATCGCGGCCTTCGAGGGGCCAGCGCCACTGAAGATGTCATAAGGCACGCAGTTGGGATCCGTGCCGTTCAACACCGAGGCGCAAACCGGCTGGCCGTTGGCGGGATTGGTCACGACATCCAGAGCCCGGTTCAGGCGGGTCACCGAGAACTCATTCAGATAGTGCTCGGCGAGCAGCACCTTCGAGTACTGGCCGGACACGTCGTAATTCCAGCCCTTCGCAATGTCGCCCCGGAAGCCCAGAACGGCGCGATAGGACGTGTACTGCAGATCGTCGATACGCGGACCACCTTCGACGTTGCGGCGGCCGATATAGAAGCCGTGGTTGGTGGTGTTGGCCGCGATGTTTGCCGCCGTACAACCAATATCCGTCAACTGGATGGTGCTGAGGAGCGGATTGCCGCAATTAATAGTATTGGTGCGGAAGAAGTCGCCCGACGGAGCAATCTGGGCCAGCGTCTCATAGTTGGTGAACATCAACTGGCTGTAGACTTCAACGTGATCGTTGATGCGGTAGTGGCTGAAGGCGCCAAACGAATAGCGCGTATCAGGACGCTGGAAGTAGTTGAGCGGCCCGTAGTTATACTCGTCAGCCGGGCTCCACGGAACGAAGGTGCCGGGGGTCTTGCCGAGCGTATAGTCATAGGTCGAGAAGTTGCTGAAACGGCCCGGATAGGAGGTCGAGGAACCACCGCACTTGAAGGTGTTGGCAGCGGAGAGCCCGGACACGGCGCACGATGAATAGTCGTAATTGCTTTCCAGGATCGGCTGGTCGTTACGATACTCGAAATAGGCGGTAATGTTGCCCTTGCCATTCGGTGAATTGACACCCAGCATGGCGCTGAGATCGAGGCCGCGACCGACCATCACGCTGCTTGGCGGCAACTTGAACTGGGACGGGTTGGTCGCGCCGAGCGCCTGGATGCTGCTGCGGATACCGCCCTGATTGCTGCCGTTTTCGTGCTGGTAGATACTGTACTCGGCATTGAGCTGAAAGCCCTGGAAGTCCTTCTTCATGATGAAGTTGACAACACCGGCGATCGCGTCCGAGCCATAGGTTGCAGAGGCGCCACCCGTCAGCACTTCAACGCGCTGCACCATCTGGGTGGGGATTTCGTTGAGGTCGGCGGCCGGATCGGTCGGCGAGCCGTAAGGCATGCGCAGACCATCGACCAGAACCAGGGTGCGAGTCGAGCCGAGGTTACGCAGGCTGATCGTCGCCGTACCGGTTGCACCGTTCGAGACTGTCGAGTTCTGCGCCGCAAAAGCCTGCGGCAGCTGGGTGACGAGGTCCTCGATTCGGGTCACGCCCGTGGTCTTAATGTCCTGCGACGAAAGCTCCGTCACCGGACTCGTGGTTGTGAGGTTGGTGGTTGGAATGAGCGAACCCGTGACGATGACGGACTCGACATTGCTTGATTGGCTGCTGGACGAGCTCTGCGCGAACGCAGTGCCGCTCAGACAAATCGCAGCCATAGATGCCGCTCCGAGGAGCAGGCTGCGCCGCAGAGCGCGACTTTTTAGTTCTTGATGCACGTGGAACCCCCTTGGTTCTGTCGTAACGACGACGGCCACCACGGACTCTGCCTTGATGGCACTCGACCCCGCGCAGTTAGGTACGCAGGGTGTCCGCTTCGCCGGGAAGCTAAGAGAGAGCAGGGAACGGGTCAAAACCGATTCACAAAAACGTTGTGTTTCCCGATGGTTCTGTGGCTTTTCTGCATCAATTTCATGAAGCCCCCGGCATGATCGCAAACTTGAGGCCGGTCTGGCCGCACGATTATAACGCAAGGCACTTTGGCGCGGCGCTAAAACCCCAAGCGGGCAGAGGGGTTGGGCGCGCTGTCGGTGCACTCTCGGGGCCGGCTTCCGAGCCCTTCCATTCCGCGTTAGGGTCCTGCCTGAGTGTTGCCATTCTGCACCGCGCCCTGTTCCAACGGCTAGCGAAAGAGCCCTTCTTGTGACCACGGTCCTGCTCTCCAGTGCGGGCTGTCTTGCCCACGACACCCCGCCCGCCCATCCCGAATGCCCGGACCGGCTGCGCGCGGTATTGCGGGCACTGGAAGCCGAGCCTTTTCAATATCTTGTACGGGCAGAGGCGACGCCTGCAAGCCTTGAGGCCCTTAAGAGGGTACACAGCCGGGACCTGGTGGACGCCATCCTCGGGCCCTGGGCGCAAAGGGCACGCGCGGAGGTCTTTTTTTCTATCGATGCCGACACGGTGATGAGTGCAGGTACCGCCGAGGCGGCACAGCTGGCCGCCGGGGCGGTGATCGATGCCGTGGATCTCGTGGCCAGCGCGAAAGCGCGCAACGCTTTCTGCGCGGTACGCCCGCCCGGCCATCACGCCGAACCCGAGCGGGCGATGGGCTTCTGCTTCTTCAACAATGTGGCAGTGGGAGCGCTCCATGCGCGCGCGGTGCACGGACTTCACCGCGTCGCGGTGCTCGATTTTGACGTTCATCACGGCAATGGCACCCAAGAGATCGCCCGGTCCGATCCGGACTTCTTCTACGGCTCCACCCACCAGTGGCCGCTTTATCCAGGAAGCGGCAGCCCCGAGGAAAGAGGCTGTGCGGGCAATATTATCAATGTCCCGCTTGCTCCGGGCTCCGACGGCACGGCGCTGCGTCAGGCCTTTGCCGAGAGAATCTTTCCGGCGCTTGAGAGCTTTGCCCCTGAGATCGTGTTGCTGTCCGCCGGCTTCGACGGCCACTGGGCCGACCCGCTCGCCGATTTACGCTTTACAGCCAAAGACTTCGCCTGGCTTACCCAGCAAACTTGCAGCCTCGCCGACACAGTTTGCGGCGGGCGCGTTGTATCGACGCTGGAAGGCGGCTATGACCTCGCCGCGCTGGCACAATCAGCAGCCGCCCATGTGGAGGCCCTGATGGGCTGGCCTTGAGATGCAACTGAAAGACCCTGGCCATGGCCGCCGCTTCATCCAAATCCGCCTCCAAGCCAATCGAAGATCTCAGCTTTGAGGCTGCCTTGCGGGAATTGGAGGAGATCGTCGGCCGGCTCGAGCAGGGTAATGTCGATCTTGAGGACTCGATCGCGCTGTACGAACGCGGCCAGACGCTCAAGGGCCATTGTGAGGCCAAGCTCAAGGCGGCCGAGACACGCCTGGAAAAAGTGGTGGTCGGGCCAAAGGGGGCAAGCAGCCTCGAGCCTTTGGATCTTTCCTAAGCCGAGCCGGGCGCAAGCGCCGAAGCTGGACTTTTCGGGACCGTTTTGATGAGCACAGAGCCGCAGGCGCCCAGCGCTATGATCGGACCGGCGTTGCAGGAAGCGGCAAGCTTTGCCGAGCGCACGCTGACGGCCCTGCTGCCACAACCGGCCGGACCACAAGGTGCGCTGATCGAAGCCATGCGCAGGGCGGTTCTGGCCCAGGATCGAGATCTACGGGCATTCTTTGTGCTGCAGAGCGGACGGCTGTTCGGCGTTGATCGCCAGCCTCTCGGCCGGGTCTGTGCCGCGGTGGAATGCGTCGCCGCCGCCAGTCGCCTCGCGACGGCCCCGCTCGGCCCGCTGGCCCTCTTCGCCGGCGAGGGCCTCATGGCAGAAGCCTTTGACCTTCTTGGATCTTCGGAGGCGATGACCGACCCCTTTCTGCGAGCCGAAGCCATGGCGCGCCTTGCCCACTGTGCCGGCCACGCCGGACTGTTGGGCGGTCAAAGC
>JAKBAU010000160.1:0-1262 GCA_021808875.1 Pseudomonadota bacterium | reverse complement strand
CGCCGAATTGATGGCGGGAACCGACACGGAGGCATGCTCGTTACCGCAGATCAGTCGCCGCCAGCGCATGCGTGTGGCGGCCTTGATAGGGTTTTGCTGTGAGGCCGGACCGCTGCTGGCCAAGGCTTCCCCTTCGGCGCGCCATGCATTATCCGCATACGGACAAGATGTCGGCCTGGCCCACGCGATGGTCGCAGATCTTGTCGACCCCTCTTCGCCGGCGGGACAAAGTGTCATTGCCGCTCTCGGCCTCACACGGGCTGAGGCGCATGGCGCCGCGCTTGCCGAGCAAGCCGTGCATCACCTTGATTTGTTCGATGAAAAGGCCGACCTTTTGCGCGCAGCCGCGAGATTTGTGGTAACGGCGCGCGACTAAGGCGCTGGTAAGGAGTGCTTGAATGACAGTGCTGAGCAAGACGCCTCTTCTTGACCGCGTGCGCATACCTTCGGACCTGCGTGCGCTGAAGCGCGAGGAGCTTCGCCAACTCGCCGATGAACTGCGTCAGGAAACCATTGATGCGGTATCAGTGACCGGCGGCCATCTGGGTGCCGGTCTAGGCGTGGTCGAACTTACCGTGGCGCTCCACTACATCTTCAATACGCCGGATGACAAACTGATCTGGGATGTCGGGCATCAGGCTTATCCGCACAAGATTCTCACCGGTCGACGGGATCGCATTCGTACATTGCGCCAGGGCGGGGGACTTTCGGGATTCACCAAGCGCTCCGAGAGCGAGTATGATCCATTTGGTGCCGCCCATTCCTCAACCTCGATATCTGCCGGTCTCGGCTTTGCCGTCGCACGCGATCTGAAGAACGAGAATCGCAATGTCATCGCCGTGATCGGGGATGGCGCCATGAGTGCGGGCATGGCTTATGAAGCCATGAACAATGCCGGGGCGACGGATGCACGCCTCATAGTTATCCTCAACGACAACGATATGTCGATCGCCCCGCCGGTCGGAGCGATGAGCGCCTACCTGGCACGACTGGTGTCAAGCCGACCCTATCGTGAGCTGCGCGAATTCGGTAAACGCATCGCCCACTGGTTGCCCAAGCCCGTCGAGCTGACCGCCAAGCGCGCCGAGGAATATGCCCGCGGCATCGCCATGGGTGGCACGTTGTTCGAGGAGCTGGGCTTTTACTATGTGGGCCCGATCGACGGACACAATCTCGAACACCTCATTCCGGTGCTCGAGAATATCCGGGACAGCAAGAACGGTCCGGTGCTGATTCATGTCGTCACCAAGAAGGGCAAAGGT
>JAKBAU010000159.1 GCA_021808875.1 Pseudomonadota bacterium | reverse complement strand
TAGCGCAGGTAGAAGACGCGGGGAAATCCGCCACCTGTGTAATGGTCCTGATCCCACAGGCCATCGGAGTTCTGGCTGGCTCGCAGATATTCGATGCCGCGGGCGACTGATGGATGATCCACCTGGCCGGCAGCCATCAGACCGAGGAGCGCCCACGCCGTCTGGGAAGCGGTGGATGGCGCTCGCTGATAACCCTGATAATCAAGCCTGTAGCTGTTGCAGTCTTCGCCCCAGCCGCCGTCTTCGTTCTGGATGGCGATGAGCCAGTCAGCCGCCTTTTTTAGCATCGGGTGCTCGGGCGCAATGCCGGCAGCGTTCAGGCCACATAAGGCTGACCAAGTGCCATAGATGTAATTCACACCCCAGCGCCCGAACCAGCTGCCATCCTCGAGCTGGGTCCGCGCCAGATAATCGATCGCCTGCTTCATTCTGGAACTGTCTTTGGGCTCACCAAGCTGCGCCAGCATTCCAAGGCAGCGCCCGGTAACGTCCTCGGTCGGGGGGTCGAGCAGGGCGCCATGATCCGCAAAGGGAATATTGTTGAGGTAATGATAGGTGTTGTCGGCGTCGAAGGCGGCAAAGCCACCGTTGCGACTTTGCAGGCCAACAATCCATTCCGCGCCGCGAGCAATGGCCTCGGGTGCCTCCGGATCTGGCGCAATCGCATGCTGGGCGCGCTCGAGGGCCATGACCACGACGGCAGTATCATCAAGATCGACGTAATGGGGATTGTTATACTGAAATGCCCAGCCGCCCGGTCGTACATTGGGGCGCCACTCGGCCCAGTCACCTTTCACCTCAAGGACCTGCAGGGGTTTGAGCCAGTCGAGGCCTCGGCGGACCGCGGCCAGAGCCGCATCTGCACTGGCCTCCATGAGGGCATGGCAGGTGAGTGCGGTGTCCCAGACCGGGGAGACACAAGGCTGGCAATAGGCTTCGTCTTCCTTGATCACCAACAGATTTTCTACCGACTTGCGCGCGATTGCACGGTCGGGATGGACGGGTGGATAGCCTAGGCAGTCAAACATTATGACGCTGTTGGCCATTGCCGGATAGATGGCGCCAAGACCATCCTCGCCATTGAGGCGCTCGTGAACGAAGTTCCGGCACGCCTCGATGGCTCGTCGACGCAGCCTTTTTGGCCAGATCGGTTCGAGGCTTTTGAGGATAACGTCTAGTATGCCGAAAAACGCTGCCCAGTATGGATTTTGATGGACGGAACGCGATTGCGCCCTGCTGCCTTTGGGCAGAAATAGTTCCGGCACGTGCACACCGCGCGGATTTTTTGCCATGGGCTTTTCGGATTGCAGTACCAGGAGAGGTACGATGACGGTGCGTGCCCAATAGCTCATCTTGGACAGGTGAATCGGAAACCAGCGCGGCAGAAGGATCAGTTCGGCGGGGACGCTCGGTGTGTCCTGCCATGAACATTCGCCATAGAGCGCAAGCTGGATGCGGGTGAAGACATTGGCTTTGCGCGCGCCGCCTGCATCGAGGATGGCCTGGCGTGCGCGGCGCATATGTGGCGCCTCAGGATCATCACCGATCATCTTCAGAGCAAAGTAGGCCTTGATGGTGGCCGAGAGGTCGAAGACCCCGTCATGAAAGAGCGGCCAGCCGCCATGATGTGACGACTGAATGCGTCGCAGGTAATTGCCAATCTTGCGCTCAAGCTCAAGATTGGCATCCTCGCCGAGATAATGGACGAGCAGGATGTATTCGGCCGGAATGGTGGCATCGGCCTCGAGCTCATAAACCCAGTGCCCGTCCGGTCTTTGATCCTTGAGCAGCGCCGCGGTGGCCGCGCCGATCGCCTGCTCCAGCGCCTGCGGTTCCACGCTCATGATCCTGTCCATCTGCCGTCTCCGAATTTTTGCGCGCGGCGGGCCGATGTTTTAGCGGAACGCGCGAGGGGTACCAACGCCTTTAGGTTTACGTAGCGCCCAAGCTAAGCTCCGCTGCGGTTTCGCCCGAACGCAGCGCGCCTTCTATCGTCGCCGGTAGCCCGGTCTGGACCCAGTCCCCAGCGAGAACAAGGTTACGCCAGGGTGTGATTGGCCCGGGACGCCGGCTGTCCTCCTCAGGGGTGGCGGCGAAGGTCGCTCTGCGCTCCTTGACGATCTGCCAGCGCGGTAGAGGTCCGGTCAAGTTGTGCGCCGCGGCGACCTCTGCCCACAGCCGGCGCGCCAGACTCTCACGATCCTCATCGAGCAATCGGTCGGCACCAGACACCGTGACCGAGAGGCGGTCGGAGAAGGCAAAAATCCATTCGGCGACACCACCGATCACCCCGATGATGGGCTCGGCACCCGCTGGCGCGGGCTGCGCGAAGTGACCATTGACGATGGCCCGAAATCCCTTGGGTCCGTCGATCTGAGGAACCAGGTCGGTTGCCACCCAGGCGGGCACCGCTAGCACGAGCCCGTCATTTGGCCCCAGCGCGATGCTCTGACCCGCAAGTTCAAGGCCGACGACGCGGGCATCAGCGAACAGGAGTTTTCGCACACGCTTGCCCAGAATCACATCGGCCGCGTGCTGCGCCAGAAAGCTGAGTGCCGGCGCCACGAAGGCATCGGCCAGATGGGGTGAGGCAATGCGCGGACAATACGCCCGCCCACCCTTGAACAGGGTTTGACGGATCACGGCCTGAGCCAGTCTTGCGGACGCCGTGCGCGGATCGGTGTTGAGGGCTGCGAGCAGGATCGGAGCCAGTAGCTTGTCCCACAACGGGCCATTACACGAGATCACGTTTTCGACTCGTGCATCGTCTTTGGCGCTGAAAAGCTTCAGGATCGCGAGATATTCGCCAAGCTGCGTGCCTGGTACGCGACGGTCCGGCGCCAGGATCCACCAAGCCAGTCGGCCGTCATTGGGACGGATGATCCAGCGGGTGCCATTAGTGGCATCGAAGAAGGCAAAGCGCGCATGCTCTGGCCCCTTCAGCTGGGCGTGAGCGCCGATCTTCTGCACATAGCGGTTGACGGCAGGATTGCCGGAGAGAACGAGATGATTGCCATTGTCGATGACCTGGTCCAGCGCAGCGTCGAAGTAAGAACGACAGCGCCCGCCCGCCTGATTGGTGCCTTCGATCAGCGTTACCCTGGCCCCACGCGCAACGAGGTTCACAGCGGCGCTGAGGCCGGCGAGCCCTGCGCCGATGATATAGATGCGTCCCGAGTTCATCTGCCCAGCCCATTGGCAAGGACAATCTGCGCCAGCTTGAGCTTGGACAGGGACACGCGATGGCGCGGCGCTCGCCAGCCCGTATGCTCCATCTCGGACAATATCTGGGAATAGACGGCACCCATCAGACGGGGCGTTGCGATGCGTCCCTTGGGTTTTGACGCCATCAGGTCATGTGCTTTGGCATAATGGCGATGGGCGAGGGCGGCCAGCTGGTGGCAGGCGTCGTCCAGGCGGGCGTCGCTCAGCACTGTTGCCGGATCGCGGCTCGTGATGCCGGCGGCTGCAAGAAATTCATGTGGCAGATAGAGCCGGCCGATCTGGGCATCCTCATCAAGGTCGCGCAGAATATTGGTGAGCTGCAGCGCCCGTCCCAGATCGTGCGCAAGGGAAAACCCCGCGTCTTCGTTCATGCCGAAAATCTTGATTGAGAGCCGTCCGACGGCACTGGCAACGCGATCGCAGTATAGATCGAGCACGGCCAGCTCTGGCGCCACAATGTCTTCGCGCACGTCCATTTCCATGCCGTCAATCACGGCGAGAAAATCCTCAAGGCGCAGGGCGAAGTCGTGCACCGGCTGAACCAGGTAGGAAAGGTATGATGGGGGCTTGCCGGCGTAAAGGCTGGCAAGGTCCGTGCGCCATGAGTCCAGGGCGGTCTGCCGCTCGCTGCGTGTGCCAAGCCCGTCATCGGCGATGTCATCGACCGCACGACAAAAAGCATAGATGGCAAACATCGCCTCGCGCTGTACCGTGGGCATCAGACGCATGGCGAGATAAAAGGAACTCTTGGCTGCCTTCTGTTGGACCGGCGGCGCCACGGCAGCTCGTATCTCTTCTTGCATCGTTACGCTCATTGCCGCGTCCGCACCAATTGCAAGGAACTACGGCTCAAGCGCTGGGCAGCGAAGCGCAGGCCTGTGCCAAGGACAAGCGGTACGAGCTCCAGCTTGGTGTGATGCACCCGTTCGCTCAAGGGATCCTTGCGCAGCATTTTGGCGGTCAGATCTTGGGCAAATTCCTGGATCATCGCAACTTCGAGGGCCAGCCAAGGATCGCGGATCTGGTTCGAAAAGGGTTTGGCATGGGCGAGCAGCTGACTGGTGCGCCGTGCCAAAGATTTGATTACCCGTTCCAGTGCGGGAGTTGCCCGCGGTTCCATCAAGGCTTCCGGCCCGATACCTTCGGCCCATAATGCTTCCATCGGGATATAGACGCGATCGAGCTTCTGGTGATCTTTTTTGCAGTCCTGCAGGTGATTGATCACTTGCAGCGCCGCGCAAAGCGCATCATTGGCAGGCCAGGTGCCGACGTCCTCGCCATGTACATCCAGTACGAAGCGACCAACCGGCATGGCGGAATAGCGGCAGTAATCCATCAGTGCGTTCCAGTCCCGGTAGCGCAGCTGCGTCACGTCGCGGCGGAAGGCCTCGAGCAGATCAAGTCCGTGCTGGAGCGATAGTCCCTGGGCAGTGGCGATCTCCCGCAGCCGAACAGCTTGGGCAATAGTCTGTCTTTCACCCAGAAGGCTGGCGCGGAATTCCTCAAGCAGCCTGAGTTTGTCATCGGCCGGGGCGGAGGGGTGATCGGCCACGTCGTCGGCGGCGCGGGCAAACGCATAGAATGCATGAATGGCCGGACGGTGACGCCTGCGGATCAGTGCCGAGGCGACGGGAAAATTCTCGTCCCCCGATCCCTTTCCGGACTGAAGTTCGGCTGCCGTAATGCTCATGACTGTCCCATTGCCTGGGGCCGACCTTTCCACATGCCGCCCCGCCCCCGCCAGTGCTGGAGCGCGGAATCGAGGGTGAAGAGGGCATATAGAAGACCGATCGCCGGCAGGGCCAGCCCCCATAGCGGCGTGCGGCCGTAAAAGCGCAACATCGGCCGGAAGGATGCGGTCATCAGCCCATAGGCCGCGGCTGCCGCCAACCAGCTTCCGTCTGGTGCAAGCAGCATGTAGACCGGCGGGCTCAGGAACATCAGGCAGAGTCCGAGGAAGGTGCCGAGGAGCAACAGTGGATTGAAGCGGAGCTGGGCATAGGCCGAGCGAGCGACCATACGGCGGATTTCGCCCATATGCCGATAGGGGCGGATGGACTTTGCCCGCTCGGTCAGCCCCAACCAGATCGGGCCATGGGGCTTCATGAGCCGGCCCATGGCGCAGTCATCGATGATCTCGCCCCGAATAGCCTCGATGCCACCGGCGGCCTCCAGCGCAGAGCGCCGGACCAGCATACAACCACCTGCCGCTGCCGCCATTTTTTTACGAACACTGTTTACCCAACTGAACGGATAAAGCATTGCGAAGAAATAAACGAAGGCAGGGATAAAGAAACGTTCTGGCCACGTCGCGCAGTGCAGCTTTGCCATGAGCGAGGTCAACACGAGACCGTCGGCCTCGGCGCGGCGGACGAGTTCTGCCAGATTGTCCGGAGTATGGCGGATATCGGCGTCGGTCAGCCAGAGATAGTCGCTCGGCTCCTTGGCCGCCTCGAGCACGCCCTGGTGAACGGCCCATAATTTACCGGTCCACCCGGAGGGGCGTGGGTTTCCGGCGAGCACGCGCAGGCGTGCTTCATTGCCAAGGGCACCGGCCTGAGCACGCGTTCCGTCGCTGCTTTCATCGTCGACCAGCAGAATACGGAAGCGGCCTGCGTAGGTCTGCGCTAGAAGGCTCGACAGCGTGGTTGCAATCACATCCGCTTCATTGCGCGCCGGCACGATTGCAGTCACCGAGGGCCAGCTGGTCGGTTCGGCATTGGGGACGTGGCGGTCGTCGCGCTCCTGAGCCTGCCAGAACAGGCCGCGAAACAGCAACAGGTAAAGCCAGATCACCAGCGGCAGAGCGCCAAATACCACATCGCGAAAGGCGAGCCACATCACGACAGATATCCTTCGGCTTCAAACCAGCCTAGCGCATCGCGCAAAGCCTCTGCATAGGGGCGTGCGCGATAACCGAGCTGCTCTGTCGCCTTGGCCGAAGAAAAAAACATGTGATGGCGTGACATGGCGAGCGCATCACGCGTAACGAACGGTTCCTTGCCGCTCAGTCCGGCTGCGATTTCCGCCATCAGGGCCAAGGGATACAGCGGGAGCCTGGGCAGGCGGATTGCCGGAGCCCTTTTGCCCGTCAGCCGGGCGATTTCTGCGAGCATCTGCCTTAGCGTCGCGTTTTGGCCACCGAGTATGTAGGTCTCGCCGATGCGGCCATGGGCGCGGGCCAGCAGATGGCCTGCGGCAACATCATCGACGTGAACCAGGTTGAGGCCGGTGTCCACGAACGCCGGAATGCGTCCGCGGGCTGCTTCCACAATGATGCGTCCGGTCGGTGTCGGACGGACATCGCGGGGGCCAACGGGCGTCGACGGACTGACAAGCACAATCGGCAAGCCTTGCTGGACGTAGTCCTCGACGATGCGCTCGGCCACCACCTTGCTCTTCTTGTAGGCACCGATGGCGGTGTCGAAGGAGGCGCGATCTCGCTCATCGGCATCGCCACCATCGCTGTGCGGCTTCAGCGTTGCCACCGAGGAGGTGTATACGATCCGCCGAACGCCAGCTTGTTTGGCTGCCTCCAGCACATTGCGCGTGCCTTCACGGTTATTGGCGATGATCTCCGCGGGATTACGCGCCCACAGACGATAATCGGCGGCGACATGAAAAAGGTCGTCGCAGCCATCCATCGCCCGGCATAGCGATGCCGGGTCCCGTAGATCTCCGAGCGCAACCTCGCAACCCAACCCCTGCAGGTTGGTTTTGGGGCTGGAGGGACGGGCGAGGGCCCGGACCTCCTCGCCCTGCGCGAGCAATGCCCGCAGGACTGCTGAGCCGACAAAGCCGGAGGCACCGGTGACAAGGACGCGGCTCATCCTTGCACCTTGGCCTGCCGTTCCGCACGCAAGCGCGCTGCAAAGCTGCCTTCAGACAGCTGCCAACCCAGCAGGATCGGTGCACCGTCGGCTATCTGCTGAGCCCGGCGCAGCAGCGACAGCGCAACCCCGATTTGGGCGGGCACCCCGAACAGTGGCATCAGGACGGCGTACCCGGCTTCCTGCACGCCGATGGCGTTGGGCACGAACACGGCGGCGCTGCGCAAAGCGCACATCAGTCCTTCGATGCCCAGCGCGTCTGCTAACACTACATGCCAGCCCATCAGTCTGAGTGCGAGCCAGGTGAAGAGGGCTGTTCCAACCCATCCTGCAAAATGGATGCAAAAGCTTGCGACCATGCGGCGGGGCTGGGCGTGAACCTGGCCAATAAGACGATGGATGTCGCCGGCATAGGGGGCGGCCTTGGGTAAAAAGCGGGTCGCGATACGTTCCAGGACATCGAAGCCGCGACGCTGGGCAACGATGAAGCCGCCGGCGCCCAAAACACCGAGCGCGATGGCCACGGAAGCAGCCTCGAGGATGTCGAGCTGGCGTCCGTTGGGGGGCAAGGTGATGACGAGGATGAGAATGCCGCAGATTATGAAGCAGATCTGCGCGACCATCTCGAGCGTGACATCCACGGCCATTGTGGCCAGCGCATTGGCGATCGGTAGCCCGCGCAGGCTGGCGGCACGGGCACCGATCAGCATCCCGCCCAGCTGTGAGAACGGCAGCACGTCACCGGCCGAATCGCGCACCGCACGCCCCCAGACGAACGTGACCAGCCGTCGCGCATGGTGGGGAGGAACGATCAGGTACCAGGCGGTTCCCAGCAGCATGAAATTCGCTAATGCGAACACGCACAAACCCCCAAAGCCGGTCCAGCCGACATGCTCGACGGCGTGCCAGATTGCCTCAAATCCGACAAAGGCAATGAGGTAGCCAGCACCCGCAAGGCCGGCCAGCGCAGCAAGAATGACGCTGAGTTTCACGCTGTCTCCTGAAGGCTGGACCTGGTTATGCTCACGCTCTACTTACTCCGCGCAGCACGCGCTGCCAGA
>JAKBAU010000158.1 GCA_021808875.1 Pseudomonadota bacterium | reverse complement strand
TGGTCTCGGGCGCAGTGAAAAGGCGCGCGAGCGTCGGGTTCTCGAGGATGGCGTTCAGACGATAACGGATCTGCTCTTTGGTCTGGGCGAAGGTCTTCGAGACGAAATCCCGTTCGAAGAAATTCCGCTGAATGGGTGGTAACGACTCGATCGCTTTGCGATAGGGCGCGGGATCGTCCATGAGCGCGAGCATGTCGAGGATGGTCGCGGTCCGGCCAAGCGTCTCCGGAAGGGCCAGCATGAGACGGGCCACAAAGCGGAAGAACACACCCTGCTTGGCGGTGAGGTCCGCTCCCAGAAGTCCAGCGAAGAGATAATCGAAGGTCTGGATGACGCCGGCGGTGACCTGCTCCTTGGCGGCCTCGCTGTAGCTCGCGAGGCGGTCCCGGTTCACGTCAAAAATGTTCAGGGCCGGGGGATGCTCGATGTCTTTGGGACTGATGAGAATCAAACGATCGGCAAGCGCGCCATAGTCGGGATCGAAAAGAGCCAAATGCGAAAGCTTGTCGATGAGGTCGCCTTGGCTGTCGACAATGACAAGTGAGGGCGGATCATCCGACTTGAGGTCGTGGAGGATCAGGTTCTGCAGAAGGGTGGTTTTGCCGGCGCCTGAGCCGCCCAGCACATGCATGTGGCTATAGCGTTCGTCATAGGTAAATTTGAGCGGCACCGGTGCGAGAAGAAGGTCATAGAACGGGGTGCCTTTGAAGTAGATCTCGACGAGCGTCTGCAGATCCGCATCGTTCTCGGAAGGCTTCAAGAAAGGCTTCTTGGGCTCGTACGGATCCGCGATCCCGGAGGCGGCGCAGGTGTTCAGATGAACGGTGCGGGAAACTTCAACGAAGAGACCGGCATCGATATAGGGCTGCTGATAGAGCTCGCCGATCAAATTATCGAGAAAGGTTTTGGGTTCCGGCAGGGAATAGACAAGAGGGATGGTAAAGGGCGATGTCTCCGCGCTTTGGGGCAGCATCTCGGCGAGCCTCCCAAATATGAGTACAAGGCCGTTACCCAATAGATCGATGACGTCATCCACATGGGCATGAAAATACTCCTTGGCCCGGAGGAAATGGCGAAGGTCGACGGCTTCTTTAAGCGATAGATGGGCACGATCGAGGTCGATATCCGGACATTCGAAGATCGGCCGTTCAAGCTGCAAAAGACGATCAATGGCGCGGGTGAATACCGGGACTAAGGGCTCGGACACGTCCGAGCAGTTTGCGAAGATATTGTCGGCGAAAATCGTTCGCGTCTTCGCGCGGGCGTAAAGAGATCCCAGGTGTTGGGCGCGCACTCGGGCATAAAGCGCTTTGGTGTCGGCAAGGTCACGGGCACGCTCGTCTGTGAAGCGCCGCGCGAAGGGGGTGAAGGCCGAGTAGCGCCGTTCATCCATCACAGGAGGTCGTAACTGAGGATGATGAGCCCGGCGACGACAAACGCCGCTACGACGGTGCAGGTCACCCGAAACGCTGTAATGCCGAAAGGCAAGCCCTTTTGCTCGAAGAAGCCGACGCACCACTTTTCAAGACTGGACCAGTACCGCTTGAGCGCTTCGAACGATCGAATGGGAATTCCGTCCCAGCCTTTGGATGTGGCGAAAGCCAGCCCTTTACGCCACCAGCTGGCCATGGCCTCCAGCATTTGGTCCCATAGGCGCCGGATATAACGGCCCAGTTCTAAGTATGGATCATAGGGTGGAGCGATCGGTGGTGGCGGGCCGTCAAAGGCCGGCTCGGATTCATCGACGTCCTCAAACTCGGCATCCGTTACAATCGGGCCGGGTTCATCGACCTGGCTGCCTATGAGGGTCGGCAGGGGACGCGTGATATGGACACGCTCCTCGCCGTCTTCGTACTCCACCACCACTTCGCTGCCGTTGAAGGTCTCGGCGACTTGAAGGTAGCGGGTCACGTCCTTACAGGCATCGCGCACCGTGTCTTCGGCGTCGAGGAGCTCGCTCAGGTCCTTGCACTCGATATGGTGACCGCGGCCAAGGCTTGCGATGGAAATATTGAGGCTCATCTTGGCGAGGGCCAGCGAGAAGGCACCATGGGCAAAGCCACCAGCTTGGTCTTTCAAATCCCTCATGTTCCGCGTACGCGCCAGATGTTTTCCGGCACGCTCGAAATGCTTACGCGCGGCTTGACTGCTGTAGATCACCTGGCCGCCAAGCTTATATTTGTTGATGTTGTCGCGTTCGTCTGCGGTGTAGTCCGCGCGGACGTCAAGGCAGAAGACGACAGTGCCTGCGAGCACGCCACCCATACGCTGCGAGCGTTGAAGCTTGAGCTGCATGTCAGACCCGACTGCGGCTATGGCGATAATAGATGCGGGCAGCAATCCCGATGAGCGCAGCAATCCCACCGACTATTTTGGCAATGAGGGGAAAGCCGCCAGCAGGACGAGACAGAAACCCGATAATATCGTCCAAAATCCACGCAGCGAAGATAAGTGCGCCCAGACCCAGGGCGACTTTTTCGATTCCCTCGAGCATTGGTTCCCCCCCATGTGCCGTGAGATCGTGAGCGGCAGACAGTGACTACAATCGCAAGACGTCGCAAGACGAAAGGCGTGTCAAAACCTAAAAGGTCTTCAATGTGGGAGAATTCGGGAGTCGTTATGTTGTTTTTTACTTGGGCACATCTCGTGCCCAGCCCATGAGCTCACGGGCCCATTACGGGCTCTGCCGAATGCGGAATGACCAAGTCTGTGGTCCAAAGTGCAAAAGTGATATCAGCCCATAGGTGAATGTTGTGGAGCGCGGCTACGCATCGCCTCGCATACCGCACGGTTACAAAGCTCCTTCACGCATATACCTGTCTGTCCTCTTGAGTGTGGGTGTCAGTAAATGTCATCGAACGCGCGACGCTCACGTATGCACCGTACCCCGAAGGGCAAACGCTTGGTCATTACCTCAAGGGACATGGGGCTGTTTCGGGCGTTGAGCTATTACCGCTATTTGCGTTCAACCTATCTCCACGCATTCGTAGGTGGTGCGTCCGAGACGCTAACCGGCTGGACGGCAGAAGCGCGGCTAGGTCTTTAGTTCCATTTTACGTCCGCGATGCCGCTGTGCTGCTCGGCCCCGATGTACACCAAGACAATCATTGTACCTCGGGAAAATTCGTATACCTTATTTGATAATACGCGCGGAGAGCAGGGATGGCACTTACGAGAGAGCAACAGGACGAGATCATGCGCGCTGCCAAAGAGAACAGGGCACGGCAGGAAGCGATGCTCAGAGATCGCGAAGAGGGCGTCCCCGAAATCAATTTGATACTGCTATGTTCAGAGAGCGATCCCGCGCAATTCTCCGACGAAGTCCAAACCGAGTTGCGAAAAATTCGCGACGCCCTCAGCAAGAGCGGCATTGTGGCCGACATGCCGGTTATGATGATGGACGCCGCCGATGCCAGCGGCGGCTACGTTGGCCAGATAGTTGTCCAAGCAAAGCAGATGGGACCGGTAATCGCGTCAGCCGTAGCAGCCTGGCTACACGGCAGATACGGCCGAAAGATAACGATAGAGTTCTTTACCAGCGGGAAGCCGAAGCGAATCGAAGCGCAAACTATGGAACAGGTTGACGCGCTCATAAAGCTCGCGCGCGAAGAAGCTGAGCCACGACCGAAATGAATGAGCGATATGGTGGAACTCGCGCCCTTCGACCGCTCGATGTTGGACGCCGTTGCGGACTTCTCGCTTCGCATCTCTGCGCCAATATCGTGGCATGAACCGGACACGCCATGGCCAAGAACGTTGCGGGGAGGAACATGCTTCTTTCTTAGGTTTGCCGACAATATCGTAGGGGTCACGGCAAATCATGTAATTGAGATTTTCGAAGCCGCGACCGTCAAGACGCCCGGTCTAATTTGCCAGTTGCGCCTCACTCCCTTCAATCCAGGCGAGGCGATCATAGACCGCGATCCTGGGAGCGATATAGCCACGTTCAGATGTTCTGAAGAATTGCTCACTTTGGCAAACACAATAGCGGTTGACTGTCGAGCGGATTGGCCGCCGCCGATCCCCGAGCGAATGCGTGCGCTCAGTGTTTGCGGTTTCCCCGAGCAAATGAGAAAGACAAATCATAAGCGCGAGGTCGAGTTTGCCGCCTGGGGCGCGCTTGCCGCAGTCGAAGATATCACTGACCGGAACATACTAATCACCTATGACCCTAAGATTGTGCGTCCATCGCGATGGGCTCCTGCGATGCCGCCCGTTGGGCTCAATCTCAGCGGGTGCAGTGGAGGGCCTGTCCTAATGCACGGCGAACGAAATGGGCTTTTCCGATGGTTTCCAGTCGCGCTCGTGATCGCCGGACCGAGGCCGGAAATGAAGGAAGGCGAGGCGCAGGAGTTCGATATGATTCATCTTCGCAGAATTCATATGATCCGACCGGATGGAGGCATCGTTAGAAATGAAAGCGGTTGGCTTCCGAGAGCGTGAATAGCATTCCGGCGTTCGGAAGCCAGAGCAAACGCTGTGAAAGGGTGATGCCATGACAATCTACGACGAAATCAGTTCGGTGTTTCGAGAAACACTTCCCCACCGTCTGGCCTTAAGTAAGACGATCGAAGAATTGCCGCACATGCTTCGAGACGCCCTTAGCGGCGAAATCGGCGCGCCCAAGTCATATGCTTTGGTAGCACAGAAAATCGCCGATTGGTTGAAGACCAGTCGGGCCGACCCGCGCGCGGCATTCGGAGAGAGCACACCGATTGGTTTTGGCCGTGGGACGCGTCCAACGTAAAGAGCGAGCCGCCGATGGAAAGACACATCGCACTGCTAATTGATCTTCTCGGCTTCTCCGATGCTGTCCTCACATCGAACACACAGCAGACTGACAGCTTACTCAAATTCGTCCGACGGATTGCGACCCTACAGGGCAGATTCAATCTTGACGGTGAAGCGCCGCCAGATGGCGGACTTATATTCCGCAGCATCCGGCCGGAAGTCACAACGTTTTCCGATCTTCTGTTCCTAAGTTTTCCTTTGCCCGAAGTTTCTGCGGAGGTCCCCCCGGTGCTCACGCAGATCATAGCGGACATGTGGTTGCAGGAAGTCGAAAGATGGACCGGAGTTATTGCCGTCGAAGCGCTGAAAATCGGGATGCTGATTCGAGGCGGACTTGCGCTTGGTGCGTTATATCACGATCAAACCGAGAGCGTAACTTTCGGTCCCGCCTTGGTCCAAGCGCACGAATTAGAATCGCGGGACGCCGTCTATCCAAGAGTGCTCTTGTCGAGGGAGTTGCGTGACAAACTATCGTCCGATCCGAAACAGCGCCTACTGCGAGACAAGGACGGCTTGCTGCATCTCGACTACTTCAAGCCGATGTTCGACCATGCCATTCCGAAAGGGCCAAGGTTTCTTGACGATGCACGAGCCTGGCTGAACATCAACGTTGGAAAGATTGAAGCGAACTCGGCGGCTCTTTCAGACCGCGGTCGTCTAAGGCAGGCGTCAAAATGGGACTGGTTCAAGTCTGAACTCGTTGATGCCGCCAAGCGTCGGGGTATTTGACGCCCCTAGACGAAAGAACTCGATTGGATAGACGGATGCTCTCTGGCATGTTCAAGCGGCTCCCACCGAGCAGCGCAATTGAGGCGGTTTCTCGGCTTCGATCGACAAAGATGCAGACGAGAAGGCTTACGCGTGGGCACTCGAACACCTGCCGCGAGACTGGAAATATAAGCTGAGTCCGTCCGCGCAAACGACTAGCCGTGCTCCTATGCACGGAAAAAGCTAACGCCTGACTTGCATCGTGTTCGCGTGATCGTGGCAGTGCCAACGATGCTAACCCGGAAATTGTGGCACGCATCCGAGCGGCCTTTCTGCCCGTAAATTCTAAAGTTTCTTTACAGCCAGGATATGGCTCTTACCGAACCAGCGCGAGAGCTGCCGTAATCGTTGACAGGGCTCCGCACACCGCTACGGCGACGACAGTCCAACGCACATAGCGCCCATTTGCTCGCATGAACTCTGCGCTCCGAGTCGCAACCCATGCAGTCTTTCGTCGCTTCGGTCTGTCAGCGCAGAAAATCAACTTGTTCCGCTATTTGCGCGGCTCTATTTTCCCAATGCTCGTACATCCAGTCGGCAATTTCGCTGCCAGTCTTAGGCTCAAGCTCAATTCGTGCGCGCTGTTGCATGCCGAGGCACTCCTAGTGGATAAAATCTGACATTTGAATCCCGGGAGGGATTCCCAATTGCCCCGACGCGTGGGAGTCTGGGCTATGCGCACCGGAATTTCTGTGACCCTCTCGCCCGCCGTTCGCCGCCGCCTTCAAGCCGTGGCCCGAAACCGTAACAGCCCTCAGAAACATGTCTGGCGCGCCAGGATCGTTCTTCTGTCGGCCGATGGTATCGGCACCAACGAGATCATGCGCCAGACCGGCACCTCGAAAACCTGCGTCTGGCGCTGGCAGGAACGTTTCATGGCGGAAGGCTTCGACGGGCTGCTGCGCGACAAGACGCAGCACTCGCGGACGACGGCGTGTCGGACCTATGGAAACTGTATGCCTCGCATCATGGCTTCAATTCCGTGTTTCTGTTTTCCGATTTGATTTACTTGCACGGGATCAAGAAAATTACCGGCGAGTAGACCGTAACAGACGCACACAGAAACTTGCTGCCCGAAGTTTCGCGCGCATCTCTGGACGTGGTGGAGTTCGCGCACGCGTTCTTTGCGGCCGTATGGATCAAGCGCTTCGGGACATACATCGACGCGAAGGACAAGGTTCAGGTCGAAAACGCCCCGAAAGCCGACGACGTTGTGCTCCCGTTCTTCGTGGATATGGGCTAACGCTTCCGCGCGCCTTTGACATGCTGCCTCCGAATCGTTTACTTTCCGCACATAGCTGGGACAGTCCCCTGTCGGATAGTTGGGCTCCTCCACTTCACAGAAGCCACAGCGCGCCACTGATCGGCGCGAGAGGAGAAAACGTGACCAACAAAACGTGGACAGCGACGATCACGGACATAGTGACAAGGCCAGAAGGCGCAGCGAGAGTTTCCGTGCCGCGTGGCAACTACGCGATGTATGAGAATGAAGCTGGCGAATACGTGCTCAACCGCGAGGGCATCCCGACGTTCGTCCTGACAGCGATCGAAATCAGCACCTATATCAATACGGGCGCGCTTCGTACCTCCTCTCATTGGCCTTAAACGTTTGTCGCTTCCGGGCAATCAACGACTCGCCGGCAAATATAAGCTCCAAAGCCATCTGAGCGCCCACCTGCCAAGAAAAACCGCAACGTCAATGTCAGTGCGTCCGCCTGCTCGCTTCAGCGCTGTGTCAGCGGTCTTGATGCGTTGTTCCAGATCGCCATGCCTTGCAAGCACGCTGTGCAGCAGAGCAGTCAGTTCGTGGCCGAACTGCTCTCGCTGCTCGGCCGACGCGCTAACGAACCGCTCAACGCCGTCGAGATGAACCTGCATCAGGTCGCGGCCGGCTTGCCCGGACAAGCCGATCGCCGAGAACCATTGCCGATGTTCGATCCACGAATACTGACGCTAGTCGGCATGTTGACGTCGGACAAGAGCGTCTACAGAGGGGAAGACTCCCGTAATCTACAGATCTTCTACAATTCGTACACGAACCCGAAAAATGTGATGAATAATCATAGGTGAAGCTTGCGGTGCATTGCAGCATATGCTTGCAGATAGCGCACTTAGACTTGGCGTTACTTGCCCGCTATCGGATGACCTGTCCTTTGGGAAGGGAATGCCCAATGAGCGATCCACGGCACCACGGCTTCAATTACGCCTCCGGCTGGGGCCCTGCCTCCAAGCCGCCCATCTATCATCAAGCGAGCAAAATGGCGCGCCTCCTAAGTCAGGAAGCGGCCCGAGCGTCCGCCCAAGCTTGGAAGCTCGAAATGGCACTATGGCGGGTACGGATAGCGAGCACCGGGGTCGAGAAGGCCGCTGCTGTTGCCGAACTGGCTACGGAACTGGAGCAGGCGCTCGTCGCGGCTGCCCAAGACTGATAAGTTCCATGGGTACGGTTCGACGTTCGCGCATGCACCGCGAGAGCCGGGGCAAGTGCCTGGTCCTCACCGAGCGCGATCTGGCGATTTTTCGGGCCCTCGGCCAGTACCGATATCTGCGCTCCACCTAT